>JAEUGZ010000148.1 GCA_016794725.1 Opitutaceae bacterium | reverse complement strand
ACTACCTGCCCCGTGTTGGTATCGTATCGCTCGGATACTTCTACAAGGACCTCGACGGTCCCATCTACACGGCGAATAGCTCGATCGACTTCGACGACGGAACCGGCGTCAAGCGCTACACCTATGTGACGAAGCTGAATGCCGGCCAAGCCAGCCTCTCGGGTGTGGAGCTGAGCTACCAGCAACAACTGCGCTTCCTGCCGAGCCCGTTCGACGGGCTGGGATTCTACGGGAACCTCACCTGGGTGGACTCCGATGTCGACGTGCCGCAACGCCCGGGCGAGTCATTCACGCTGTTCAAGCAGGCGAAGTCAGTCGGCAATGTCGCGCTCTCCTACCAGAAATACGGCTGGTCCGGCCGCCTCTCCTATTCGATGCGCTCCCAGTACCTGAGCGAACTGGTCGGCGCTGGTCGCGACGTCTTCTATGACGATGACACCCGGCTCGACCTGCAGGTCGGCTACCGCTTCCGCGAGCACTGGACCGTGCAGTTCACGGCCAACAACCTCGAGGACACGCCCGAACTGCAGTACCACGGGGTGCGCTCCCGCCAGCTCTTCTATGGCATGACGGGCCGGAGCTACTCCTTCGGCCTCTCGTGGGAACTGTGACGCGTGCCTCCGGGGTCATGAGACACCGCGTCTCCTTCGTGGGCGTCGGCCATCGCGCCACGCGCTTCATCGACGAGCTGGCCAGCAGCAAATCCGCTGATTTGGTGGGCTTCTGCGACATCAGCGCCACCCGGATGGCGGCCCACAACCGATGGTTGGTGGAAAAGCATGGTCACCCGGCGGTGGCGACATTCGGGGCCGATCAATTTGAGGAAATGATCCGGTCCACCCGGTCCAATCTGGTCGTGGTTGCCACCGTCGACTCGCACCACGACGAGTACATTGTCCGGGCGCTGAAGCTGGGCTGCCATGTCGTGACCGAGAAGCCCATGACCACCGACGAGGTCAAATGTCGTCGCATCCTCGAATCGGCGCAGCGCTGCCCGGAGGGACGGATCACCGTGGCCTTCAACTACCGCTGGGCGCCCACGAACGCCAAGGTCAAGGAGCTTCTGGATAGCGGGGTCGTCGGCCGGGTCAAGAGCGTCAACCTCGAGTGGCTGCTGGATACGCGCCACGGCGCTGACTACTTCCGACGCTGGCACAGCGAGAAACTCCAATCCGGCGGCCTGCTGGTGCACAAGTCGACCCATCACTTCGATCTCGTGAACTGGTGGACCGACTCCATCCCGGCCGACGTGTTTGCCAGCGGAGGATTGCGCTTCTACGGGGACACCAACGCCGTCGCCCGGGGCGAAGGCTCACGCACGCGTTACCCGCGCTACACTGGGCAGGACGCGGCGCGGGGCGACGCGTTCGCGATCGACCTGAGCGCCAACCCGCACTTCAGGGATCTCTATCTCGCGGCCGAGCCGGAAACCGGCTACATCCGCGACCGCAACGTCTTCCGTCCGGGAATCGACATCGAGGACGACCTGAGTGTCATCGTGCGCTACCGCAGTGACGTGATGCTCACCTACACCCTGAATGCCTTCAGTCCACGCGAAGGTATGCGCGTGGTTTTCAACGGCGATCGAGGCCGGCTGGAGTATTACCAATTCGAGAAGTCGCACGGCACCAAATCTGAGAGCGACGAGGGCCACTCGCCCTCGGATAACGGTGATTCCGAGGGTCGGCCAGACACCGAAAAGACCTTCATCCGAGTGTATCCGCACTTTGGAAGTCCCTATAGTGTGGCCGCGCAGGCCGGTCCCGGGGGGCATTGGGGCGGCGACCCGCTTATGGTTCGTCACCTTTTCGGCGGCAACGGGGCCTCCGATGCCCTCGGGCGGGTCGCAGGACACGAACAGGGCGCCGCCTCGATCCTGGTCGGCGCAGCGGCCAACCAGTCGCTGGTCTCGGGACGGCGGATCTCGCTTTCCGAACTGGTCTCACTCAAGCCGGGCGCACGCCGCCTCTCCGAACTCACATGATCAAGCCGCTCCGCATTGTTTTCTGGATGGTGACGCTGTACGCCGGGATTCCGGCCTCGGTTCAGGCGGAAGACGGCTATGAACTCTGGCTGCGCTACCGTCCCGAACCGGAGGCGGCCCGTCGCGAAGAGTACGCGCGCTTCAGTGCGGAGGTCCTCGCTCCTGATCGGCCCGTCGCCCAGTCGGCCCAAAGGGAATTGCACCGCGCCTTCGGAGCGATCGCGCCCGGCACGGGCGGCCCGGCGGCGGGCCGGATCCTGCTGGGATCGAGGTCCGATTCTCCTGTCATCGCGGCCGCGATTGAGGAGACGCGACTGGCCAGACTGGGACCCGAGGGATTCGTTCTCAAGTCCGGGGTCGCGGCGGGACGACCGTGGCTCGTCATCGCCAGCAACGGGGACTCCGGTCTGATCTACGGAGCCTTCACGCTTCTCCGCCGGGCGCAGCGTGGTCTGCCCCTCGTCGGACTCGATCTGGAGGACGCGCCGACCGTGGCGGTCCGAGTCGCCAATCACTGGGATAATCCGCACCGGGCCCCCAATTTCCGCAATGAATCGATCGAGCG
This sequence comes from Opitutaceae bacterium, assembly GCA_016794725.1. Lineage (GTDB taxonomy): Bacteria > Verrucomicrobiota > Verrucomicrobiia > Opitutales > Opitutaceae > UBA6669. Next base: position 11,310 of record JAEUGZ010000148.1, on the reverse strand, counting down.
TGGCTACGCCGGTGAGAGCTTCTTTGACTGGAAGGCACTCCCCGGCACCGTCGATCCCCGACTGCGCGACTGGGCCCGGCTTCTGGCCGCCATGGGAATGAATGGCGTGATGATCAACAATGTGAACACCGCCAAGCGGGGACTGGAAGGCTGGCGCTTGCTGACTCCCGACTACCTTCCCAAACTCGCCGCCCTGGCGTCGGTGCTCCGTCCCTACGGCGTGCGTCTCTCCATTTCCGTCAACTTTTTCAGCCCGATCCTGGTCGGCGGACTCACCACCGCCGATCCGTTCGCACCCGAGGTGAAGGAGTGGTGGAAGGCGAAAACGGCCGAGATCTACGCCGCCATCCCAGACTTCGGTGGTTTCCTGGTCAAGGCCGACTCCGAGGGCGAGCCCGGTCCAATGAAGTACGGGCGCACCCACGCAGACGGGGCCAATCTGATCGCCTCGGTCCTCGCTCCCTACGGAGGCACGGTCCACTGGCGTGCCTTTGTCTATGACCGCGCAAAGGGTGACCGGGTGGTCCAGGCCTACCAGAATTTCGCGCCGTTCGACGGTCAGTTCGCCTCCACTGTCTTCATCCAGATCAAGAACGGGCCACTTGATTTTCAAGTGCGGGAACCAGTCTCCTCGCTTCTCGGGGCCATGCCGCGCACCAATCAGCTGCTGGAACTGCAAATCACCCAGGAGTACACCGGTCAGGACAAACACGTTTGTTTCCTCGCCCCCATGTGGCGCGAAGTCCTGGACTTCGACACCCATGCGCGCGGTCCGGGGGCAACCGTCGCGCGCCTGATGGAGAATGCAGTCCATCCCGGCACCCGCAATGGAATCGTCGGAGTCATGAACACTGGAAACTCACGCAACTGGACCGGCCACCTCCTCGCCCAGGCCAACACCTTTGCTCTGGCCCGGCTCGCCTGGAACCCAACCGCCACGACGGCCGAATCGATCGCCCAGGAGTGGGCCGAACTCACGTTTGGGCGGAATCCGCTCGTGGTCCGAACCGTCGCCAGCATCCTGCTTGAATCCCGCGGCGCCTTCGAAAACTACACTTCGCCGCTAGGATTGAATCACATGACCCGGCGCGTCGATCACTTCGTGCCCGATCCTATCTATCGCATCGACCACCACGGCGCCACCAAGGACGGCGTGGGTTTCGATCGCACCGCCCGCACCGGCTCGGGCTACGCGGCACAATTTGCCGAACCCTGGCGCTCCCGGTACGAGAACGTGGACACCTGTCCGGAAGCCCTCCTCCTCTTCTTTCACCACGTTCCCTGGGAGCGAACCCTGCGCAACGGTCGTCCCCTCATTCAGGAACTCTACGATCGCTACTACGCCGGCGCCGCCGCCGCTCACTCCTTTGTCACCCGCTGGGAGGGTCTGCGCGGGCTGATCGACGAGGAACGCTTCGAGCACGTTCTCGAACGGCTGAAACAGCAGGCACACCTGGCCGACGGCTGGGTGGGCACGCTGGTGCCTCACTGGATGGAATTCTCCGACACCGACGATGAGAAGGCCCGCCCGGTGCCCCAGCCGCACACCCGTCGCTACGTCGCTCCCTGAATCGGTTCCTGCCGGTCGTCCCCGCCGCCCCCTGCCCGCCCTTCCGCCCCACGTCCTCCCCGCCATGCCCTCGTTTCCATTGCTTCACCGGTTGCTGCTCGCCGCCTTCATCGGCGGCCTGACGCTGACCTGCCCCGCCTTTGCCGCGGAGAAACGCCCGAACATCATCATGATCGTCGCGGATGACATGGGCTACTCCGACATCGGCTGCTTCGGTTCGGAGATTGCCACACCCAACCTGGACAAGCTCGCCGCACGGGGAGTGCGGTTCTCCCAGTTTTACACCACACCGAAGTGCTTTCCCTCCCGCGCCTCCTTCCTCACGGGTCTCTATCCGCACCAGGTGGGCATGGGACGCTCACCAGGACACCTCCGGGGCGCGCCGACGGTGGCGCAAACGCTTCGCTCCGCCGGCTACGCCACCTGGATGTCAGGCAAGTGGCACGGACGGGACCTGCCCGTCCAGCTTGGCTTCGAGCATTCCTTCGGGTTGGTCGACGGCCAGGTCAACCACTTCAACCCCGGTCGTCAGCGTCCCGGCGAACCGGCCCCCTCCCAGGACAAGGGTGAGCGTCGCTGGGCGTTCGACGGACAGGAGTTCCGGCCCTGGACTCCGGATGACCCGAAGTTCTATTCGACAGACGCCTACACCGACCGGGCCCTGCAATTCATCCAGGACCAGAAGGACGACCGTCCCTTTTTCCTGCACCTCGCGTACACCGCCCCTCACTACCCGATCCAGGCCTGGCCCGAGGACATTGCGAAGTACCGCGGCAAGTACCTCGCGGGTTGGGACGTGATCCGCACCGCCCGATACGAGCGACAGCGCGCCCAGGGACTGCTCACGCCCGGCATGCAGCAGCTCCCGCCCCGCGGCTCGATCAAGTACGCCGACGTCCGCAAGCTGGGTCCCTGGCTTCCCCGTTTCTGGGACGACAGCCAACTGATCATGCCATGGAACGAGGTGCCGGACCAGGATCGCTGGGACCTCAAGATGGCGGTCTATGCGGCCATGGTCGATCGCCTCGACCAGAACATCGGGCGGTTGGTGGCAAAACTCGAGTCCTTGGGAAAACTGGAGAACACCCTAATTGTATTCTTTTCTGACAACGGCGCTTCCGGCGGCACCCACCACTACGGGACCACCACCAAGGACGAACCCACCTCCGGTCCCGGACCGATGGATTCATTTCACACCTACGACACTCCCTGGGCCGCGGTCAGCAACACCCCCTTCCGCGGCTACAAGGACACGTGTTATGAAGGCGGTTACGCGACACCGTTCATCGCCTGCTGGCCCGCCGGCCTGAAAGCGCGGCCCGGTTCGGTGCGTCACGACGTGGGCCACATCATCGATCTGGCACCCACCTTCTTCGAACTCGCCGGAGCCACGCGACCGGAACTATGGGAAGGGAAGCCGACCCCCGCGCTCGAGGGTCGCTCCCTGCTTTCCGTATTCAGCAACACGGGGAACCTGGGCGAACGCACCCTGTATTGGGAGTACAATGAAGATGCTTCGATTCGCTCCGGTGACTGGAAGTTGACGCGGTACGGCAAGGACCCGTGGGAACTATACGACCTTTCCAAGGACCGCGGGGAACAAAACAACCTCACGGGCTCGCGTCCGGAAATCGCACGGGAGCTCGAAGCCCGGTGGACGGCCTGGGCCCAGCGGCTCGGCATTGACCGGCTTCCTCCGAAGAAGCCGATCTCCGAATGATCCGCCTCGTTCAATGCGCAGTCGCCGGTGCGGTCGTCTTGGGCGCGACGGCATGGGTCGCCGCCGCCAGCGTCTTCCAACCCACCGGCATCAAGATCGGCGAAGTCACGGGAGCGTCGGCCGTTGTCTGGACGCGCCTCGCTTCCGTGACTGCACCGCGACACGGCGGATTGCAGTTCATTGAAGTGAAACGCCGCGAGGCGGAGGCTGCCGACCCTATGGCGCAACTGCCGCCCGGGGCGGCCTTGAAGGACATGGAGGGATCAGTTCCCGGAGCCGAGGGCGAAGTGCGGGTGGTCTGGCGACGCCTCGACGAGCGTTCGCCTGTCCGCTCGACCGCATGGACACGGACAAGCCCGGCCGCCGACTTCACCGCTCAGATACGCCTCACCGACCTCGCACCCGGGGTGCGCTACGCCGTGACCGTGGAGTCGCGCGCGCTCTCTGGCCAACCCGGCGAAACCGTCGAGGGCCACTTTGTCACTCCCTTCGCCGCAGACCAATCCGCGCCCGTCCGGTTCATCATCACGACCTGCCATGATGATGAACGCCGCGACGACGAGGTCGGCGGCTTCCGGATGTACGGCTCCGCCCGCCGGTGGGCGCCAGACTTCTTTGTCCACACCGGTGACTTCGTCTACCTCGACAAACCCCGCCCCTACGGACTCACCCCGGCGCTGGCGCGCTTCAAGTGGAACCGCACCAGTGCCTGGCCGACGGTGCGTGAATTCTATCGGGGCGTTTCCGCCTACTTCATCAAGGACGACCACGACATTTCAAGAAACGATTCGGCCCCCGGGGACCAGTTCGGCGCGCTGACGTTCAGCGAGGGCGTTCGCATCGGTGCCGAACAACTCCCCATGCCACCAGCACCCGGCTACCGGTCGGTGCGCTGGGGACGCGATCTCGAGATCTGGCTGCTCGAAAGCCGGGAACACCGCAATGCGCGCAAAGGAGAGAAGGTCGCCGATCGAACCCTGCTCGGAGCCGACCAGAAGCAGTGGTTGTTTGATTCACTCCGCCGATCAACCGCCACCTTCCGCGTCGTGATCAGCGGAGTCCCGATCGTCGGTCCCAATGTGGATTACAAGAGTGGCGAGGGCGGTGACTCCCTGGCCGACGATGTGTTTCGAGCCGAAGGCGAAGAGGTCCGCCGAAGGCTCGCCGCGATCCCCAATACCCTCGTCGTCGCCGGTGACCGCCACTGGCAGTACCACTCCATCGATCCCGAAACCGGCCTAAATGAGTTCGGCTGCGGTCCGGCCTGCTTCGGCATGGCCGCGGAGTTTGTGACCAAGGTGAAACGCACCCCCCTGCACCAGTTTCTCCGCATCGACGGTGGCTTCCTCAGCGGCGAAGTGCGAGAAACGGGCACGTCACCACCCACGCTCACCTTGCGACACCACGATGTGAACGGAGAGATCGTCTACGAACGCACCTTCGCGGCCCGTCCGCGCTGAACCATGCGAAGCCTGTGGCTAAAGGCGGGGATTGGCTCCGTGGCGGCGTTCATCGGCATGGCCGGCTTGGTCGTGATCAGCGGCTGGATCGTTCGTCCTGATCTCAATGCCCCCGTGCCCCAGCGCTCGCCCGCGGAGATCGCGGAAGTCAATGCGCGCCGGGAGGCGCGACTCGATGCCGGTCATCCACCTCAGCTGGTGCTGGCCGCGGACTACGCCGAGGGAGTCAGAGCTCCGTGGTGGCCCCGGGGAGAGGCACCGGTCCTTTCGAACCTGGTCCGGCAAGGCAAACTGGAAACCGTGGCCCAACGAGTCGGGCCGGAACCGGTGGTCCTCCGTGGACCGGATGGCACCGGAAAGTACGGCGGAGACTGGCTTCGCCTCGCGAATTCAATCGAGGACCTTCGCACCATTTACTGGCGACTTTCATATCCCAACCTCGTGCGATGGTCGCCCCAGGGACGACCCCTGGTTCCCCACATCGCCAAGGCCTGGCAGTCTTCGCCTGATGCGAGGGAATGGACGTTCACGCTTCGCGAGGGTATGCGCTGGTCGGACGGGCACCCGTTCACTGCGGATGACCTTCTCTACTGGTACGAGTGCGAGGTACTTTACTTCAAGGCCTCGCCCCGGGTGCTTCGCGCCAGCGGAGGCATCGGTCGGGTGGAGAAGGTGGACCGGCTGACGGTCCGGTTCATCTTCAACCAGCCAAATCCGCTCTTCGCCGAACGGGTCGCCAGCGTCAGCGGCGACCCCCAGCTCTACGCCGACTACTGCACGCCGGCACACTACCTGCGCCGGTTTCACCCGGAATTCGGTGACAAGGCGGCGATCGTCGAGGCCATGCGCACCCTGGGTCAGTCCAGCCCGCTGGCAGTGTATCGGAGACTCAAACACCACCTCAACCCCGAGCATCCCCGCCTGTGGCCCTGGGTCTACCGCACCTACTCGCCCAACGCGCCGCATGTCTTCGTGCGCAATCCGTACTACTTCGCGGTGGATTCCGAGGGCAACCAACTGCCCTACCTCGACCGCCTCGTGCTCGACATTCGGCCGTCCAACCTGATCGGCCTGGCCGCCGCCACGGGCCAGCCAAACATGCAGGAGCGTCATCTCCGCTACGAAGATCATGTGCTGCTCATGAGCGAAGCGGCTCGAAACCACTACTCGGTCTACCATTGGCAGCCGGCGACTCGCTCCGTCTTCACCGTCTTCCCCAATCTTAACCGTCGCGTGGAGCCGGCAGTGCCCGAGACCGGGCGCAAACACGCACTGCTCAACGATGATCGGTTCCGACAGGCGCTTTCCCTCGCGATTGACCGACGCGCCATCATCGACGCGGAGCTCAATGGCCAGACCCAGCCGGCCCAGCTTGACCCTGGTCCCGATTCCCCGTTCCACAATCCGGACCTGCTGACGGCGTTCACCGTCCACGATCCAGACCGCGCCAACGCCCTGCTCGATGCGGCGGGACTTACCGGACGCGATGGCGAGGGTTTTCGGACGTTCCCGGACGGCACGCGGATGACGTGGTTCATGCACCTGACGGATATGACCGCCAACGGACCGGCCCAGTTCATTGTCGAGGATTGGGCGCGCGCCGGGGTGCGTTGCGTCGCCCGCATCAAGGCCCGGAAACTCTTCGAGTCGGAGATGAATGCCTACGAGCATGACTTCACCGTCTACACCGGGGAGAGCGAGTTCTACCCGTTGATCGAGCCGCGGAGTTTCGTGCCCACTTACCGGTGGTCGTCGTTTGCGCCGGGATTCGGCATCTGGTTCCAGAACGGCGGACTCCACGGCAATCCCGCGGCGCAGCGGGGCAACGCGATCGAGCCGCCGGTCGGCCATCCCCTGCGCCGCACCATGGAACTCTACGATGAGATCCTGCGCACCCCCGACGAGGCGCGGCGGATCGCGCTCTTTCGCGAGATCACCGACATCGGCGCCCGGCATCTCTGGCACATCAGCATCAGTACTCCGCCGCCGCAGCTGACGGTCGTTAGCGATGGGTTGCGCAACGTGCCGCGGCGGGCGCTCGTCGGCGCCAATCTCCAGTCACCGGGAAACACCGGTATGGAACTCTACTTCTGGCAGGATCCCCCGCCAGCCCCCGCAGCCACGGCGGCCCAGCTCGAACACACGATGCTCCACGTCGATCCGATGCCGGGGGCGCCCCTGGAGGAGGGGGAGACAGCGGTCGGAACCGCACCACACGAATCAGGGTTGCTCCGCGGCTTGATTCTCGCCGTCCTCGGCCTGGTCTTGGTCGGAATCGCCGTGCGCCATCCCTTCATCGGGCGCCGGCTGCTGCTCATGATCCCGACCCTCGGTGTCGTTTCGATCCTGGTGTTTGTCATCGTGCAGCTGCCACCGGGCGACTTCGTTGAAACGAAGCTCATGGAGCTGGAAATGGCCGGGGGCGCAGCCTCGGAGCAGCAGGTCGCCGACCTCCGCCGCGACTTCCACCTCGATCAGCCGATGACGGTCCGCTACCTGCACTGGATCGGCCTGAAGTGGTTCTTCACGCTGGATCCGGCAGATCGCGGCCTGCTGCAGGGCGACCTCGGGCTGTCGATGGAACACAACAAGCCAGTGAACGACGTCGTGGGCGACCGCATCCTCCTGACAGTCGTCGTTTCGCTCGCGACCATTCTGTTCACCTGGGCCGTGGCCCTCCCGATCGGCATCTATTCCGCCGTGCGTCAATACTCCCTGGGCGACTATGCCCTGACGTTCCTGGGCTTCCTCGGCATGTCCGTGCCGCCCTTTCTGCTGGCGGTGGTGCTGATGTGGATGGCCAACCGATGGTTCGGGCTCTCGGTATCGGGACTCTTCTCACCCGAGTTCGCCACCATGCCGGGATGGAACGGAGCCAAGGTCATGGACCTGCTCAGGCACCTGTGGATTCCGGTACTCGTGCTCGGGGTGGGCGGCACGGCCAGCATGATCCGGGTGATGCGGGCGAACCTGTTGGACGAGCTCAAGCGGCCTTATGTGACAACGGCGCGGGCCAAGGGCGTCCGCCCGCTGAAGTTGCTCTTCAAATACCCGGTTCGCCTGGCCCTCAATCCGTTTGTCTCGGGCCTGGGCGGGCTCTTCCCGCACCTCGTCTCGGGTGGAGCGATCGTGGCCCTGGTGCTCAGCCTGCCCATGGTGGGCCCGGTGATGCTCGACGCGGTGCTGGTGGAGGATGTGTACCTCGCGGGTTCCATGCTCATGGTGCTGAGCCTCCTGGGCGTGTGCGGCACGCTGGTGAGCGACCTGCTGCTGTTGTGGCTTGATCCTCGCATCCGCATGGAAGGAGGATCGCGATGAGCACCGGCGCTTCAGAACCACCGGTGCGTGCAAACGAGGTCGCTGCCGCGACCCGCGAGAGCCAATGGGCGCTGATCCAACGCCGCTTTCTCAAGCATCGGCTCGCTGTTGGGGCTCTGTTTGTCCTGGGGGTGCTCTACTTCGTCTCCGCCTTCGCGGAATTCTTCGCGCCGCACGCGCCGACCTGGCGCAACCTCGCCACCGCGAACTGTCCGCCACAGCTGCCCCGCTTTTCCCTGGAGCATGGCCTCCACGTCCTGGCCCTTGATCGCCATATCGATCCGGTCACCCTGCGAAAAACCTACCGGGAGAATCGCACCCAGGTCATCCCGATCGGTTTCTTCGTGCGCGGGGAACCCAGGCGGCTCCTGGGCCTGCTCCCGACCCACCGCCACTTCGTTGGCATTGACCGGACACGGCTCGCCCGCCTCGAACGACCGGTTTCCGAGCCCACCTTCTATCTGCTCGGTGCGGACCGGTACGGACAGGACATCTTCAGCCGGCTGGTCCACGGTGGCCGCGTTAGCCTTTCGGTCGGACTCGTGGCGATCCTCGTCACCTTTGTGCTCGGCATCGGCATCGGCGGCGTTTCGGGGTATGTCGGCGGAAAGGTGGACACGTTCATCCAGCGGGTGATCGAGGTCGTGAACTCCTTCCCCAACCTGCCGCTCTGGCTCGCCCTCGGGGCGATCCTGCCGCCGGACTGGTCGCCCCTCACCACCTACCTCGCAATCACGATGGTGCTGAGCCTGCTGAGCTGGACCAGCTTGGCCCGCGTGGTGCGGGGCAAGATTCTCGCTCTTCGTGAGGAGGACTACGCCGTGGCGGCCCGACTGCTCGGTGCATCCCACTCGCGCATCATGTTCCGACACCTCCTTCCGGGTTTCACCAGTCACATCATTGTCGTCCTGACCCTCAGTGTGCCGGCCATGATTCTGGGTGAGACGGCCCTGAGTTTTCTCGGACTCGGTCTTCGGCCTCCCATCGTGAGCTGGGGTGTCCTGCTTCAGGACTGCCTGAGCGTGCAGAACGTCGCCAACTATCCCTGGCTGCTTCTTCCGGTCGTTCCGATCGTGGTCACGGTTCTTTCCTTCAACTTCCTGGGCGACGGACTGCGCGATGCCGCCGACCCCTATAGCTCGCGCTGACATGCACCCGTCCGTCCTCGAGGTTCGCGATCTCCGCACCCACTTCGTCAGCGACGAAGGCCAGGCACTGCGCGCCGTGGATGGCATCAGTTTTTCCATCCCGCGCGGGCGGACCCTCGCCCTGGTCGGCGAATCGGGCTGCGGGAAAAGCGTCACCAGCTACTCGATTCTCCGTCTGGTGCAGAAGCCCGGTCGCATCGTGGGGGGACAGGTGCTGCTTCGTCCGCGACAGGGCGGTGAAATCGACCTGGCCGCGCTGCGTGACGACGACGAACGGCTCTACGACGTGCGGGGCGGCAAGGTGAGCATGATTTTTCAGGAACCGATGACGGCTCTCTCGCCCGTGCACACCATCGGGGACCAGATCATGGAGGCGATCCTGCTGCATCAGCCGGTCGGCAGGGAGGCCGCCCGTCGCACCGGGATCGACATGCTCAGGAAAGTGGGCATGTCGAGTCCCGAGCGTCGTTTCGACCAGTTCCCACACGAACTCTCCGGCGGCATGCGCCAACGGGTCGTCATTGCCATGTCCCTGGTATTCCGGCCGTAGCTGCTGATCGCCGACTAGCCAACGACGGCATTGGATGTGACCATCCAGGCGCAGATCCTGGCCCTCATCAAGAGCCTGCAGGTCGAGATCGGATGTTCCGTGCTGCTCATCACCCACGACCTCGGTGTGGTCGCCCAGGTTGCGGACGAGGTGGCGGTGATGTACCTGGGGCGCATCGTCGAACAAGGCAGTGTGCGCGCCATCCTACGGCAGCCGCGTCACCCGTACACGCAAGGCCTGCTGCGATCGCTTCCGTCGCTCAACGAGGGACGCCGGCGGCTCTCCTCGATCCCAGGCACGGTGCCTTCGCTCACGTCGATTCCTCCCGGCTGCCCGTTCCATCCGCGCTGCGAGTTTGCCCAACCGGGTCGATGTGACTTGGGATCTGCGCCGGTCGCCCGCTTGCTGGAACCAGAGCGGTGGGTGGCCTGCGTCCGGACCGAAGAGATCGCTGCAGGACAAGGGGGAAAGGAGGTCGGATGAATCCGTCTCACCCACCGGTATCTATAAATGCCGCACCGACCGAATTGCCGGAGGCGGTGATGCTCTGCGTGGAAGGTCTCACGAAACACTTTCCGATCTGGAGTCGCGGTCTCGTGCGCAAGCAAGTCGGCACGATCCGCGCCGTGGACGACGTCAGTTTCCAGCTCCTTCGCGGCGAAACCCTGGGTCTCGTGGGCGAATCCGGTTCAGGCAAGACCACGGCGGCCCGTGCCATCCTGCGAGCCCTGACTCCGACCTCGGGGCGGGTCCTCTTCCGATCGACCACCGGGCTCGTCGATCTGGCGCAGCTTCCGGAACGGTCGCTCAAGGGTCTGCGGCAGGAAATGCAGATGATTTTCCAGGACCCCTACTCGTCCCTGAACCCGCGCTTGACGGTCGCCCAGATTGTGGGGGAACCCCTGGTGATCCACCGACTGGCGCGAGGCGCCGAGTTGGAGGACCGTGTGGTGGAGATCCTGCGAAAAGTGGGGCTCAAGGCCGAACACCGGGAACGTTACCCGCACGCCTTTTCCGGGGGCCAGCGCCAGCGTATCGGCATCGCACGGGCCCTCATCCTGCGACCCGCCCTTATCGTCGCCGACGAGGCGGTTTCGGCGCTGGATGTCTCCGTCCAGGCGCAGGTGCTCAATCTGCTCAAGGACCTGCAGGAGGAGTTTCGCCTCACCTACCTGTTCGTTGCCCACAATCTGGATGTCGTGAAGCACTTCTGCGACCGGGTGGCCGTCATGTACGCGAGTCGGCTGGTGGAGATCGCTCCGACGCGGGAACTCTTTCTCCGTCCCCTTCACCCCTACACGAAAGCGCTCCTCTCAGCCGTCCCCTGGCCCGACCCCGATCGCAAGATGAACGTCTCCGTCGCCGGGGAGATTCCCGACCCTTCGCGTCTTCCCACCGGATGCGCGTTTCATCCGCGCTGCCCCGACTGCTTCGAACGCTGCCGCTCCGAGCGCCCCCTCCAACCAACCCCCACCCTCCCCACCCCACGAAGCGTACCCAGCCAGAAGGAGCAGGAACCGCCCGGACATCACTATATAGCACAA
>JAEUGZ010000040.1 GCA_016794725.1 Opitutaceae bacterium | reverse complement strand
TCCACCGCTACCACCCGGCAAGGGTCTGTGGGGTGGGGGCGCGGGGGGGGGCGGCTGGACGGACGCCGGTGCGCACCGGCGCCGAGACTCCGGTGGTGCGGGCCCCGTTTGCCGAACCTGACGGCCATGAGCGAATTGAGCGGGTGGATGGCGATTGACGGTTACGAACCTTGCGGAGGTTCCCATCTGCGGCACAGTTCGGGGCTATGTCCCCCGTTGACTACGAGAAAGACTATCGCACGCATGTGGCCGAGTTGGAGCGCCGGTTGAGCGCCGACGAGGCGTTGAGCCGGGCGGTGGGGGGCGAATTTGTCGCGGTGGGAAAACTCGAGCACTACCTGCTGCGCTCGCTCGGGCTGCGGGACGACCATCGCGTGGTCGATGTGGGATGCGGCAGTGGGAGACTGGCCTGTCAGCTGGCGCCGTTCCCGAAGATCGACTACCTCGGCTGCGACGTGGTGCCCCGGCTGCTCGAGTATGCCAAGGACCTTTGCCGGAGGGAGGACTGGCGCTTTGAACTGTGTCAGGGTGCAACGATTCCGGCGGAGGCGGAGTCAGCTGATTTCGCCTGTTTCTTCTCCGTGTTCACCCACCTGGCCCACGAGGACACCTATCGGTATATCCTTGAGGCGCACCGCGTGCTCAAGCCGGGTGGCCTGCTGGTCATGTCCTTTCTCGAATTCTGCGTGCCGTCGCACTGGGTGGAGTTCATCTCCGGCGTGGCCCAGGTGCGACCGGACCGGCATTTGAACCAGTTCCTGTCGAGAGATGCAATCGAGGCCTGGTCGCACCACGCCCACTTTGCGGTGCGCCATGTCCATCGGGGCGATACGATGTATATTCCGTTGCCGGAAACGGTGTCCTTTGAGAATGGAATGGTCATGACGGGCAACGGTTCGCTGGGACAGTCCGTTGCGGTTCTGCAGAAGGCGCCGGCGGCTGCTAGTTAGCGAACGACCCGACTGTTGCTCATGACGCACGAAGAAAAGGTCGCCCGCTGGATCGGGCGGGGAAAACTGGGAGTCGAAATCGGCGCGTTCAAGTCGCCGGTCCCGGGGCTCGACCCGGCTCCGATTTACGTGGATTGCTTCAAGGAGTTCGGCCTGGAGCAGGTGCATGCCGACTATTTCGGCGAGGCCTGTCATCTGCCTTTTCACGACAACGCGCTCGACTACGTGATCTCCTCGCACGTCATCGAGCATGTCGCCAACCCCATCGCGGCCTTCGCCGAGTGGTACCGGGTACTGCGCCCGGGCGGCATCATCTACATGGTGGCGCCCGATCGCCGGCGGACCTGGGATCGCCTGCGGCCCCTCACGCCGGTGAGTCACGTGTTGGAGGATTTTCAACACCAGACGACGGCCTGCGATCCCACCCACATCGATGAATTTGTCTGGGGCGTGGAGGACGCCTTTTTTGGGGCCGGACTCGATGCGGCAGAGTTGACGGCGCGCCGCACCCAGCTGGCCGCGGGCATGCGGCACGCGATTCACCTGGGTCACGACATCAACATCCACTTCCACACCTTCGAGGCGTCGAATGTGACCGAACTCCTGCTGGCCTTGAAGAACTGGCCTCGCACACGGTTTGATTGGGACATTTTGGACGTGGTGGAGGCGTTTCCCGCCAACAATCCGATCGGTCTGCTCGCCGTGGTGCGGGTCAACAAGTCCCTGCGCGACCGCTGGCACGGTTGGCGGCTGCGGCGTCACACGCGGGGCGACCGACACCGAGCGCTGCTGCCGGGAAGTCGATCCTTCGCGAACTTCTCCGCCGTCAAGGCGGGTGACGCGTCGGCGATGGAGCCGGCCACGCCCGTTCCACGGTACTCGGCGATCGACACTCCGGATGGGGTGGCGCCGTTGTCACCGCGGGCGTTTCGCGTGCAGGGTTGGGTCTGGCTCGGTCCCAGCCAGGACCAGATCGTCGGGGTGGAGTTGTGGGCCGGTTCCGTCCGGATTGGTGAGACACCCACGCTGCTGCCTCGCGACGATGTGGCCCGCGCTCTCAACTTTCCCTTGGGCACGCGGACCGCGGTCGACTTCATGGCGTCGCTCCCCGCGACCGTGAGTGGCCCGTCGTTGGTGCTGCACCTGCGGGCCCGCCTGCGCGATGGCTCGACGGTCACCTTTGCCGAGACGCGAACGGTATCGATTGGGCCGACGACGGCGGTGTCGACGTGACGGGACGGGGAATGCACGGGGAAGCGTGAAGTTCGAAGAGTGAAGGGCGAAGGGAGTTCGTTGAAAGCGAACGCGCGGACGTGGCTTCGCGTAGAGAAGTCGGAAGATGAAGGCGGGACCTCGCGGTCCCGTCTCGCCTCAACGAGGCCGCCTCCAACGGCGTCCCGGGTGTTCTCGTCCTCGGTCTACGCTATACCCGGCGGACGCTGGCCAGGGTGCTGGGGCCGACGTTGGTTGGGCGGAACGCGGGGGCGGGCACCGCGACCTGCGATTGCGGGGACGGCCGGGAGCGGGGATCGCCGGGTTGGGCTCGTCTTGGGGTAACGAGCCTGTCACGGTGAATCTTCTCGCGGACGCCCCCTCGGTCGCGTGGACCAACCCCTTGGAAAACCCTTTTTGAACCACGAATGGACACGAATGGACACGAATTCGGAAAGGGCGGCGTGTCTGCCACCGCGCGGATGCGAGGGCTTCTGGTTGCGTTTTGGATCGTGGTGTTGGCGGGGATAACGGCGTTGCGCGGAGATGAGCTGGCGACGCTGCAGTTGGGGCATCCCCGGCTGTTGGTGAAGCCGGGTGGTTTTGCCCAGCTGGTCGAGTTGGCAAAACACGATCCCGTCCGGTCCCGGTTGCATGCGCGGGTGGTGGCCTGTGCCGAGTTGCTGCCGGCCGATGCGCCCATCGAGTACCTCCTGGTCGGGCCGCGCATGCTGGACCAGTCGCGCAAAGCCCTCGGTCACATCACCACGGCCGCGCTGGCGTACCGATTGACCGGTGACGACCGGTTTCGGCGTCACGCCCGCGACGTCATGCTGCGTGCGGCGGAATTTCCCGACTGGAATCCCTCTCACTTTCTCGACGTGGCGGAAATGGCGACCGCCCTGGCCCTCGGTTATGACTGGCTCCACGACACGCTGACGGAGACGGAGCGCTCCGCGATCGAGCAGGCGCTGCGGCAGAAGTCGCTTGCGTATGTGTCGCCGGCGTACGGTCGTCGCGACAAGGAGCGCATTTCGTTTCCCTTTGTCGCCGGCAACGAGAAGAACAACTGGAACCAGGTGTGCAACGGCGGGTTCCTGCTTTCCGCGCTCGCGCTGGCGGACCGGGAGCCCGTGCTGGCGCGGGCGGTGCTGAACGGACTGCGCGACACCCTGCCGGACGCCATGGCGGCGTATGAGCCGGATGGCGCCTATCCAGAGGGACCGGTGTATTGGAGTTATGGAACGCGCTACAATGTGCTCATCCTCGCGGCGCTGGAGAGCGCGCTGGGCCACGACCTGGGCCTGGGCCGTCGCCCGGGTTTTGCCCGCACCGCGCTGTTTCGGCTGCACGTGCAAAGCCCAACCGGGCTTTCCTTCAACTTTGCGGACGGGCGCGCACACCTCGGGGCGGATCCGGCGCTGACCTGGCTGGCGGCGCAGGCGAACCTGCCGGTGGCAATGGCGCTCAGCCGGCGGCTCCTGCTCGACTTGCTGGACCAGCCGCCCGACCTGAAGGAGCGATTCCTCGCCATGCACGCGCTGTGGTTTCCGGAGGATCCCGGGGCCGGCACCGCGCGGCCCACGCGGGACGTCGCCTTTGACGGACCGAGCCGGCTGGCGCTGTTTCGCAGTGCCTGGGATGATCCGGCGGCGCTCTGGACCGGGCTCAAGGCGGGCAGCAATCGGGTCAATCACGGTCACCTCGACGCCGGTTCCTTCATGCTGGACGCGGACGGCGTGCGCTGGGCGGTGGACCTGGGGCCCGACGGCTACAATCTGCCGGGGTACTGGGACGGTGCGACCGTGGACAGCCCGCGCTGGGCTTACTACCGGCTGAACAACCGTAGTCACAACACGCTCACGCCGGGTACGCGTCGCCAATCGCCGGATGCTGACGTGCCGTGGGAGGCGTTTGCCTCCACCGAGGCGGCCGCCTATGCGATCGCCAATCTGCACTCGGCCTATCCCGCCGATGCCGCCCGGTTCCGGCGTGGGGTGGCGATGCTCGACCGCAGTCGGGTGCTGGTGCAGGATGAGGTGACGGGCCTGCGGGCGGGCACGCCGTTGACCTGGCAGATGCTGACACCGGCGACGGTGGCCATTGAGGGCTCGCGGGTGGTGCTCAGCCTGGAGGGGCGCACCTTGCGACTCGAGGCACTTTCGCCCGCGCAGGCGACCTGGACCGTCCGGGCGGCGACTCCGCCCACGGCCGTGGAGCAGCAGAACGAAGGTATCCACGTGCTGAGTCTCACCGTGCCGGCCGAGGCCGCAGTCAAGGATGTGCGGATCGCGGTCGTGCTCACCCCGGTGGGGCAGAAATGGCCCGTGCTCCCGGTGCCGGTGGTCCGGCCCTTGGACGCCTGGGCGAAGGATTTCCGATGAAACTCCACACCTCAGATGAACCACGGATGGACACCGATGGACGCGGATGCAGGACGGCGGACCAGGGAGGCCTTTTACGATACCGTGCCGGCGGTGCCAGGCGCGACCGCAATCGCCGGCCCTACAGTGGTGGGATGCAAGACGCCGGTGGAGGTGGCCTCGACGCGGCCGCGACGGGCCCATGGCCCGCCCTGAGCGTGACCCACCTGGACCGCCACGCCAATCCCCGCGGGGTCGACGACCCCACCTCCAACCGAACCGGGGCGCTGACACGATGGGTTGTCGGGATGTTGTGGCTGTTGGCGCAGGTGTCGGCGGGAGGAGTGGCCCAGGCCGCGCCGACGGAGGCCGAGGTCACGGCGTGGAACGCCCAGGGGAGCGCGGCGCATGACCGGCGAAGCCTGGATGAGGCGAGTGAACACTATCGTCGCGTGCTGGACGCCGACCGCTGGCGCGATCCCACGCCGGAGGAGCGGGAGCGGGCGCTGGCCCTGGCGCCGCGGTTGTTCCTCGTCGCCGGCGAGTTTTTTCCGCTCAAGGACTTGGTTGCCGTGATCCATCCCGACCGGCCGATCATCGGGTACCACCTTTTCTGGGAGGACGATCTCGATTTTCCGGCCGACAATGAGCCGGCGGACCACGAGATCGTCTGGATCGAGTATCAGCCCGGCACCCACACCGTCACCCGGGTGCAGACCTACCTGCATGGTTATGTGGCCGAGGGGGCGGAGGCGGTGGCGGACGCGAACCGCCACGGTGGCCGTGCGTGGATCGGGGTCGAGTGGGGCAAGCACGGCAGCCTGCCCCGAGGCGCGGCCGAGGATGCGGCGGGGGCGCGTCGCGTCCTCGAGCACAACTGGCAGGCGCTGCACACCTCGGGCCGCCGCCTGCCCGATCACCCCCTGGCCCGCGGCTGGCCCCAGAAGTTTGAAGGTGACCTCGCGGCGTACACCACGTTTTCCGTAGCGTTCGATCCCCGGCCGTTGCTCGAGGGCCGGGGCTTGATCCGGGTGTCACGCTGGCCCAATGCGACGATTCAGCAGACCTGCCTGCGGTATAACTTCGCGCCGAAAACCGAGTGGCCCTGGCTGGCGCCGATCCGGCGCTGAAGGCGAAGAATGAAGACGATGAACGGAGGGGTGGAACCACGGATGGACAAGGATGAACACGGATGGGAACGGACGAACGGCGGAAGAGTTTGACCACGAATGGACACGAACGGACACGAATGGGGGAGGGGTTAAACCACGGATGGACGCGGATGAACACGGATGGGAATGGACCAACGGCGGAGGATTTTGACCACGAAGGGACACGAATGGGGGAGGGGTGGACCACGGATGGACGCGGATGGGCGCGGATATGAAACGACGAACACTGGAACGAGGATGAATATGAATCGACTCGGATGGATACGAGGGGTGGCGGGATGGGGTCGCAGGGGAGTGGCTTTCTTGCTGCTGTTCCTGGGGTGGGGCGTTTCGTTGCCGGCGGCGGAGCCGGCGGGGGAGCGCAAGGTGCTGCTGGTGACCCTGGACGGGTTGCGGTGGCAGGAGGTGTTTCGCGGGCTGGATGAGGCATACCTCGACAAGGAGAAGGGTGGGGTGGCCGAGAAGGAGCGTCCGCTGGTGATTCGGGACCTGGGGGCCGAAACGGTGACGGCCCGGCGCGAGCGGCTGATGCCGTTTCTTTGGACGCAGGTGGCGCGACGCGGGCTGCTGCTGGGGAATCGTGATCGCGGCAGCCGGGCGGCCGTGGCCAACACGGCGTGGATCTCGTACCCTGGGTACAATGAACTGCTCACGGGACACCCGGACCCCCTCATCACCACCAACTTTCCGCGGCACAATCCGAATGTGACCGTGCTTGAATGGCTGGACGGGCGACCGGCCTGCGCCGGGCGGGTGGTGGCGTGTACGACGTGGCAGATTTTCCCCTACATTTTTAATGTCACGCGAAGCCGGTTTCCGCTTTGGGTGTCCGGCCGTCACTCCCGTTTGGATCGCGTATCGCCGAAGCTGGCGGAGATTCAGCAGTGGATGGACGACATCACGTCCAAGTCGCGGGACGAGCATTTTGACGGCTTTGCGTTCCGAGCGGCGCTCGACCTGCTGCAGACCCATCGCCCCAGGCTCGCCTATGTTGCATTGGGTGAGCCCGACACCTGGGCGCATGGTCGCCGTTACGACAGGTACGTGTATTCGATCCAGCAATGCGATCGTTACCTCCGCGAGTGGTGGGAGTACCTCCAGTCGCAGCCGGAGTATCGCGATCGGACCACCTTGATCATCACCACGGATCACGGGAGGGGCGAAACTCCGGCCGATTGGACGAATCACGGTGAGTCCACGCCGCACTCCAATCAGACTTGGATGGCGGCCCTCGGCCCCGGTGTGCCGGCGCTTGGGGAGGTGGAGGGTGGCGAGCCGGTCACCCAGGGCCAGGTGGCGGCGACCGTGGCGGCGCTGCTGGGCGAGGACTATCGCGTCGCGGTGCCGGAGGCGGCGCCGGTGTTGCCGCAGTTCCGGCTTGCAAGGTAATGACGGTGGCGCGTCTGGCGAGTACGGACTCGGGAACGATGTGAGGCCACGGACGGCGAAGCGAATTGATCACGAACCGCTCAACTGCGCCTAGGTGCCCGTTCAGGCGCGATCTAGGGTCGGCGTCCGTTGGAGGTGGGGTCGCCGACCCCGCGGGGACGGGCGTCGCGTGAAGAAATCGGCCAACGGAGGCGGGCCCTGGCGGTCCCGTCGCGGCCTCGCCGAGGCCACCTCCAACGGAAGCGCAGCGAATTCCCACGCTCGATGTTTAGGGCGGCTATCATGCGCGGCTGCGGGATTCGTGCTCGATCATCCGTGTCCGGCGGTTCGGTCTACGCTAAAGTTTGATCCCTCTCGCGTGCCGGGGCGGGGCGTTGTCGGGTGGGTGGGCTGCTGGCCTGTGCCGCGACCGAGAATGGGTTGGGGATGCTCCTGGCGCTTTTTCCTCGCGGTGGGAGCTACGGCGGCGTCCTTTGGTTCACCCACCGTTTTACCCTATGCTCACGTTTGCCCTCTTTGGCGCTGGTCGGATTGGCTCAGTTCACGCGTCGCATGTGGCCTCCTCCACGGCCTGCCGGTTGCGCTATGTGGTTGATGTCGATGCCAAGGCGGCGAAGGCATTGGCCGAGCGCCACGGGGCCACGGTGGTGGAACGCGACGTGGCGATGCGAGATCCCGAGGTGGGGGCCGTCATCATTGCCTCGTCCACTGCGACCCATGCCGAACTGGCGGCGGCGGCGGCGCGGGCCGGAAAGGCGATCTTTTGTGAAAAACCGATCGACCTGTCCCTGCGTCGCGTTGACGCCTGCCTGAAGGTGGTGCGCGCGGCGGGGGTGCCGATGCTGGTGGGGTTCAACCGCCGATTTGATCCGAGTTTTGCCGCACTCGCGGCAAAGGTGCGAGAAGGGGCGGTCGGAGCAGTGGAGCAGGTGATCATTTCAAGCCGCGACCCGGGGCTGCCGCCGTTGGCGTATTTGAAGGTGTCGGGGGGACAGTTTCGCGACATGACGATTCACGATTTCGATCTCGCACGCTGGCTCCTGGGGGAGGAGCCGGTGGAGGTCTATGCCGCGGGCAGTTGCCTCGTGGACCCGAAAGTGGCAGAGGCGGGGGATACCGACTCGGTGATGGTGGTGATGAAGACGGCGTCCGGACGCCTCTGTCACATCAACAACAGCCGCCGTGCCGCCTACGGCTACGACCAGCGGGTGGAGGTGCATGGTGCGCTGGGTCGTCTGCTGGCCGGCAACCGCACACCGACCACGGTCGAGTTGGCGGATGCCCGGGCGGTGTCGACCGACAAGCCACTCTATTTCTTTCTCGAACGGTATGCGGAGGCCTACAAGGCGGAGCTGGCGGCGTTTGTCGACGCGGTCGAACAAGGCAAGCCCATGCCCGTCGGGCCCGAGGATGGCCGCCAGGCTCTGGTGCTGGCGGATGCGGCCGGGCGTTCCTTGCGCAGCGGACGCAGTGTGAAAGTGAAACCACCCGCTGTGTCATCCGCGTCGAAAAAAGCGTGATCCAGGTCAGGAGTCCGTTGGGCGCGGGGTCGACGCCCAGAGGCGTTAACTTTAGGAATCGTCCCGCCGAAGTGGGTGTCTGCGAATGAGACTCGCGAGTAAGGCTGAAGAAAGGAGGATGCCGGCAGGGAATTCACGCGAAGGCGCGAAGCCGCGAAACGAGGTCTGGGGGCTCCGGTTTCGAGTTGGCAATGCTCGGCAAAGGCACGATCCCGCCAACAAGGCGACGGACAACGGAGAATGGGCCGGTCGGTTCAGCAACCAGTCAGACGAGAAACCACGAATAGACACGAATCGGGAGTGAGATACGAGCAGTCGAGCACCTGAATTTACCTCACCCCAAAGTGAACCCATCCCCCGCAACGCTCGGTCGCTGTTTTCATTCATGTAGGTTCGTGTCAATTCGTGGTTCAAATGCATGGGTCCGGTTGAGTTGATCGACTCAGGCGAGCGTGCTCAGTTCGTCCTCAAGCACCTCGCCGAGCAGGGGTTCGTTGCGCAGGAATCGCTCCATTTCGTCCACCATCATGCGGCCGAGGCGCCGGCACTCCGGACCGGTGCTGCCGGCGATATGAGGCGTAAGCACGACATTGGGCAGGGTGAACCACGCGGAGTCCGGTGGGGGCGGCTCCTGCTCGGTCACATCGAGCACGGCGAACAGATCGGGTCGCGCCCGCAGCACGGCCAGCAGATCGGGCTCCCGGACTAGGCCGCCGCGGGCGGTGTTGATGAAGGTGGCGCCGGGACGCATCCGTTCGAAGAGGGAGCCATCGAGGAACCCGCTGGTTTCGGACGTCAGGGGCGTGTGGCATGACACCACATGGGCCCGGGTGAAGACCGTGGGCAGGGGGACGAGTTCAACGCCGAGTCGGGAGGCACTTTCGGCGGATACGTGAGGGTCCCAGGCGATCACGTGGACGTCGAGCGACGCCAGCCGCTGGGCGACCAGGCGGCCGATTTTGCCGAGGGAGATCAACCCCACGGTGCTTCCAAAACAGCCGGGAGCGAGGGCATCGGTCTGCTGGTAGCGTCGCGCCTCGCGCAGGGCGAACAGCCGGGGCCAGGCGCGTTTGAGCGAAAGAATGATCTCGGCAAAGGCGAACTCGGCGGTGGGCCGGGCGTTTTCCCGGGCCGCGCTGGTGATCCGCAGCCCTCGGGCCCAGAACTCGCCGGTAACGATCGGTTTCACGGTCCCGGCCGCGTAAAACACAGCCCGCAGCCGAGGAAGGAGGTCGAGCAGGTCCGCGTCGAGCCTCGGCATGCCCCAGCTGGAGAGGATCAATTCGACGTCGGCCAGGGTCTCAGGCGGCTCGCGGAGGAGTTGGTCTGCGCTGAAAGGTTGACTCAGGGCCACCTGTCGACGCAGCCGCTCCAGTTCGTCAGGACCGAAGAGCTGGGGCAAGAAAACCTCGTCCAGGACAAGCAGGCAGCGGCGCTTCATCAGTGGGGTTTGATCGACGCGAGGGAACGGACGCGGCCAGAAGCCGTGTGCCGCACTCGCTGAACGTGCCGGCCCGGGCGCGCCCGAGCGAGGAACTGGCGGGTTTAGCGTAGACTCCGGTGCCTTGAACCTGGCGATTCGGTTGAACTGGAAGACCTCCGATGGAAACAGCATCGAGATGGTCCACGGCCCGGCAAAAGGAGGAGCGACCCGAGCGTGGTCGATCTTTGGCCCGTCGACGAGCCCCTCCGGCTGGCTGCCGCTGGAAGATCATGGGCGGAGCGGGCGTCAGGGCTCTGGGTCGGAGAGTCATCAATGGGAGGACGTGCGAACGATCTCCTCCAATCTACGCACCGCGTTCTGCACTCCCGTCTCGGCACGAAGCAGGTGACCGACGGTCGCTGCTTTCTCCCTCATATCGGAATTGCTGACGGCTTCCTGGATGGCGGCGGCGAGGTTCTCGACCGTGAGTCTCTTCTGTGGGATAGGGGCTGGTCCGAATCCGCGTTCGTGAACGCACCTTCCCCAGAAAGGCTGATCTGCGATGAACGGGCAGATCACGGTCGGACGTCCCGCACGCAGGCCAGCGGCGGTTGTACCGGCTCCGCCGTGATGAACCACGGCGGCCACTCGCGGGAACAGCCACCCGTGCGGTACTTCGTCAATCACCTGGATCGAAGGCGGGCAGTTGCCCGGATCCATCCCCCCCCAGCCGGACGCCATCACGCCCCGAACCCCGGCACGCTCCAGCGCGGCCATCACCACGTGAGCACGCTCTTGAGAGCGACTGCCCGTCATACTGCCGAAGCCGACATACACGGGAGGCGGTCCTGATTCGAGAAAGGATACCAGCGACTGACTGGGCCTCCATTCGGCCGGCGGATCGAGGAACCAAAAGCCGGTTGCTTCGGCCTGCGGCGGCCAATCGGCGGGGACAGGGCCGACGTGGCGACTGTAGCCGTGGAGAACCGGAATTGGGCGTCCATCGCTTTTTTGCAGACTGTCCTGACCGCGGCGCACCGGCGGAAGTCCGTGTGTCCTTCGCCACGTGGAGATATATTTTCCCGTAATCTTCCGTGTGAGCCACTGCAGCAGTCGGTAGGTGCTCCGATTATACCGTTTTCCCAAGGGCAGTCGGGGAAAGCCGACGACCGGAAACTCTCCCGTGGGGGCCAACATCGGCAAGGGTACTGCCATGACCGCGGGGATTCCCAGCTTTTCTGCAAAATGCGGACCGCCGAACGCCTTCGGATGGTAGACGATCATGTCGGGCTGCGACACCTGCGCCGCTTTCCAGCCGTCGTCCATGATCGTCCGCTGCATTTGCTCTGAAAGCTTGAGGAGTTTCGGCAAGCTTCGCAGCAACGGCCACATCGTTCCGGCGTTTTCCATCACCTCCCGTCCGGCGTTGGAATGGGTCAATTCCGAGAACAAGCCGTTGAAGTCCCCCGCGAGCAAGCCGTGTTCGGTGATGAACGAACGAAATCGGGTATCGGTGCAGACCACCACGCGGTGCCCCGCCGCCACCAAGCCCCGCCCCAAGGCGACGTAGGGTTGGACGTCGCCCCGAGTGCCGAGGGTGAAAATGAAGAGATTCACAGTGCGAACGATATCCTTGCGACTCCTCCTTGAACGGCAATCGATTCTGTCCGCGATCCTGTGGCTCCGGCGTTCCGCTACTCCTGATTGAGACCCTTGGGGTTTGTCTCCAGCTCAGGGCAATCGAAGGCGTCGGCGATGCCGCGGGAAAATTCCTGTCGGCGAAAAATAGTTGCTGCCGGGTCAACGTGCGGTTCGCCGCCATAGATCAGCCCGCAACAAGCCCCACTCGAATTCGCGTCGCGCCGCGAGCTCGAAGCCATGCCCACGCAACAGCTCGTCCGGGGGCGTGAGGCGGCGAGCCGGCAAATCGACGACGAGGCGAAAGAAGGTGTACATCAGCCCATGGACCGCCCGCGCCCGCCACCGGGCCAAGCCCCGCGCGGGGAGGGAGAAGTCTACGACCAGCCACACGGCATCGGGCGCGGAGCACCGGGCCAGCCGCTCAACGACGGTCGCCAGAAGGTCGGGCGGAAAGCAGTCGAGGAAGAAGCAGGTAACGATTGCATCGAAGGGGAGGTCGGTGTTCCAGCTGAGGACATTTCCGTGGTGCCATCGTACATGGGCGGCGGGACTCAGGTGACGCTGGGCACAGGTGAGCATTCGCTCGCTGGCTTCGAGCACCGTCACCTCGCTCTCAGGAAAGCGAGCGACGAAGGACTTGCTGAACCGTCCGTGGCCCTCGCCGACACTCAGGACTCGCTGCCGCCCCCTCAATTCCTCAAGCCAGCAGGTGCGCGCCCGCTGCAACCGGTTTCCCGCGATGAAGGTTTCCATCCATTCGTAGTGGGGAGCCAGTCGATCAAAGTTCATCCTAAAAACCGCGATTCAACCATGGATGAACACGGATCAACACGGATACAAACGAGTGGAGTCAACCTGGGCACTCACCTGGGAGGTGAAGAACTGCATGGGCGCCGATTCTGCGTTAATCGGTGTCCATCCATGGCTGATGAACGGATCGATTCGTTTCAGCTGCGAAAATAGGTTCATCCGAAATGCCAGACCAAGCCGGACAGGATCGCGCCCCCGGCATAGGCCACCGCATCCCACGGATCACCGGTGGCACGCGAAAATAGGTGAGGAGCTATTGCTTCGGCTCCAACCGTCCAGACCACGAGGTGCAGCAGGATTTCACGCCAGTCGGGACGGAGATCGGTGGTGCGCAACCCTGTCCGTCGCTGGACCCAGAGAATGAGCGGCAGGGCGGCGGGAATGAGCAGCGTATCGGCCAGGTAATTTCGCAGGAAGATGCCCTTCAACTCGACCGGCACGAGCCAGCGGTTCACCAGGTAGCAGGCACAAGCGGCCAGGCACAGCGGATCCCGCGCGTAGTGAAACCGGCTCATAGCAAAGCCGCGATCATGAGGCCTGTACCGAACGCCAGCAGTATTTTCAGGAGCAAGGGTGGAAGCCCGGGCAAGTAATGGTTTTGCATAAGGTCCTTCGGAGTGGTTCTGTTTGCACGGCACAAATCGGCAGGGACTCAATCCTCCTGATTGCGGGCGAAGTTCATTTGGGCACGCAGCAGGTCGTGCATGGTGATCACGCCCAATACGTTCTCGGTTGGGTCGGTGAGGATGATGATGCCGCTGGGAGAGTTCACGATCTTCGTGGCCACCTCGCGCACCGAGGTGGCGGGCGAGCAGGTGACGGCCGCTTCGAGTACGGGCGGTCGGGATGCGGCCAGTGCCGCAAGCGCCTCCGTGCGAGTGAGGACACCCGACAGTCGGCCATCAACGCTGACGGGAAACCGGCTGTGACCCTGTGTGGCAAGGAAAGCCTGCACCGCGGCCGGAGCCAGGTCGCGAACAACGGCGGGCGAAAAATTGGCAATGCGGGCCGCCGACAATTCCATCCAATTGCGCAAGCTGCGGGGCGGAACAATGCGCTCCACATGCTGGCCGTCCTGCGCCAGCACGGTTTCGTAGAAGCTTCCGTGGATGATGCGCCGGCTTATCATCTCGCTGATGAGGGCGCCGATCATGAGGACGGGCACCAGCGCAAACTCGTGCGTCATCTCGAACACGATCAGGATGCCTGTGACCGGAGCGCGTACGACCGCGCCCAGGCAGGCGC
Source organism: Opitutaceae bacterium (assembly GCA_016794725.1). Taxonomy (GTDB): domain Bacteria; phylum Verrucomicrobiota; class Verrucomicrobiia; order Opitutales; family Opitutaceae; genus UBA6669. The sequence continues at coordinate 1,531 of JAEUGZ010000040.1, read as the reverse complement.
ACATGCCGACGACGGCCAGGGTGACGTGGTCTTCCGGAGCCAGCGGCAAAACCAAGTCGGCGAGTCCGGCCAGCATTGCGCCAGTCATGCCGCCGAAGAAAAGCGTCGGAGCGAAGATTCCTCCGCAACCTCCCAAGCCGTAGCACACGGCAGTCGCGAGGAGTTTGGCGATGAGGAGCAAAGCTGCAATGTGCCACACGAGCTTGCCGTCCAGCGCATGCGAGAGGTCTTCGTAGCCCAGGCTGAAAACCCCGGTATGGCCCGTTCCGATGAACACCGCTGACCCGACGGCCCACACGGCGATGCCGCCAAGCATGGTGCGCACCCACGGGGGGAGCGTATGGGTCCGTTTGTTGATCGCTCGCAGGCCCAGCGACATTTTTTGAAACCAACAGCCCGCGACCGCTGAGAGCGCAGCCACAAACGGGGTGAGTGCAAATGCCAGCCATTGGGGCGAACCCTGGCCGTGCAAGGTGAACGCCGGCTGGGCTCCCAACAGGCCGTGGGCCACCAGGGCCCCGATGACGGCGGCCAGCAGCACGCTGCCGAGCATCCGGCTATTGAGGTCGCCGATGATCTCCTCGAGGACGAATGTGACGGCTGCAATCGGGGTGTTGAACGCCGCCGCCAGGCCTGCTGCCGAACCCGCCGCCGCCGCCGTGCGCCGTTCGTTCTTTCCCGTGCCGAGCAGGCCGGACAATTGCGAGGCCAGCCCGCCGGCCAACTGAACCGATGGTCCTTCCCGTCCGAGGCTGCTTCCGCCACCGACGCTCAGTACTCCACCGACAAATTTCACCCACACGACTCGCCACGGAATGAAGCCAAAGTCCTTCCAGAAGGCCAATTTCACCTGGGGAATTCCGCTGCCTGCGGCCTCGGGGCAGAAACGCGTCAGCAGCCACCCGGAGAGAGCTGAAGTCCCGGCCAATAAGACAAAGCTTCCAATTAAAAAGGCCCCGCGCGAACGGTGGGTCAGCGCTTCAATCCCATTCTGGTAGACAAAATGAATGGCAAGGTGAAACAGGACGGCTGCCAGACCAGCCGCCAAACCAAGCAACACCGTGACGACCACGGGGCGCACGCGAGGTGGCAGGCGCTGGAGCAAGTGAGGGACAACATCGGCGAGCACGCCTCCACTGTTGGCAGGTGGAATCGACTTTCAATCTCCTATCTGCCGTGGCCTTCGCCGCTGGCGGCGAGGGTTTTGTCTCTCTTGGTATGATCGATCTATTTCAAGACCGGTTGGTTGCGTGTGATCTTCCGCCCGATCCGGTTGTCCGCTGTGCGGTTGAGGTGGCCGGGTTTGCTCCCAGAATTCAGTCACCCTGCCGCCGCCGCAGTGCTGCAATAGCGCAACTGGCCGTCGATCATCGTCGTGCGGGGATGCGCGGGGATGCCGGTTTCGTGGTAATAGATCATGCCGGCGATCAGTTCGACGGCGGCGGCCCCGACCAGGTCGGGTCGCTCATCGAGGTAGGAGTAGATCGGTTCGTGGGGCACGCCGAGCCCGATCACCCGCACGTCGTCCACC
>JAEUGZ010000008.1 GCA_016794725.1 Opitutaceae bacterium | reverse complement strand
AGAGACCTCGACGAACTCGCCCGAAACCAGATTGGCGCTCAGTGTGCCGGAGACGGTTTGGGCGGCAGTTCGGGTAATGAAATCGGTGGAGCTCGCTCCGGTGTCGGCGGAAAACGCGAGCGTGGCCACGGTGGTCGTCGGAGCGGTGGTATCCAAAACGAAGGCTTGTGATCGCGTGGTGCCGCTATTCCCGGCGTTGTCGGTGACGTGGACCCGGAGGGTATCGCTTGCGACCAGGGTGACGCCGGACAACGAGTAGGTGTTGGAGCCCACCGAACTGGTGGCGGTGGTCCAGGTGGAACCATTGTCGAGAGAAACCTCGACGAGTTCGCCCGAAACCAAATTGGTGCTTAAGGTGCCGGAGACGGTTTGGGCGGCGGTTCTCGTGATGAAATCGGTGGAGCTCGCACCCGTGTCGGCGGAGAAGGCGAGCGTGCTGATGGTGGTGGTCGGCGCGGTGGTATCGAGCGCGTACGCCTGAGTAAGGGTTGTGCCGCTGTTTCCTGCGCCATCCGTGACGCGCACCCTGAGGGTGTCACTCCCCAGAAGGGTCAGGCCAGCCAGAGACCAGGTGTTGGTGCCGACGCTCGCGGTGGCATTGGCCCAGGTTGATCCGTTGTTGATGGAGACTTCCACCGATTCTCCGGAAACGAGGTTTGCACTCAGGGTGCCGGAAAGGGTCTGGCTCGACGAGGCGGTGATGAAGTCACTCGAACTCGAACCCGTATCTGAAGAAAATGACAGACTGCTCACGGTGGTGGTGGGGGCGACATTGTCGACGGTGGCATTGGTCGTGTCGGCCCTGGTCGCGGTGTTGCCTGCATTGTCGGTGACCGTGACCGAGACATTGCGGTTGGGGGTGCCGTTGATTGCCCCGGCGGTCAGCGTGTGCGTGGCAGTCCAGGTACCGGCTGAGTTCGAGGCCGAGACGGCGGCTCCGCCGCCGAATTGGCTGAAGTTCACGGTGACGGTCGAGAGGGTATCGGAGTTGTTGTCACCCGCGGCGGTGTTGTTCCACGTTGCCGTCACGGTGTCGCCGATCTTGAAAGCTCCGCCCGTGCCACTGGCGCCGCTGATGCTGATCCGGGCGTCGGTCACGGTTGGAGCAATGTTATCGACCGTGGCTTGGGTGGTGTCTGCGGTGGTGGTGGTGCCGTTGACGCTGGTCGCGCTGACGGAGACGTTTCGATTGGTGGTGTCGATGGCTCCGGCCGTGAGAGTGAAACTTGCGGTCCAGGTGCCGGACGAGTTGGAGGCGGAAACGGCGGCGCCGCCGCCAAATTGGCTAAAGTCCATGGTGACACCGGTGATGCCGGCGTTGTTGTCACCGCTGCCGGTGTTGTTCCACGAAGCGGTGACGGTGTCGCCCACCTTGTAGGCGCCACCCGTGCCGCTGCCGGTGGAGGTGAGAGAAATCCTGGCGTCGGTGACCGTCGGCGGAGCCAGGGTGATGTTGCTCAGGACGAAGTTGTCCATTCCCCAGGCGAATTGGTTCGAGACATGGCTGGTGGTGAGCTCGGCATAGGTGATCCCCTGAAAGGTTGCGGATGCCAGCGTGACCGACCAGGAAAGGCTCGAGAAACTCGACGTGAGGGTTTGGCTGCCCTTGTTGGTGGTGATCGTGAGGTCCTTGTTTTCCCCGGCGATGTCGACCAGGGTGAACGAACTCAGGTCGAAGACTTTTCCTCCGGAGACAGAGATGGTAACCTTGGATTCATAACCTACTCCCGAGGCGACGGCCAAGACGGTGCCTGAGGTATTACTGATCCCGCCACCCCAGACGTTGGTATCGCTATCGACAACAAAGACGTCATCCACGGCCGTGATGACCAGGATGTCGGAGCCGACCGTTTGCTGGACCGTTTGCGTTCCCGATCCCGAGGCGCCGGTAAGGTCAAATGTGACCGCGTATGATGGCAGGGCGAGCAGCAGAAAGACCAAGCTCAGCCCGATGGCATGAAGCGAGACGCGTGAGCGATGGGTGAACCTGGTGGAAGCGGTGGACATGAAAAGGAGGTTGGGAAGGGAATCCAAACGAGGGGGAGGCTGGATGGCGGTGGGTCATGCTGTGCCCGCAAGTGGACACGACTATCCCGATGGGACGGAACCGGCGCCTAGGATGTGGGCGCCCGGGACTGTGGGGCGGCGGGAGCGGTGCCTTCGCCCGTGCGAGCCGTGGCGGCCCGGTGCATGGTGTCGCGGTGGCATGCTCCCGCCTGGATCGAAATCGATTCGTTCGAACGGACGCTCAAAGGTCGCGGACGAAGGTGCGGATCTCGATTGAGAAGTTCATGCATGCGAATGGGTGCGTGTTGGCCCCATTCGACCCTTTATGCGTGGCCCTTAAGGAGTTTACTCCACCGGGGTTTTGCCCTGCGAAGGGACGGGTCGCCGCCGACGATGGCGTTGCCGCAGACGGGACCGACGAGGGCGGCGGTATCGTCCGCCGGGCCCGACATTTCGACCCGATGTGGCTAACTCCTGTGATTGAGCCCTATATCCAGGATTCATTCCCCACCCGCGTCCTTCGCAACCGGGGCGGACGAGGCGGATCCTGGGGGAGAAATGAAGCCCGTTGGTTCGCTGCTGATTCAGAGAGCTACCCCCCTGTAGCTCACCTCAGCCGTGCGGATGCCAGCAAAATCCTTAGGATACGGAGAGGTCTTTCCAGGTCCCCCGGCCGTTGTTTGGGGCCTGGCGCTCCACGGTTTCGAGGGGTTGGCACAGTACTGAAAAAGTCTTGCCGCGTTGCCGGAGGTGTCGCCAGAGAAGGGTCATGGAGTATGTGTGCCAATCTTGGCGGCGGGTCCTCGGGGCGAGCTTGACCATGGCGGCGGCCCTTTTGTTTTCCTCGTGCGCGACGGCTCCGTCGGGCAAGGAGTTGCCCCTGGAGATGAGCGTGTCGTCTGCCAACTACGTTACGTCGTCGAAAAAGGCGCTGATCAAGTCCCTCAACGCCCGGGACAACCTCAATCCGCCCATCGCGTCGACGCCGCTGGTGCCGCTGGCGGAACCCAAGACCTACTTGTTTTTTCCGGGTGAAACCTTTCCGTCCGACCTGACGTTCGAGCAGGTGTGCGAGCGTTTGGTCAACCCGCTCGCACGCAAGAAGTACCTGAACTACGGCCTCGAGCGTGAGTCCGGGCGTTCCGTACCGCGGGAACCCGAGATGGTGCTCCGCATCAGCTACGGCCAGCGCACCTGGCGTCTCGGACAGATCCGGTTGGAGAATCTTGCCTGGAAAGATGGACTGGTCCCCGGGCACGGCTCCGGTCATGCCCCGGGTGGAACGGTGGTCTGGGATGCCCGGGCGGGAGGCGATGATACGGTGCTCTACGACCTGGATCGGATCATGCGGGAGAAGGCGGAGTCGCAGAACCGCTCCGGTGACAGCCCTCCCAGTTCGCAATCGGACTTTGCGTCGCTGGCCCAGCGTGAGCCGACCCAGGAGCATTTTATTGTGGTGATCGACGCGTTCAACCTCGCCGACATCAAGCAGAAGGGGGTCAAGGCCGAACGCGTGTGGACGACTTTCATTGCGCTTCCGGTGCGCGGACAGCAGAAGCTTTCGGACGTACTGGCTTCGATGTTACGCGTGGCCACGCCGTATTTCGGTGAGACCACCACCGGCATGCAGCGATTCGATGATGCGCGGGTTGAGGTGCTGGTGGGTACTCCGGAGGTGGTGTCAGAGTCCGCGACGCCGCAACCGGAGACGCCGAAACCGGAGTGACCGCCTTCCAGCGGGTGAATCAGGAACGGAGAGCGGACACCTTGCGTTCGGCCGGCCTGGGACTCGGGTGGTGAAAATCGGGGGCGGGCGAAGCGCCGGATTTGGCGGGCGCCGGGTGACGCTGGCCCTTGACGAGAGACTCGAGTTGGTCGACGACGTGATCGAGAGCAAATGCCTGGGAGTTCAGCTCCTGGGCGGCGGCGGCGGACTCCTCGGCGGTGGCCGCGGTCGTTTGCGTGGCGGAGTCCATGTGCGTGATCGCCGTGAGGACCTGGGTGATGCCCTGGCTCTGCTCGTTGGAGGCGGCGGCGATCTCACCCACGAGGTCGTCCACGCGGTGCGCACTGGTGGCGATCTGGCGGAGATTCTCGTCGACCTCGCGGCTGATGGAGACGCCGCGTTCGCTCTTGGAAATGGAGTCCTGGATCTTGTCGGCGGTTTCCTTGGCCGCCGTGGCGGAGCGCTGGGCCAGTGCGCGAACTTCGTCGGCGACCACGGCAAAACCGGCGCCCGCTTCTCCGGCGCGGGCGGCCTCGACCGCGGCGTTGAGCGCGAGCAGGTTGGTCTGAAAGGCGATCTCGTCGATGGTCTTGATGATCTTTGCGATGTTGTCGGAGGACGACTTGATCGCATCCATCGCCTCGTTCATGTCCTTCATTCTCGCCGTGCCGGTGTCGGCCGCGGTGCGGGTCTGATTGGCGGAGACCTTGGCCGAGCCGGCGGACTCGGCGTTGCGTTTGGTCATGGCCGAAATCTCCTCAAGTGAGGCGTTGGTCTCCTCGAGCGACGCCGCGAGTTCCGAAGCCCCTTGGGCCAGAGTCTGACTGGCGGTGTTGATCTCAGTGGCGGCGGCGCTGACCTGTTTGGAGCCATTGGACAGCTCGGACGTGACGCCGCTGAGGACCCGGTTGGTGCTGCGGGTGATGAGCCAGGCAATGAAGAGTCCGGCGATCAGCGAAGTCGATACACCGATGATGATGACCAGACGGGTCTGCTGGATGCTGGCCTCGGAGCGGGCGGTGGAGACACGACCGAGTTCGCGGCTCTGTTCGACGGCGGAGCGGAGTGCCGTGATGTAGGCCTGGTAGACCGGATAGAGCTCGTTTTCGAGGGCCGCGCGGGCCTCGTCGTTGCGGCCCTCGCGGCTGAGGGCAAGGATGGAGACTCGTTTGTCGCGGTAGGGAGGGCGGCTCTTCTTGATGGTCTCGTACGTTGCCTTCTCCTCCGCGGTGACGAGGAGCGCCTCGTACTGCTTGTAAAGTTCGGTCAAGGCGGCGCTCTTGGCCTCCATCTCCTTTTCGATGGCCAGCTTCCGCTCGGCGCTGGTGGCGAGGTGGTGCTGGGTCGTGTTGATGAAATTCTCCTTCACCAGGGATTCGACCTGACTGAGCAGTACGATGCCGGGAATAGACCGATCAGAGACCGTGCCGGTGGCCCGGTGGATGGATTGGATACGTGAATAGGCGAGCGCACCCAGTGTAGCCGTGATGAGAATCACGATGCCAAAGCCGGCGGTGAGCCGGCGACCAATGGTCCAGTTGAATTTCATAGGCGCAGCGGAACAGTCGGGAGTCCTTCTCTTTGGGTGCTATCTACGGATGGGGGCGGGACGACTTGAGGGATGTGAATGGAATCGACTGGTGTAAGTCGGCCTGAGCCGGCCCTTTGCCCGACGCAGTTGCGGGCCGGTTGCGCGACGCAGCCATCGGCGAGGCTGAGGTCTCCGAGGCGGATTGTTGCTGAAGCATCTGTAATATAAAAAGATAGGGAAATAGTGAGAGAGTGGGAAGGCACGGAGGCCTGAAGGCGGAAGGGCTGCGTGAAACGTGCTTCGGCGATTTCAGACTAAGAAAAATGCCGACCTCCCTTCGAGGTGGCCTTGGCGGGGACAAACGGAGATGCCTGCGTTTCAATGCATGGCCCTTGCGCTGGCGTCCCATACGCAGCGGACCTGAAAGCCGGGCGCTCGTGGCTGAAACGACCCGTCGGATTGCACGCCGGCCCTTGGTCAATCAGGGCTGGGTCGTGGACTGTAAGAGACGGCGGAGTCGCTCGGCCTCGATCTCATCAGCGGGGACAATCACGCCGACGCGGTCGAGATTTGCTGTCAGCGCGTCGCGGGTGTCGAGGTAGTCGCTCATGGTTCGCCCCGGCGGCAGATATCCCCCCGGCATCACAGAGCTGTCCGCCGCGGGCCATCCGGTCAGGCCCGTGGCGACTGCGGGGGTATTCCACCGGAACGCCGCCGACGAGGTGAGCCGTGCCGGGTCGAAACCCGAATCCGTCCCCGTCACCGTATCGAGATTGGCGCTGTTCAGCACGAGCACGCGCCCGACTGGCTCCGTGCCTGCCGTGATGGTGATCGGGGTGCGTACGTCGAGGAAACGACTGTTTTCGACGCGCACGGCGGCGTTTGACGTCGCCGCCACGCCCATGAGTGAAAGTCCGGATACACCCCGCCCGGCCCGACTGTCGGCGAGCAGGTTAAAGACGTGGGCATTGCCGAAGCGCATGCGCGGCATGCGCTGGTCCACGTTCACGTACGCGTTGTGATGAAAGGTGACATTGAGGTGGCCGGTGTCGTAGGCCGCCGTCGAGGCGTCGGCAGAGTTGCCGACGAGGTTGGATTTTTTCTGGAAGATCTCACGCCGGAGGATCTCCGCCGACGTCGTGGTCGCACGCAGGGAGCTGTAATAGGGGAAGGCGGCGCGGTTTGCCTCGAGGTAGTCGAGCTGACGCCGCACCCAGCGCACGGTTTCTCCGCTGACGGTCCCACCGACCTTGCACCAGGAAACCGTGACCAAATCGGAGCCTCGGACAATGTCGAACAACCCATCGTATGATTTTTCGAAATCACAGTGGTCGATCCAGATGTGATGGGCCCGAGCGGTCAGGGTCCCTCCGCTGATGGCACTTGTCACCACGAGGTAGTCCCAGTCGTTGCGATCGTACTCACCCGTCGTGGCGTCGTCCCACTCCCAGAGTTCGCGAAACCGGAGGTTGCGCAGGATCACATTGTTTTTCCCTGAAATGCTGAGCGAACCCCGGCGAAAGCCTCCGCCGCCGTAGGCCGAATAGATTGTCTTGTTGGAGCCGATCGTGAGGGTGCCGACGGTTCCATTCGTGCGTCCGGCCGTAAAGAGGTCGGGGTGGGCGATAGCCGTGGCTCCGTTGTTGGCGCGTCCAAAGCGCGAAAGGTCCAGCATGGTTTCGAGTTCGATCACGAGCGGGGTGTCGCTCGAAAACGCGGCCTGCACCTGGGCCGCGAAAGCCGTGCCGGCGGCGGTGATGACGGCATCGTCGATACGCCAGAAATTGCCGGTGCGCGCCACGGGATCGTACGGGGTCCGTGGTTCTCCGCCTCCGGTGAGCGAGGCAAGGCCGTGGCCCGCCAGGCGCCCGAAGCCCACCAGCTCAAACTCGCGGGACGGCAGCGTCCGGTACTGGCCGGCCGTGTCGTAGACTTCGATCAAGACCGTGCCGGGCTGGCTCCCCGCGCCCGGAGTCACATGGGCGGTGTAGGCGCCCTGCGCTCCGGCCAGTACGAGCGCGGCATCCTTCGTGGGGCTGGCCAGGGCGAACGCTCCGGCTTGTTGTGACACCCCGGCGACCAGGGCGGGATTGGCACTGGCGACCCAGTCGTCGTTGTATCCGAAGCTCACACTCTCGCGAAACACTTCGAGCTGCGGATCACCAAGGGCGTCGTTGACCCCGAAGGCCGCCAGCGACGGGCCGACCCCGCGCACCAGCATGCGGTTGCGGTCGCTGCCAGCCACGACAAAGCCGGCGATGAAGGTCTCAGCCCCCAGGCCGGCCCGCGCCCGGGCCGAGAGATTGACGAGCCGGGAGGCCGAGGTGGGCTCCGCGTCATAGACCTCCACCAGCGCCACCCCCGTGCCACCCGCCGTGGCCGGCAGTGCGTGGGCCGTGTAGCTGCCCGGATCCAGGGACAGCAGCAGCGCGGCGTCCTTGCTGCCGGCCAGAAAGGCGAACGCCCCGAGGCTGGCTGCCGTCGCCTGCACCTCGGGGGCATTGGCTGCGGTGTTCCAACCGGAGTTTGACGCGAGCGAGTTGCTGCCTTGAAAGACCTCCAGGCGCACCGCGGTGAGTGCCCCCGTGACACCGAAAGCGCTCAGCGCCGGACCCGCGGCACGGATCAGCACGCGTTTGGGTGTGTCCCCGGTGATGACAAACCCCGTGGCAAGCACGTTGCCGACGCCATCGGTCGATCCGCGGGCCGAGAGATTGACCAGACCCCCGGCCCGCGCGATCGAACCCAGCAGTCCCACCAGGAGTGCGCTGCAAAGGAGCGTCGATGTGCTCATGAACCTCACTTCAGCAGATCAACCACAAAGAACACCAAGAACACAACGAGCACCGAGTGAAACCCCGAAAACACCAGAACCGCGATGCCTCACGCGCCGGGTGAGTCGTTGGCCTGGGGTGAGTGGGGATCACCCTCCTTTCATTGTGCTCCTTGCGTTCCTTGTGGTTAATTCAGCTCCGGACGGGTGGCTAGGGCAGTTCGTAGAACTCCAGCAGGGCATTTCCGGTTGCACCGTCCGCGCTGGTGATCTGGGCTGTGTACAGGCCGGGCGCGAGGTTGATGATGATCGCCGAGTCGGTTGCACCCACCGTCAGGCTGAACGCGCCCGCTTCCGCAATCGCCGCGGTGATCGCGGCAGCGTCACTGCTCGTGCCGACGTCCGCATTCTGCGCCACCAGCTTGCTGCCGGCGTAGAGCGAGAGGACCGGCCGGGCGAGGACGCCGGGAACGCCAGCGAGGGACAGACTCGGGCCCACGGCGCGGATGAGCATGCGTTTGGGTGCGCTGCCGGAAACGATGACGCCCGCGACGAGGGTATTGTCCCCCGCGCCCGCCTGAGCGAGGGCGGATAGGTTGATCAGGCGCTGGCCTCCTTCGCCGGCGGTCAGGTCGTAGACCTCCACAAGCCCGACGCCTCCGGCGCCGGCGGTCGCGCTGCTGAGCGTGGCCGTATAGGCTCCGGGGTTGAGTTTCAATCGCAGGGCCGAGTCGGCCGCACCCGCTGCCAGCGGAAACGCACCGCCGAGGGCGGCGCCGGCCGCGATGTCCGTGGGGTTGAGCGCGGCGCTCCAGCGGGTGTTGGAAGCGATCAGGACCCCGTTGGAGTAGAGGTCCAGTTTCGGTGCCGCCAGGACATTGCCGACGCCAAAGGTCGAGAGGGTTGGCCCGACTCCCCGGATCAGCAGGTCGACCGGGGCATTGCCGGTGAGGACAAAGCCGATGGTGGAATTTCCCCCGACCGGCACGCTGGTCCGCGCCGAGAGTTCCCGGAAGCGCAGTCCGCCCAGGGTGGTGTCGCTGACCCCGCCATACGTGTTGCCTCCCACGACGCCGGTGAGCACGCCGTCGATGATCGAACCGGTCAGAGCCTGCCCGCCGATGGTTCCGGTCAGCCGGCCGGCCGCGTCGACCGTGGCCGTTCCGGATTCGAGGCGGGTGCCACTCTGCGTGACCACGTAGGCCTGGCCGCCGGCGCCAACGATGATGTGCTGCAGAGCCGATCCACCCACCAGACCGGCTTGGTAGTAGCCGGCGAGGGTCGCGGTCGGGCCGGAGCTACGGGCCCCGGTCAGCGCCGCGCCATTGAATGTCCCCGCAATCGCACCCGTGGTGCCGGAAAGCGTGGCATCGACGACGCCGGTGAGATTGGCCACCAGACGCACCCGGCCCTGGGCGTCCACAGATACTCGGCGACTGATGAGCGCGCCGCCGTAGTTGCCAAGGAAGACACCCGAGCCGTCCGCCCGCACCTGGAGGGCGAACGTGCCGCCACCGGCGATGGTGCCGAAGTACGTGCCCGCAAATGCGCCGGACGAAACGGTCAGAGCGACCGGAGCCGTGGTCACCGAGCCGGCGGCGTTGGTGACGCGCACCGAGTAGCTGCCGGTTGCCGTGGCCTGAACATTGGGCAGGACAAGCGTGGACGCGGTGGCGCCGGCGTAGGCGGGAGCCCCGACCGGAACGAAACCGGTGACGGCGTCGAGCGTCAGCGTGATGGGTGCGGTCGTGGTGTTGAGGAACATGAAGCCGAGCTGATTGAACACCGTGGCCGCCGGCGGGACGTCGGGGTTGGTGTACGCGCTCTGACTGAAGCCGTCGCCCGCCAGCCAGACGCCGGCCACGGCGTTGCCCGAGTTCGTGCCGAAAGAAACGCCCGTCGCGCTTCGCACCAGGCGCAGCGTGAAGGTGTACGGAACGTTGTCCGTCAACGAACCGTTGGTCTGGACGGCGGAACCGGTGCCGAGGCTGGCGAAGGCGGTGCCGGTGGCATTGAGCAGGCTGGGTGAGGAGCCGTCGCCATTGCGCCGGCGGAGCTCGATGGTGCTGCCGCCGGTCGCGCGGCCATTGATCCAGGTGAAGTAGCCCGAATCGTCCGCGAACGTCGACCCCGAGGTCGTGCCCCGGTGATCGAACAGACCGACGCCCACGGCACGCGTGCCGGCGGCGATGGAGGAGAGGCCCCCGGAGGCGGCGAAGCGCAGCGAGACCTCGGCGATGGTCCCGGCCGGTACACTGGTCAGGTCGATCGGCACGAAGTTCGTGGTGTACAGGGTCGCGCGCTGACCAGCGGGAATGGTCACGGTCACCTTGCCATCCGACGTCGGTGTGACGGGCAGCGAGGTGGTCTCGTCAAACGCACTCCATGCCAGCCGCGCCGGAACCGGTGTGGCGCCGGGGTTGGCGATCGCGACTCCGTCCTTGAACCACTGGTAGGTTGGCTGCGGTGCGCCGTTGGCGACGACCGAGAGGCGTACCGTGGAACCCGGATTGACGGTCTGGGAGACAGGTGCGACTTCGATGGTCGGTGCGATCTGCGGAGCCCATCCGCCGAGCACGAAGGCAGGGCTCCGGTACTGGGCGGCGGTGGCGGAATCCAGCTGTCGTGACGCCGGCAGGCGCCGGCTCACGTCGGAGGTGGCACCGGAAAGATCGGTTGTCTGATACTCCCAATACGAGATGTTGGGCGCGGTCGTGGCGTTGTTGAGCTGCCAGCCGACCGGCAGGATGTGCGGCCCCATGGCACAGTTGATCCATACGCATTGACTGTAGGGGAAGTTGCCCGGGTTCGGATCAATCCGACCCAGGTAGTAGCGCGGGGTCGTGAGTTCTCCGGTGAGGGCGCAGTCGACAAAGACAAAGCCGATCTGGTTCTGGCCAGTGCGAACCTGGGTGTAGAACCCGTCGTTGCCGAAGGTGTCGAGTCCCTTGAGCTCACAGCGTTGAAAGTAGGCCGCCGCGGTGCCCCAGATGAAGTCCGTATTGCCCTCGATGTAGCTGTCCGTGATGAACGTCGTGCCGGTGTTGCAGAGCAGGGTGTCCTGACGGCTGCGCAGGTTGACGCGGTTGATTGTCACCCGCAGGCCGTCGCAGACGAAGCATTCGGCCTGTGAGCCGCCCTGGGGCGTGGAGTTGACGATCGAGAGCGTCTCCAGGGTGAAGTCGTTCGCCGCCGTGGTGAACACCCCGCGGGTGCGGGTGCTGCCGTTCAGGTTGTTGTTGTTGGGATACGTGATGATCGACTGCGCCCGGTCCTCTCCCCGCACCGTGACCAGCGGTCGGTTGGCGCCGACGTAGACTTGTTCCACATAGGTGCCCTTCTTGACGGTGATGACCACGCGCTGGCTGTTGTTGACGGGGACAAAGTCGATCGCCCCCTGCACGGTGGAGAAGTCTCCGCTCCCGTCGGCCGCCACGGTGACGGCGGTGGCGGTGGGCGAGGGCCCCGCCGTTTTGGTGGAGAATCGCCAGGTGCCGCTGCCGGCGATGCCGCTGAAACTGGCGTTGGTGGTGTCGCGGAGGGCGCCCGGTTCAACCACCACGTGGTAAGTCTGGCCGTAGGCGAGCACGCCGGCGTGGGGATAGAGGCTGGCCGTGTTGCCGTTGATGATGACCGGGTAGTAGTTCAGCTGGGTCGTGTTCGTGCCCACCGTGCGCAGCTGGAACTGCGCTCCGAGATCGAGGGTGTCCACCACTACGTTGTCCGACGAGCGCACGATCTGAATCCGTCCGGTCACGCCGATCTTCGGCGCCCGGTCAAACGTGATGCTGAGCGGCGTGTCGATGGTGATGCCGGTTGCGCCATTGGCCGGGAAGGTGGCGGTTGACACCATGGACGAAGGAATCGCCAGGACGGCCGGAGCGCTGGTGACGGCCCCGACGGAGTTGACGATCCGCACCGAGTACACCCCGGTGTCGGCCAGCGTGACATTTGGGATGGTGAAGCTGGGGCTGGTGGCGCCAGTGATGCGCACGCCGTCCTTCTGCCACTGATACGAGGGTGCGGGGGTGCCCGACGCGGCCACGGTGAATGTGACCGCCTGGCCGGCGCTGACCGTGGCACCCACGGGCTGTGTGGTGATGACGGGCGCGGAGTTGACGGTGAGCACGGCCACGCTGCTGGTCACGGTGCCGGCGCCATTGGCGACCACCACGGTGTAGTCCCCGCCGTCAGCCGGCGTCGTCTGGGCAAAAGTGAGAGTGGCGGCGGTGGCCCCCGGAACCGGCACGCCATTGCGGCGCCACTGGTAGGTGAGCGGAGCCGAACCATAGGCACTCACCGTCAGGGTCGCTGGCTGGCCGGCGTTGATGGTGGTGGCGGCCGGCTGTTCCGTGATCGTAGCCGGCACGGGAGCCGTGGTGATCGTGACCGAGGCGGCGCTGCTCGTCACGCTGCCATAGGCGTTGGTGATGGTGACCGTGTAGCTCCCGGCGTCGGCATTGGTCGCGCTGGCGAAGTTCAAGGTCTGACCGGTCGCCCCGGTCACGTTGGCCCCGTCCTTTTTCCATTGATAGGCGAGCGGCGAGGTGCCGGTGGCCTGGACGCCCAGTGTGCCGGGCTGACCCGGATTGAGGATGATGGAGGCGGGCTGAGTCGTGATGACCGGCGGATTGATCGGCGTCAGCCCCGTGACGGATAGGACCTCCAGCGTGACCGGTCCCGACGTTGTGTTCAGAAACATGAATCCAACCTGATTGAACACCGTCGTGGCGGCGGGCGTGTCGGGGTTGGTGTAGGCGGTCTGGCTGATCCCTTCGCCGTTCACCCAGATGCCGGCGCCCGAGGTGGTCGAGCTGGTGTTGCCCAGGGAGATGCCGGGATTGCGCGCCATCAGGTGCATCTGGATCGAGTAGGTGCCGCTGTCGGTCAGCACCCCGGCCGACTGGGTCGTGGTGCCCGTGCCCAGGTTGTTGAAGGCCGACCCGGTCGGGTTTAGCAGACTCGGTGAAGAGCCGTCGCCATTGCGGCGACGCAGTTCGATGAGCGAGCCGGTCTGACGGCCATTCAGCCAGGTGAAGTAGCCATTGTCGTCGGCGAACGACGCCGTGCCGCCGTTGTTGTAGAGCCCGTAGCCGATGGCCCGGGTGCCGCCGGAAAGGCTGGAGAGGCCGCCTGACACGCGGAACGTCGTCACCACATACACTTCGTCCACGGTGGTGTTGGTCCACTCGATCGGACGGAAGTTGGAGGCAAACAGCGTCACCCGCTGACCGGCGGGAACCGTGATCGTGACACCGTTGGTGGCGGTGCTCGCCGGCGCGGCTGTGACCGCGGTTTCATTGTAGACGCTCCACTGCAGTTGAGCGGAAACGCGGGGCGTGGGAAGGCAGAAGGCCGCAAAGCCAATCAAGGCAGGCAGGCCGATTCGCAGAAAACGGAGGCAGGCAGGAACATTCATCGGACAGGAGGGCAAGAGGGCGAAAGCGCCGCGACAACACGCCGCGGAGGTTTCAGGGGAGGCACCACTGCTGTCCCCTCGGACACGGGTGCGTCAAACCAAAAAACGACACGTGTCGTTTTTTAGTCCACTGTGCAACCTGTTAGGCGCGTATCGCTTGCACTCTACGGGTCGAACCCTATGACTGCGGCGCATGGCAAAACCGGGCAAAGCGCCGCATGTGATTCGATCGACCGCGGAGTTTGCCGCCCATGTTGGACTGTCGCGCAGCACGGTCTCCCGGGCGCTCAATGGCCATGCCGGTCTGAAGCAGAAGACGGTGGATCGTGTCCAGGCCGCGCTTGAGGCGACCGGCTTCATACCGAACGCCCATGCGGTCAACCTCCGCGGGCGTCGCGCGGCGATGATCGGGGTGTGCATGGAGGATTTTCGCAATTCCACCGCCGTCGCCAAGGTGTCACTGCTGCAGCAGCGGTTGCGTGATCACGGCCTTACGACGCTCATCGAGGTGCTGGCCCCCGGGTCCAGTCGCAAGACGCTCCGCCACCTGCTGTCGCTGCGTGTCGGTGCGGTGGTCTTCATCGGGCACTTTGAACCGGCCGACCTGTCCGCGCAGATCGACGAGCTCACCCATCACGGAACTCCCCACCTGGTCATCGACGACCCGGGCCCGGGCGGCGCCAACTCCGTTTCGCTCGACCGCGTGCGGGCGATGGAGCTGGTGATTGAGCACCTCGTGGCGCTCGGCCACCGCCGCTTTGGATTGATGGGCATCTCCGGCGCCTTTCAGACCGTGACCGACCGGCTTGCGGGTGTCGACCGGGCCTTGCGTGTCGCCGGAATGGATCCGGCGGTGGCGGCCGTCTCGCTCGACGCCCAACACCTCCGCCGCGACCATTTCGAGTACGGCAGCCAACTCGCACACAGTTTCCTGACCTTGCCCAACCGGCCCACGGCGTATCTTGCCGTCAATGACGAGACCGCGGTGGGTGCCTTGCTTGAGTTTCAGGCTTCGGGCCTGAAAGTCCCCGAGGACCTCTCGATCATAGGTT
>JAEUGZ010000628.1 GCA_016794725.1 Opitutaceae bacterium | reverse complement strand
TCATTCCACCCTCCTGGCCGACCGGATCGACTACCAGCGCGGGGTGGTTCGACTGTTTGCGCGACGCAACAACGGTGGAGTGCAGTCCTACACGGCGGGCGGGGATTTGAATGGCAACTACCGGATCTGGAAGCGCGACTTCCGCACCAGCCTCGGGTTCACGGCGTGGAACAGCCGGCGCAATCCCTACGATCACTTTGCCAACCCTGACTTTGGCGAGCAGAACGCTCACATCGGTACGCCGGTGAGGTCGAGCGCGACGGCGCTCGGCTTTGACCGCATCGAAATTCCACTGAACAATGTGCGCGCGGCGATGGACCGGCTCATCAACATCCCGTCGGAACAGTACCGCATTCCTCCCACGGCTCAGATCGGTACCCTGGTGGATACAACCGAGTCAAATGTCTACCTACAGCAGAACATCGAGGTCATCCCCAACCGCCTGATCATCACCGGCGCGGTCTCCAAGATCTACAATCAGGCCAATTCGGAGAACTACACGGCGGTCCCGCCGACCACGTTCACCAACACCGTCCAGGAGAATCGCAACAACCGCAACCTGCACCGGTTTGGCCTCGTGCTCAACGTGACGAAGAACATCGCGCTCTATGGCGTGGAGACCACGAATGTGGTCTTCATCAATTCATCGAGCCGCACGGCGGACGGCAGTTTCATACCGCCCCGCGACGGACAGATGCGTGAGGCGGGCGTGAAGGCGTCACTCTTCGATGACCGGGTCTCACTCACGGCGGCGATCTACAACACGTACTACACCAACTGGGCGGTCAGCCGCACCGGAGCGGTGATTCCCGAGTACGGGTTCAATGTCTTTGACCTGATCCGCGACAGCTACATCAAGGGCTGGGACTTCAGCCTGGCGATGCGTCCGGTGCGTGACTGGCAAGTGATGTTCAACCTGACGGAGCAGGATCCCCGCGTCCAGGCCACCAATTCACCGCTGCCGTCGAGCAACCGTGGATCCTGGAGCGTGTTCACGAGCTACAAGCTCAAGGGTGATGTGCTGGGCAAGTTTCGGGTCGGTGGAGGAGCGAACCGTTTCCGCAAACGGCTGACCGGGGCGAGCCAGCTGGTATTGCCGAGCGGCCAGGCCGGGAGCTCACTCCTGCCCGGGGGGCAGTACTACCTCAAGGACGGCACCATGACGACCGCTTTCGTGGAGTTCAATGCGACGCGACGCCTGAGCCTCCGGCTGAACGTCAACAATGTGTTCGACGAAGTCATGGTGGTGGGTGCGCAGCACTGGGCGGCGATCGATCCGAGTCAGCCACGCACCTTCTCAGTCATCGTCACGTACCGTTACTGAGCGCCCACGCGATTGCCCCGGATTCCGTAGTTGAATTAACCGCAGAGAACGCAAGGAGCACAGAGAAAGGCATCTGATTTACGCAATCTGCAGACGTGCAAGGCACTTCACGGATGAGTCACGATCGATCCGGTCACTCCGGGACTTACAGGCGCTTGAAGGGCGCGTGGGTGTTCGGTCTGGAAACGGCGGCGGAATGTGTTATTAAAAAAAAGATACGCGAATCCGGCGCCGCAACAGATCCCGGTGGACGTAGAGCAGGGAAACGACGACGAGTCCCAGCGCCAGCCCGAGTCCGGGGCTGGCTGCCGGCGACCAGGCGCCGGCCTGTTCCAGCTCGATTCCCGGGCGGCCAAGGGCCTCGAGCAGGCCGCCCGCCCAGGCGATGGCGCCTCCGAGCAGGGCTCCGGCCAGGCAGAAGCGCCCGCGCTGGGAGGAGGCGTGCTTGCGGGGCGGAGGCAGTGCGGCGAGCACCCGAACGGTAAAGCCTTGGTTGGGAACGGGGGGACGGGCGGCGTGCGCGCGGTACCAGGCCTCGAAGGAGGCCTCGTCGGGGGAGGGTGACTTCAGGTCTGCGGGTTCCATGAGGCGAGAAGGGGACGGAGTTTTTCCCGGCTGCGGGTCAGGGTGGTTTTGACGGTTCCGAGCGGCCAGTCGAGCACCGTGGCGATTTCGCTTTGAGACAGGCCTTCCTGATAGTGGAGGTGGAGGACGGTCCGTTCCTCCGCGTCAAGCTGTTGCAGGGCCGCGGACAGATCCTGTTTCAAATCGCTCAGGTGTGAGCCGGCCGGCACCGGATCGAGCCGGTCGAGGTCCGTGGCCTCCACGGCCGAGGCCGCCGGACGTCGCCGGTGGTTGCGCCACTGGTTGTGGGCAATGCCAAGCAACCAGGTGACAAAGGCCGAGGCGCCGCGGAACCGGGTGAGGCCACGGTAGGCCTGGACGAACGTCTCCTGGGCGAGGTCATCCGCGAGGGCGTGGTCGCCGGAGGTCAGATGTCGCAGGAAATGACGCACCGAGGACTGGTGCCGGTTCACCAGTTCGCCAAACGCGGCATGGTCGTCACTGACCATGACCCGAGCGATCAGTTCGGAATCGCTCACGTCAGGAGCGATCGGCCGGTGCACGACCCCCTGCCTGCGAATTCCGCGAGAGGAGCCCGTGCAGCAGCAGGGCGACCCCCATGAGGCCGGGAATGGCTCCGGCGAAGCCGAAGGCGCGACCGAGGAGGTTGCCGAGGAACAGGAAAATGCCCACGCCGCACGCGATGAGGATCAAGCCGGTGCGAACGTCGTTGGACGGCGTGGGCGGCGAGGCTTCGGCTCCGAGCGGCTCCGGAGCCGGCGGCAGGGGCTGCCCCTTCTCCAGGGCCACCCGGGCGGTTTCGTGCCACAGTTCCTGGCGTCGGAGCGACGATTTGAGCCCGAAGATGATGATCACCGCCGTCAGCGAGACGCCGCCGAGGATTCCCGTGATGGCGATAAGCTGGGGACCGGAGAGGGAGACGGTAAGGAGCAGAGGAGGGAGCATGGTAGGAATCGAAGATGGGAAGGTTCTCCCGGCCATGAACGCATGAGGGAGATGGCAGTGAGTGTCACGCCGAGGGCATTCGGATTCAAAAATCGCCGTCGGAGCGATCGGGTGCGCTTCCAGGTGGAGTTGGTCCCGCAGTCGCACGTGCGCGTCATCTCGACGCAATCCGAAGTCGCCGTCTGGTGGAGGTGGGGTCGCCGACCCCGCGGGGATGGGCGTCGCGTGAAGAAATCGATCACCGGAGGCGGGACCGGTGGGGTCCCGTCGCGGCCTCACCGAGGCCACCTCCACCTGCACCTCCACCTGAACCGCAGGCATTTCCAGCGCCCCAACCCTTAAGTTGACGCGTATCCGCGGCCGCGGGACCCGTGGCTCAATCCCCTTCGACCAAGAACGCTCGGAATACAAGCCTACCGCTCTTTTTGAGGTCCTTGCCCTGCCCCTTTCCTATTCCACCACGTAGAGTTCGATCAGGGCCTCGCCGGCCGATCCGGTCAGGTGCACGGTCGCGGTCCCGGGGGGCAGGTCGAGGAGGAGTGCGGCGTCTTGTGAACCCGGGGCGAAGTCAAAGGCTCCGGTGGTGCGGGCAGCGGCGGCCACCTCGGCGCTGGCTGTGCCGAGCCCCCAGTCGTCGTTGGCGGCGATTACGGTGCCGTCGGACCGGTACACGGTGAGCCGCGGATCGTCCATGGCCTGGCTGACTCCAAACGCCCGCAAGGCGGGTCCGGCGCCGCGTACGAGCAGACGCAGCGGACGGTTGCCTCCGACGGCGAAGCCGGCGATCACGGTTTGACCCGTGACGAGCTGAACCCGGGTGGACAGGTTGACAAGGCGGGGTGAACGCTCGTTTTCCCAGCCGACCGGATCGCTGTCGTCGTACACCTCGATCATACCGGACCCGCCTTCCTCGACCCGGTTGTTCACGTGCACGGTGAGTGCGCCGGCACCCGGCGTCTGAATCATGGCGGCATCGCGGCTGGTGGGTTCAACGAAGGCGAACGCGCCGACCCGGGCAAAGGCCGTCGTCAGCGTTGCACCCCCGCCCCAGTCGTTGTTTTCAGCCAGCTTGAGACCGGACGACCCGTAGGTGACCACTTCCGGATCGCGCATGGCCGAGGAAATGCCAAAGATCCCGAGAGTGGGCCCCACGCCGCGGATGACGAGGGGCAGGCCCTGACCGAGTGAATCGCGAATCACCAGGCCCGCGATCAGGGGCCGGCTGCGTCCAAGGACAAACCCGCGCACGGACAGATTGGTGAGACGGGCGTAGTCCGTGTTGAGCGTCACCGCGGCCGCGCTGCTGACCACCGCACCGGTCGCGCTGCTGACAATCACATCGTACTGCCCCACCGTGAGCTCGCCCGTGCCCGCGAGAACGAGCGAGGCCTGCGTGGCACCCGCGATCTGGATACGGTTGCGCCGCCACTGGTACGACAGCGGGCCCGACCCGACGGCCTGGACCGAAAGCGTGACGGTCTCCCCCCGCCGGACGCGTTGCGACACCGGGTCGGTCAGGACGCGGGGGACACCGGATGAAGTCAGGAAAAGGGCGGCCGTTTGCGTTGTGAGCAGGGGCTGGACGACACCCCCGAGCAGCACCTCGAACTGGTAGTTTCCCGAGTCGGTGGCGGCGAGGGGACCTGTTTGCAGGCGGAAGTCCACTTCGGTGTACTGGCGTTGGTTTTCCGTGAGTTCGACCACCGTGCGCTCAAGCTCGATGAATTGCGTGGTGACATCGACTCCGTCCTTTCGAACCCGCAGGGAAAGCGCGCCCGTCTGGCCCATCACCTTGATTCGAAACGAATACAGGCCCAGATTTCCGGTACTCGTGGTCCAGGCCCCGGGCTGCCGGATCACCAGCATGCTTTGTGGCGGCACCAGCACGGCGTCGCTGAAGACCTCGCCGGCGAAGTTGCTGACGCGGACCCAGAAACTCCTCGTTTGCAGGGAGGCCGGAACAGTCAGGGTCGGACGGCTGGAGTTGGAAAGCGGATAGGACCGGTCGCCGGCGAGACCTTCGTACCACTCGTACGTCAGGGATGACCCCGCGGCTTCGACGGCGAGCATCACCCCGTTGCCTTCCGGGGTCAGCGCACTCGACGGCTGCCGGGTGATGCTAGGGTTGGCGACGAGTACGATCAGAGGCGGTGAGGCAATGACCGTGCCGGCGACATTCGAGACCACCACGTCATAGACACCGGCCTGGCTGGCTTGGAAGTTGGTCAATGTCAGCGTGGTGAACACCGCTCCCGGGATGGGCTGACGATCCTTGCGCCACAGGTAGGTGAGCGGTCCGGTGCCCGTGGCAGAAACCGTGAAGACGGGGCTCGCGCCGAGAACGTAGGACCTGATGCCAGAGGAAAATTCGGTGATCTGCGGCGGAATCGGACGATCCTCGTAGTCGAAATCCAGTGACGGGAGGTTCAGGGTATGGGTGTTCGGAGGTTCACCCATGACCGAATCCACCTGCCCGGACCTGAGGTAGGTCCGCGACCAGCCGACCTCGGGAATCACGGTGATGCTTGTCAGGCGATAGCGTCCACGCGGCCAGGCCGGACTCAGGGAGATCATCAAGCGGACGCGGTTGTTCGCATCGAGGACGGGGTTGAGCGGACTGATGCCGCGGTTCAGTCCGGATGGGTCGACGAGCGTGATGCCCATGGAGGTCAGTCGGGCCGTGCCGGGCTGCACCGTCACCTCAAACGTGGCAAAGTCGTCCGGGTAGGCCACCCCGGGACTGACTCGGCTGGCGGCCAGCACGGTGGGAGGGACCAGGGTGTCGACGTTCTGAGTGACCTCGAAGTCGAGCGAGGCGAGATCGACGCTATGAGTCCCGGCCATGCCGGCTTCACTGGGATAGAACGTCATGCTGCCGTTTCGTTCGTAGGCGACTGTGCGAAAGTCCTGATCCGTGAGATGGATGTATTGAACCCGGTAGGTTCCGTTGATCCAGGAACTGTCGACGCGGGTCTGGGTCGGATCTGATTCAAGCGTGCCGGAATAACCGATCCACCTTGTGTTTCCCGCTGGGTCTAGAATGGCCATCAAGCCTTGGTTCAAACCTCGGTTTCCCGGGGTGATTCCAAGCCGGAGGTCCAAGGTGTCACCCGCGCGGACATTTCGGGGAGAGCTCCGGGTGACGCTGGTCAGACGCGGCATGGCCAGCGCGGCCAGACCACCGGAAACCGAGAACGTTACGTCCGAGAAGCGCAGGGCGTGCGGGCTCAACGCGCCGGCCTCTGCCTCCGGCATCGTTTCCACTTGTCCCGAATAGCGGTAGGTGCTCTGACGTGCGGCGATGTCGGCCAGCGCGAGCAGCAGAATCCGATGCTCACCATTTAACCATGACGTCCCCACCGGAAGCTCGACCGTGACCGTTCGGGTCGTGCCCGCGGGTACCGCCAGGTTGGACACAAAGGTGGAATGGTGCCCTCCGGTGCTATCGCTCAGCGCCAGGCTGACGGAATCAAGGGGGGAGGCACCCGCTTTGACCGTTACCGCATAAACTACTTTGAATCCGGGGCTTATAGTTGCGGGTGACGTCCGGGTGATCGCAATCAGGGTCGGGACTGTCTGGGCGAAGACAGGGAGGGCAAGCAGCAACCCCACGGTCGCCAAAGCCCGTGCTGGCAGGAGGAAATTCCGGCGTGCGATACGGTCCATCGCTGCAAATTGCACGCGACTGGGACGAGGCGATCAACTGCAACCGTCAACTATTGCAGGAAAGTTGTGACAGTCATGGGCTAAAGTAGTACTGATTACAGGGTGCCGGGGTGGACCGACGTTGGCAGGCAGGGCGCGCGGTGGGAGGGGGCGAAGGTTCTTCCCGCTTTAGCTCCCAAGGGATGTCAGAATGACGTCACAGGACCTGGTCGGAGCCTCTGAATTGAGGAGAGGAGCAGTGCCGTGAGGGCGAACAGAGGAGATAGATGGCTGGTGATCGATGCGCGAAACGAAAGGTCTTCCGGCTTCCGCTATTCCGAGGCACGGGTGGGTCAGAAGGCCAGTATCCGTCAAATCGAGCATGTTCGGTGTGGCATTTTTCCACTGACTAGCTCCAACATGGCGGTCCCGCATGCGAACCGCATTCCATGGATTGGTCTCGGGCCTCCCGAGCGACCCTGTGTCGGCACGGGTGGCTGGTGCGGCGGTGTGGGTGCACGGAAACACGTCTCGAACGGGGTGCTGCTCGTCGCGATCCTCCCGTCTTTCGAACGGTTGCGAGGAACTTTCATGGGCTTTTGCTGCCTGTGCAGGTTCTCCTGCTTCGTCCCTTCGCTGAACCTCCCCTCCTGCCATGCTTGCCAGTCTAGGTCGTTTCACGATCGATTCAGTCACGGAGTTGGGGCGCTTCTCCCTGTTCATCGGCCGCGCGCTGTGGTCGCTTGGACGGATCCGGGCCTTTTATCGGAAGATGGTCCGAACCACCTTTGAGATGGGGGTGCGCTGTGTGCCGATCATCCTCACGGTGGGTTGTTTCACGGGTTTGATTGTCGGATTGGAGGGGTACCGCACGCTCGCCCGGTTTGGTTCGGAAACGGCGCTGGGTTCTTCGGTTGCGAAGGCCTTGATCAATGGTTTGGCGCCGGTCCTGGCGGCGTTGATGATTGTCGGGCAGGCCGGTTCGGCCCTCGCCGCCGAGCTCGGCATCCAGCGGAATTCGGAGCAGATCGACGCGGCGCAGACGATGGGGATCAATCCGCTTGGATACTTCATCAGTCCCCGCCTGCTCGCGGCCCTCATCGTTTTTCCGCTCCACACGGTGTTCTTCAATCTCATCGGGCTCTTCGGCGGATTTGTTTCCGGAGTCGTGATCCTCTCCCAGGAGCCCGGAGTCTACTGGCAGAGTGTGGGCGCAGGCTTGGAGGCGGATGACTTGTGGGGCGGTCTGGTCAAGTCCGTCGCCTTTGGGTTCACCGTGACCGCGATCTGCGCCTACGAGGGCTTCAACACCCATCGGCGCTCCAGCGAACCGGGAGTGCGGGGCGTCACCGAGTCCACCACGCGCGCCGTGGTCTACTCCAGCATTGCCGTGCTGACCCTCGACTACCTCATCACCGCGGTGCAACACTAAGATGAGCATCCCCTTCCTCAGCATTCAGGAAGTCAGGAAATCCTTTGGATCGAATGTCGTGCTCGACGGCATGGACCTGCGGGTGGAGCGCGGGAGCATCACCACGATCATGGGAAAGAGCGGCATCGGAAAATCGGTGCTGCTGAAATGCATCGCGGGCATTCACGCCCCCGATTCGGGACAGATCCTGATTGATGGCCGTCGCTGCCTGGGTGCCCAGTGCGGTCCGGACGGGCCCCGGCTGAGCTATTTGTTCCAGGGAAACGCTCTCTTTGACTCCTTGACTGCGGTGGAGAATGTGGCGCTACCGCTGATCGAAACGACCCGGACCCGGCCGCGGGTGGCCTACCGTCAGGCCCTGAAGTTGTTTGAACAACTGGATCTGGGTGACATCGCCACCAAGTATCCGAGCCAGATCTCCGGCGGCATGCAGAAGCGGGTCGCGCTCGCCCGGGCCCTGATCACGCGGCCACAGCTGATCCTCTTCGACGAACCCACCGCGGGACTCGATCCCCAACGCAAGAACAGCGTGTTCACGATGGTGGCGGATTATCGGAAACGTTTTGATTTCACCGCGCTGATGGTGAGCCATGACATCCCGGAGGCCTTGTTCGTCAGCGACCGGGTGGCCTGGATGGACCGGGGACAAATCCGGTTCTCCGGCGCGCCGACGGACCTTGAACTGGCCCGGGACCCCAATCTGCTGGAGTTCATTCATCATCGCAATGAACTGCTGAGCGATCTGGCCGGGCAGCAGGGGCGGACCGCGCTCTTCGCGCAGTGGCCTGAGCTACGCCGGTCCTACGACCACTTTGTCGTCGCGAGCTGCGAGACGGAACGTCGTCGTCCCGGCTCCGATCTCGGGCTGCGACGCTTCGCGAGCTACCAGGCGGCCGTGGCTGCGATCACTCAACTGCCACAGAAGCACAGTCAGCTCTATTTTCTGGATGAACGGCACTTCGGCTTCGGCCTCGGGGGCAGTGACGTCGAGGCCCTGACCGCCGAAGTGGATGACGCCTTGAAGGTGGTGAATGCGCAGACCGCTCAGGCCTACACCACGCGTTACCGGTGGAGCTCCCGGACCTACCGGCTCGCCGATGTACCGAACCCCGCTTCCCTTTGGATCCTTGAAGATCAAGCCGCCGTCACCGTTCCGAATTCGCCCGCATGAACACCCGCAACATTGAGATTTCTGTCGGACTCTTCGTCCTCACTGGCTTCGCCGCCCTGACATTCCTCGCGATTTCCGTCGCCGGGGGCGGCCTGGGCCGGGTGGGCATGCAGGTGGTCACCGCCCGCTTCACCAACGCCAGCGGACTCAAGCCTGGCAGCACCGTGCGGGTGGCCGGTGTTCCCGTGGGCGAGGTCAAGTCCATCGTGCTGAAGCGCGATGACCTGTCGGCCTGGGTGACGTTTCGCATCGAGTCGGACTTGAACCTGAGCGATGACACCGTGGCGGCCATCCGGTCCACCGGTTTGCTCGGTGACAAGTTCATCGCGCTCAAGCCAGGAGCTTCCGGAGTCCCGCTCAAGCCCGCCGCCACCATTGTTGATACCGAATCGACCATCGATCTGGAGGACCTGATCTCGCGTTTCGCGTTCGGGTCCGTGGACAAAAAATAAGCCCTTGTTCTCCCCATGAACCTTCTCCGCCTGATGTTCCCGCGTACCGCCGTTCTCCTCGTGGGCTGCCTGATGCTGTCCGCGTCCGTGAGTCACGCCGCACCGGCGGCCCCGGCCGCTGACCCCGCGCCGGCCCTCGTGGCTGTGATCAACAGCGTGATCGATATCGTGCTGGGAAAGTCGCCCGACGCCATTTCCTCCCTGCTGCCCCAGATCCGCACCAAGATGAGCGAGTCGTTTGCGGTCGATGCGATCGTGCAGCGAGCGTTCGGACGCAACTGGACCAAGCTGACCCCCGCCCAACAAACGGAAGCGGTGGACCTCCTGGGCAAGCTGATCATTCGGACCTACGCCACCCAGCTCGCCTCGGGCTCGCGGCCCACCCTGGCGGTCACCGCTTCGCGCGAGATCGGCCCGGATCGTCGTGAAATTGTCAGTACCGCCACGCAGGATGGAAAGGTCGTCAACGTGATTTACCGCCTCGCTCCCGTCGACGGGCAGTGGAAGGTGTACGACGTGCTGGCGGAGAACGTCAGTGTCGTCGGCAACTACCGCCAGCAGTTCGATGCCCATTTTACGAAGAAATCGGCGGATGAACTGCTGACCCTCCTGCGCTCCAAACTGGAGGCGCCCGTGGTTGTGGAGAAAGGCAAGTCGTGACCCGCCGCAGGCCTGCGAGACTGCCTCGCCTTCTTCCCGGGTGGAGCCTGGCCCTGCTGTGCGCCGGGGTTTGGATGACGCCGGTGCGGGCTTTGGCGCAGACGCCCGCGAGCATCTACGACGAGGATCCGGCGACGCTGTCCGCCCCGCCGATTCCGGACCGGATCGAGGGATTCAATCGGACCATGTTCAAGGTCAACGACGGGTTGTACAAGGTCACTTTGCGGCCGATTTCGAAGGTCTACGGAGCCATCGTTCCCGCCCCGTTGCGCCGCAGTGTGGGCCGGTTTTTTCACAACCTCGCGTATCCAACCCGCTTTGTCGGCAATCTGTTTGAAGGCAAGGTGGGCGCCGCCGGAACGGAAACTGCGCGTTTTGTCGTCAACACCGTCACGAGCCTGGGTTTCGTCGCGACGGCGGACCAGTTTCCCACGCTGAAGGAGCGTCCGAGCGACCTCGGGCAGGCTTTTGGCACCTGGGGCATGGGTCACGGAACCTACGTGGTGCTGCCGCTGCTGGGTCCATCCAGTGTGCGTGACGGCGTCGGGCTCGGGCTGAGCGGTTATTTCCTGGATCCGGTGCGCTACCTGCAGGAGTGGGAGTACCGTGCGATCGGCTCGGGCGTCGAAATCATCAACCAATCGCCCGAGCAGATGCAGGCCTACGACCAGCTGAAGGCGGGTTCGATCGATGCCTACGTCGCGCTGCGGGACGCCTATTCCGCCCAGCGCTCCCGGCGCAAGGCGGTCGAGACCCAGACGCCCGCCGCTCCCGCGGTACCCGCCGCCGCGGCGACGACCCCGCCGCCCTGATGGTCGCCCGAGCGCGGGCGGGCATTAAAGCAAGCGCGATGGAGGGATGTATTCATTGGAGGTGGGGTCGCCGACCCGTAGGCGTTAACTTTAGAAGCAGGTGGAGCCCTCAGTTCGGTCGAGGATATACCTACCGGATTGGTTCGGATGGAGGGCGTCGCTCCGACGACGCCGGGGGACGGTCCACGAACCGGTGCGTCCGACTGTCTTGGTGTCCGCGACGCGCAACCGGCGCCGACGGAGCGGCGCCCTCCAGGAGTGAACTCTTCGGGTGCCCGTTGGAGGTGGCCTCGCTGAGGCCGCGACGGGACACCGGGTCCCGCCTCCGCGCGCCCGCAGGAGCCGGCCCTCCTAGTGATTGAGGGCCGGCCCGTCCGTCATTCGCGATCTGTCATCCGCGATGCGTTATCCGACATTCGTCATTCGGCCTTCATCATCCACGAACCGCTGCGTCCGACCGTCTTGGTATCCGCGACGCGCAACCGGCGCCGACGGAGCGGCGCCCTCCAGGAGTGAACCCTGCGGGTGCCCGTTGGAGGTGGCCTCGCTGAGGCCGCGACGGGACACCGGGTCCCGCCTCCGCGCGCCCGCGGGAGCCGGTCCTCCTTGCGATAGAGGGCCGGCCCGGCCGTCATCCGCGATCCGTCATCCGCGATCCGCGATGCGTTTTCCGAAATTCGTCATTCGGTCTTCGTCATTCGTCATTCCAGCCCACCCGTGGGCTGGTCAGAGCTTCCAGGATACGCCGACGTTGGCGGTCCACCAGTACTGCTCGGTGGCGCCGTTACGGCTCGGGATGCCGGTGAACTCGTCGAGGGGTTCCTCGCCGAGGTTGATCAGATCGGCGAAGAGTGAGACCTTGCGGGTCAGGCGGTAGCTGACCTTTGCATCGATGATCTTGCGCTCCGCCTGGTACATGTCGCTGTTCACGTCCGAACCGAACGATTTGATGAACGCTCCCGTGAACGTATAGGCCAGGCGCGCCTGGATCCGGTACTTTTCGTAGAAGAGGGCGATGTTGTAGATCTCGTCAGCCTGCTTCGCAAACGGCAATTTCTCGGAGCGACGGGTGAACAAGGTCTCCTCGGAGTCGGTCACGGTATAGTTGACCGAGAAGCCGAAGCCGTCGAATGGGGAGGGCAGCATTGTCAGCTGCTGCTGGTAATTGAACTCGACACCCTTGATCTTGCCGCTGTCGGCATTCTCCGGGCGGCTGTAGGAGAGCGACTCAAACGAGAGCCCGGCATAGGTGGTGTTCCGCAGCGTGTAGGCATTGGTGAATACCGGATTGTCGATGCGCTTGGAGAAGGCGCTGATGGCAAACACGCCCGAGCTCTTGAAGTAGAACTCCGACGACAGATCGAGATTGCTTGACTCGTAGGGCTCCAGATTTGGATTACCGGCGGAGATGCTTCCGGTGTAGATGCCGGAGCCGGTGGCGGTCTCCGCGTAGGAGAACGTGCTCGCCCCGGCGATGTCGGGGTAGTTGGGACGTCCGAGCGTGGTGGTCCAGGCCGCGCGCAGCACCCAGTTGCGCCGGGGTTCGTACCGCAGGTGCACTCCCGGGAGCACCTGCGTGTCGCGTTTGTTGAACTGGTTGATCCGCGGCGCCAGCGTGGTCGAGCCGGCGGTCGGCAGCTCGGTCTGGCGCACGTCTCCCTCGTTGCTTTCCATCCTCACGCCCGCCAGTACGCTGAGGTCGTTGAAGTTCAGTTTTCCCATCGCATAGCCGGCGAGCACCTTCTCCTTGAGGCCAAAGTCGGTCACGTACGAGTTCGACAGCGAGCCCGCCGGGTTGTCCACGAAGTAGCGGGGATTGGCGGCGAAGAAGGCCTGAACGGCGTCCAGATCGATTTGCGGCGACATCTTGAAGGCACCGCCGAAGAGCTCATGGGCGGGTGAGGAGACGCCAAACTGGCTCAGGTTGAAGAGATTGGCGCCGGTACCGGCGGCGTAGTCGGTGTTGGTGCGGTCCCAGTCCTTGTCGCGGGTGTAGTACTTGCCGCCCACCTGGAGGAAACCCTGGCGCCCGAGGATCGACAGCTCCTTCTTCAGGTTGAGCGCGGCAGTGACATTGTCTTCCGTCTCCAGGTCGCGCCGAAAGCGTACGCGGCGGAAGGGGTAGTTGGCGGCGTCGAAGAAGTTGGCGCTCGGCGTGACCACCCAGTACTCCGGGCTGATGTCGATCGAGCTGGAGATATTGGTGGGAGAACGAAACTCCCAGTCGGTCCGGTTCGGGGTCTTCTTCTCGGCGTTGCCGAGGGCGACCGTGTAGTCGAGTTTGATCGAGCCGTCACCGAGCTGGTGTTTCCCCTCGAACGCATAATTCGTGATGTTGTGCTTCTGCAGGTAGTAGCGGTATTCGACGGTGGAACGACCGCCGGTGAAGGTGGCCGACGTGGAGGTGAAAGTGGCCGGGAAGGCAGTGCGGAAAAATTCAAAGCCGTTCTGCTCGCGGCCTTCCTCGTCCTTGAACTGGTTGTCAGTGATGCGCAGGGCGAAGTGGTGACGATCGCTGGGGCGGAATTCGAGTGCGGCATTCAGGCCCTGGCGCCAGCGCTGCACGTCATAGTGGAAGAGCGCCTGCGTCGCTGGGAAGTACGTGTTGCTTCCGGCGGCGGCGGGGAACCAGGGATTGCCCCCGGAGCGTCGGTTGGAGATGTAGTGACGGAAGCTGTAGCTGCCGCCCACGATGATGCCCCACTTGCCGTCGGCGAAGGTGGTGCCGACGGTGGCGCTCCCGCTGTAGGGGGTGAAATCGTTGGTTTTGAATTCGCCTTTCGGCCCGTTGTAGTAGCCGCCGGCGAGTGTGCCGTAGGCAAACGGCTCGGCGCGGTCGAACGCACTCGGCGTGACGATGTTCACGGAGGCGCCAATGGCCTGGTGGTCCATGTCCGGGGTCACCGCCTTGATCACCTCAATACGGCTGATCAGATCGGCCGGGACCGAGTCCATGCCCGCTCCCCGGCTGCCCGCCTCGGTCGAGCCGACTGACACGCCATTGATGGTGATGTTGTTCAACGAGGCGTCGATGCCGCGCACGACGACATAGCGTCCCTCGTTCTGGTCGATCTCGGCGAAGACGCCGGGCAGCCGGCGCACCGCTTCGGCGGCGTTTCCGTCCGGCAGCTTTCCGGCGCTGTCCGCCGATACAATGTCCATCAGATTGTCGGCATAGCGCTTTTGCTGGAGCGCCCGAGCCTGACCCTCCCGGTTGCCCTCCACGACAAACTTGCCCAACTGCACAATCTCGGCCCCGAGCGTGAGGTCGGCTCGGGTGGAGCCTTCCTCGGCCACCGACAGGGGACGCACCGCGTCGTCGTAGCCCACGTAGGAGGTGACGAGCGTGTAGTTGCCCGCGGGTACATTCGCCAAGGTAAACTGGCCGTCCGCAGTGGTGGTGGTGGTACGATTGAGCTCCTTCACCACCACCGTGGCGCCAAACAGGTAGGAGTTGGTGTTCGCATCGCGCACGCGTCCCGTGACCGTGCCGGCATGGAGTGCACCGGAGGAGCCAACGAGCGCCAGCAGCCCGAGAAGCGTGGCCGCGGCTCCGACAGGCAAACCGGAGGGTGACGCCGCGCGCGGGGTGGGCGAGCGCCGGGAGGAGAAGAGGCCGCGGACGCGTCCGGGTGCCGAGGAGGAATCGCGGGAAAGGCGAGGGTGCGGGAGCTGGTTTGACATAGGTGTGGTGATTGACGCGGTGCGCCGGGAGGCATCGGTCCGTGAAGGCGACGAGTCCTGCGCACGCGGAGCCATCCTGCGGGAGGCAGGTTGCAAATGGGCGACGGTGCGGTGACAGCTTCGTCACAGTGTTGCCCCGCCTGTCACGCTCGTGTCACGAAGGCCGAAGTCCCGTCGGATCGCAGAACCGGTGGCCACAAAATGAGGTCACTCGTTGTCCCTTGAGCCGACGGACGCCTTCCCCGAGCCTGAGCGGGCAACGGGCCTCGCGTTGAGGCTGCGACCGATCACCCACCTTACGAGACATGAACCCACGACTGGATCTCGATGATTTGAGGACACGTTACGAGGCGGATGGCTATGTTGTCATCAAGGGCCTCTTCACTCCGGCGGAGTTTGCCGCCTTGCAGGACAACCTCGCCCGCTACGTGAAGGAGGTGGTGCCTACGCTGCCGAAGGATCAGGCCTTTTTTGACGACTATTCCAAACCGGAGACACTGCGGAAGATGCAGTCGCTCAACCGCCACGATGCCTGGTTCTCGAACTTTATGAAGACCGGACCCCACGTCGCCGTGCAATCGCACCTGATGCGGGATCAGGCGGTGCCCCAGGGGCTCGAGTGGTTTGACAAGCTGCCTTATGACACCCAGGCCACGCCTGCCCACCAGGACGGCTACTATTGGAACCGCACACCGGACATCGCCGGCGGCATCTGGATCGCGCTCGACCCGGTGGATCGACAGAACGGCTGCATGTGGTACGCCCGGGGTTCCCACAAGCTGGGCATCAAGCCCCACGGCGCGAGCGGTGTGCTGGGGTTCAGCCAGGGGCTGTTGGGTTTCGATCCCAAGCACTACGACGCCGTGCCGATCGAGCTACAGCCGGGCGAGGCGGTCGCGCACTCCAGTGCCACGATTCACTGGACAGAGACCAATCAGGTGAACCGCCATCGGCGGGCAATCGCGACCTTCTGTTTTGGAGCATCCACGGTGCGCGATGAAGCGAAGCATCTGGCCTACATGGAGAGCCTGAAAAAGCAGCTGGAGAAGCGGGGCATTGCTTCGACGACCGCCGCGTAGGTGCGTCCACCTCCGGGCACCGACTCGTTGGCGCCCGGTGGAGAACAGTTGCAGCGGGGCTGGTGAGCGGGCGAAAGTGGTTCGTCCTGCGTTCCCATGGGGAAAACCACCGACCACCGCGTTGCCGCCCGCACCTTCGGTCCGCCCCGCTCCTCCCGGGTTGTCCCTGGGCTGGATGCGCAGCAGGGACCGCTGGTTTTGCGTTCGCGCGGGCACCAGCTCGCCGACTACCTCGGCGCTTTGATCGACCGGCGACAACTGGTGGAACCCCTGCCGGGAGGCAGACTGTGGAGCCTGCAACTCGGCGTCAGCCGGCGGGTCTTGGATGAGGCGTTGCAGCTGTTGCAACGGCGGGGCCAGGTGACGATTGGCAAGCGAGGCGTGCGGCTCGTGCCTCGAAGCGCGACCCGGTCGGCGACCGAGCGTGGAAAAACCCGGCGGGTGCGGGCCTTGCTGTTTGCGGGTTATCGCGGGCAGCATCCCGGCGACACCTTTGTCCGCCTGCAGGAGCGGCTCCGCCTGCGCGGGGTGGAGGTGCGACCGGAGACTTGCAGTGCCAGGCGACTACGGGAAATCGCGTCGCGTCCGCCAATTGCCGGCGATGTGTTCGTGCTCGCGTCGGTTCCGTCGGTCTTTCAGCGGCTTTTTGCCGATGCCGGATTGCCGGCGCTGGTCCTCGGGGAGGCGGCCCCGGGTGTGTCCCTGCCGTTCATCAACGTCGATCAGGCGGGTGCGGTCCGTCATGCGACCTTCGGGCTGCTGCAGCGGGGAATCACCGAGATCAGTCTCGTCACCCTCGACGTGGACTCAGTCGGGGTCAACAGCTCCTTGCGCTCCTTCCAGACGGCCTGCGCCGAGTGGAGCCTTCGGCCCGTGATGCCGACCCTGTTCTCCACCTCGCTCGAACCAACCGAACTTCGGGCCGTCGCCGGTCGGCTGGCGAGCGGCATCCGGCGCCGGCGCGGGGTCGTGGTGGTGGCCCCGGTGCCGATTGGCATGATCGTTTCCGCGTTGCTGCACCACGGCGTGGGGCTGCCGCAGCGCGCGGAAGTGGCGGCCCTCTTCCATCCGCCCGAGGCGCTTTCACTGTATCCTCCCATCACCTACTATCGGTCTCCGGTGGCACGGGTGGTGCGGCAGGTGACGCAGGCGGCGCTCCAGTTTTTCGAAACGGGCCGCCTGCCGGGGCTGAACCTGACCCTCGAGGCCGAACGGGTGCCCCCGCGCCGGGATGCGCCGGGTTGATGAGGCCAGGCCCTCCTCCCGTCACCCATACTTTTCACGCAATTCCTTGTAGCGGGTCCGGCCGACCGGAAGCCGCACGCCGCTGCGCAACTCCGCCTCGTACTGACTGCCCTCGTGCACGTGCAGGGTTTTCACCGCGCTCCAGCGCACCACGAAACTCTTGTGGATGCGTTCGAAAACGGGGGGAAGCAGTGCGTGCAGCGATTCCAGTGTCTTGTCGTGCAGGGCGCGTTTGCCGTCGTCGAGCACCAGCTCGGCATAGGCGCCGGCGCCTTCAACATAGAGCACGCGGTCGATCTCGATGAGGTCGACTTTACCACTCTTGCGGATGGCGAGGTACTTCGTGGCCCCCGCGGTGCGGCAGGTCCTTTCAGTCACGTGAGCCAGCGCCTGGGCGACCCGCTCCTTTGAGAAGGGCTTCGGGACAAAATCGATGACCCCGTACTCGAACGCCCGCAGCGCCTGGTCGGTGTTGGCGGAGACAATGATGGTGTGAAACGAACCAGCGACGCTCGACTTGAGCAGTTCCATGCCATCGCGTCCGTGCAGGTTCAGGTCGAGGAACAGCACGTCGATCGGTGACTCGCTGAGACGAGCACTCGCTTCGGAGAACTGGGCCGCCAGGCGCACCGATTCCAGCCGGTCGCCGAGCAGTTCGCGACAGAAGCGTTCCAGCCGCTGGGCAAGCATGGGTTCGTCCTCGACGATGAGCACCCTCATGCCCTGGCCCCCTTTAGCGCAAACGGCGAGGTGAGTTCGAGGGTGGTCTGCCAGCCCTCGGGTGTCGGTTCGCTGCGCAGCGACCAGCGTTGGGGAAAACTTTCCTCGAGGCGTGCCTCGATGTAGCGAAGCCCGGTGCCGACCCTCGGGGCATGCGCCCGGGCGGGGTCGTCTGGCTGACGTTCTCCGCGGGCGATCAGGCGGTAGCGCGTGGCGCCCGGGACCTGCGTGGCGAGCAGCTCGAAGTCAATATGTCCATCGCGTGGCAGCAGGTGGGTGAGTCCGTTTTCCACCAACGTGTGAAACAGGGCGGGAGGCACCGGCGCCTGGTCGTCGACTCCCGTGGTGGTGAGCGCACAGTGCACACCCCGACGCCGGCTCATCACCCGGAGATGGGCATGGCACAGCTCCAGTTCCTGGCTGAGCGGGATGAGTTTTTCTCCCGCGATACGTGAAAGGATGCGAAACTCGCCGGCGAGCGATTCGACCATGGCGACCGCGGTCTTGGGTTCCTGTTCGATCGTCTCGATGATCGTGGCCAGGGTGTTGAGCAGGAAGTGGGGCTGAATGTTCTTCTTGAGCAACTCCAGCTCGAGTCGCGCCGCGGCCAGCTCGACGGCACGCGCATCCCGGCGTTCGTCACGGAGGGTGATCGCCAGCGAACAGATCAGGCCGCAGAGGGTGGGGAAGTAAGTGACGAAGAAGTTCGCGCGGTAGTCCTCGGGACTCATGGCGAGCAGCACGGCGCTGGTCAGAATGCCGAGCACGGCGGGCCAGGCTCCCCGGCGCTGGTATCCAACCGCCCACATGGCTGTGAGCAGGTTGGCGACGATGCCGGCGGCGAGCAGCCTCACCCCCACCACGCGGTCAGGGTTGAGCATTGCCACCGCCGCAAGCAACAGTGCGAGTGCCAGGATGAACCAGCGTCCGCGCGGCACGCGGAAGTGCGCGATTTGGAAAGCCAGGGTGAGCAAACTCTGAACGGCCACCAGCGCGCCCATGGTGACGTAGGCGGGCCAATGCCAGTCGGCCGGGTAGTGGAAAAACCACCGTATGGCTTGGATTCCCTGCATTAGGGAGTCCGCGAAACAGATCCCGCCGAGGAGCATCAGGGGCGTGCGGTGGGCGGCCAGCGCCCAGAGAATCAGGCTGGTGAGGCCGATCATGAACAAGGCCCCGGCTGCCAGCGTCGGAACGAACGCCTCCCGCAACGCAATGCCTTGAAGCACGGATGGCGAATCCATCATCAAACGCAGTCCGGACGTGGCGTTGGGAAAACCCACGCGGTGGCTGGAGGCGCGAAGGGCAATGACATGCTCGCCGGCGCCGCAGAGTGCGGTGGGAATGGAGAACCACTGGTCGACCCGCCCCACCTGCTCGATTTCACGGGTCGCGCCCGGAACTCCGGAACTGCCCAGGAGCACGCCGTCCCAGTAAAGGTCGTAGGCCTGCAGGCTGGTCACCATGATTCCAGAAGGGGGTGGTTCCAGGCCCTCATTTCCCATTCGAACCCGAAATCGAATCCAGTGGATACCGGTTCGAGAAGGAATCTGGAGCAGGCCACGCCGCTCCCAACCCGAGTCGTCCAGGTCCGGGGTGGACCAGGCCGGGTCGTCGCCTTTGCGGAACCGCGGTTCCGAGAAGCGCAGTGCCGGAGGCAGCGCTTCAAACCAACGCTGGACGGAGGCCGGGTACCACTCCACCGGGTGTTTCCATGCCCGGTGTGAGCGCGGCGGGGTGGGGACGGTCTCGCGTGCCGACGCTTGGGCTCCTGCATGGCCGACGCTCGCGCACAGCCCGGCCACGATCAGCGTCCATGCAAGTGGGTGATGGGGAATCACCACCGAAAGGTGGAGTCAAGCGGTCGCGTCGTCGATGCGTTTTCCGAGAC
>JAEUGZ010000591.1 GCA_016794725.1 Opitutaceae bacterium | reverse complement strand
CGTGGCGAACTCGAAGTCGATCAGGCAGAAACGTCCGTCGGAAGTTCGGTAGGTCACGTTGCGCAAGTAGGGGTCCTCATGCCGCACCCCGAACGGAAGCAGCTCGGCGTAGAGCGCAACCATGCGGGAGGGGTCGAGGTGTTCGACAATGCGCCCGCAGTTGGTGGTGACGATCTTGAGCAGATCCGGGTCGCTTTCGAGCAGCTTGGGAACGAAATCGCACCCCCTTTCCTCGAGGTGGCGCAGCACCCGCACTTCGTTTTCAAAGCGTTCCTTTGCGAGTGGCCCTCGAAAGGTCTTATGCACCCGCCCGTCGTATCCGATGCGGACCAGGGCGCGCTGCGTATCTTTGACCTGTTGCATGACCTAACTGTGGACAATTTCGAGCGTTGGGTGCGGTGGCAAGGGTGACTTCTGGTCCAATTTGAACACAAGGGCGCAAAGCAGGCAAAATGTCGCATGAACGAAACTTCTAGCTCGCTCTGGCATATAAGGTGCTTGGAATGCGTGTTGGTGCAGGCGGTACCCGGGCTCATTTCCACGAGCGGGTCCGTTGCGCCCCACTCCTGAAATCCCTCCCAATTATGGCCAAAATCAAACTGGAATACATCTGGCTCGACGGTTACACCCCGATGGCTGGAATGCGTAGCAAGACCAAGATCGTCGATGGCGAACTCGCCTCGCTGAAATTGGAGGATCTCCCGGTCTGGGGCTTCGATGGAAGCTCCACCCAGCAAGCCGAGGGCAAAAGCTCGGACTGTCTGCTGAAGCCGGTTGCGCTCTATCCGGACGCGACGCGCAAGAATGCCGTTTTGGTGATGTGCGAAGTGTTGCTGCCCAATGGCACGCCGCACCCGACGAATTCCCGGGCGACGATTCCGGATGATCCGGGCACGTGGTTTGGTTTCGAGCAGGAATATTTCTTCTACCAGAATGGTCGTCCGCTCGGTTTCCCCGCAGACAGCGGTTATCCGGCGCCGCAAGGACCGTACTACACGGGCGTGGGCTACAAGTATGTGGGCGATGTCGCCCGCGAGATTGTCGAGCAGCACATCGACCTTTGCATTGCAGCCGGGATCAACATTGAAGGCATCAATGCCGAAGTGGCGAAGGGCCAGTGGGAGTTCCAGGTGTTCGGCAAGGGATCGAAGAATGCCGCTGATCAACTTTGGGTTGCGCGCTACCTGATGGCGCGTCTGTGCGAGAGTTACGGCATCGACATTGAATGGCACTGCAAGCCGATCCGCGGCGAGTGGGGCCGCTCGGTCGACTGGAACGGTTCCGGCATGCACTCGAATTTCTCAACCACCTTCATGCGCGAAGTCGGCGGCAAGGCCTACTTCGAAAAGCTCATGGCCGCCTTCGACAAGTACCGCGACGAGCACATCGCGGTGTATGGTCCGGACAACCACCTCCGTCTCACCGGCCTGCACGAGACGCAGTCGATCGACAAGTTCTCCTACGGTCTGGCCGATCGCGGAGCGTCGGTGCGCATTCCGCACAGCTTCGTCAACAGCGGCTACAAGGGCTACCTCGAGGATCGCCGTCCGAATTCCGCGGCGGATCCGTACCTGGTGGCGGGTCGCATCCTCAAGACCATCCAAACGGTCCCGACGACCTGAGCTCCTTTCGAGACGAGTCTCTCGCCCAACGCCGCCCGTCCGGGCGGCGTTTTTTTGTCGACCGGGGACGTCGATGGGGAGAAGCCTCGGCGACGGATGCCTCCATCGTGCCTCGGTGGAGGCGGATGGCAGAAATGAAAAAGCCCGGGTGGAAACCCGGGCTGGTGAGAACGAAGGAAGCGTGACCTACGTGAGGATCATCTCCTTGACGGTCTTGCCGGCCGGGATCATCGGCAGCACGTGTTCCGTGTAGGGCACGATGATGTCGAGCAGGTAGGGGCCGTCGTAGTCCAGCATCTCCTGGATGGCCTCGCGCAGCTCGCTCTTCTTGATCACCCGGCGACCCTTGACGCCAAACCCCTCCGCGATCTTGACGAAATCCGGATAGAGCCCGGCGGGATTGTCGGGACTGCCCACGTTCTTCTCGTCACCCAGAATAGTATTGCCCCGCACACTACCGTAGAAGCGGTCCTCCCACTGCACGACCATGCCGAGGTGCTGGTTGTTCAGGATCATCGCCTTGGCCGCGATCTTCTCGATGTGGGCGGTGGCGAGTTCCTGGATGTTCATGACAAAGGAGCCGTCACCATCGATGTCGATCACCTGCTTGTCCGGACAGGCGACCTTGGCTCCGAGGGCGGCAGGGTATCCGAAGCCCATGGCGCCGAGACCGAGGGAACTGATGTAGCGACGCGGTTCGTCGAACCGGTAGAATTGGGCCGCCCACATCTGATGCTGGCCCACGCCGGTCGTGATGATGGCATCGCCCTTGGTCAATTCATAGAGGGCCGCCACGGCCTCCTGGGGCAGGATGTGCGGGCTCTTGCCGAAGCCGGCGGAGCTGTCAAAGGGATGTTCCCGTTTCCACGTGCTGATCTGATCCTGCCAGGCCTTGGTGTCGGGAGCGGTGAATTTGTCGATTGCGGCGAGTTCGACCATCCGCGCGAGCGCATACTTGACGTCGCTGAGAATCGGCAGGTGAACGCGCTTGTTCTTGTTGTGCTCCGCGGCGTCGATGTCGAGATGGACGATCTTCGCGCCGCTGGCGAATTTGCTGACATCACCGGTGATGCGGTCATCGAAGCGGGCGCCAAAGCACAGCAGCAGGTCGGACTGATCCACCGCCCAGTTGCCGTAGGCCGCACCGTGCATGCCAAACCACTGCATCGAGAGGGGATGGGTTTCCGGGAAGGAGCCGACACCCATCAGGGTCGTGGCGACCGGGACGTTCACGCGTTCGGCAAAGGCGCGCAGTTCCTTGTGTGCTTCGGCCGTGACGATGCCACCGCCGGTGTAGAGCACCGGACGTTTGGACTGGGCGATGAGGGCGAGAACCTGACGCAGGGATTCGTCGGAAGCGTGGTGGACCTCATTGACGTACGGATTCTTGAATTCGACGGTGGCCGGGAAAACCGGGCGGAAGCGGGCTTGCTGCACGTCCTTAGGAATATCAATCACCACGGGACCCGGCCGGCCCGAACGGGCGAGGTGGAAGGCTTCTTTGAAGACGCGGGGCAGGTCGTGCACATTAAGCACCAGGTACGAGTGCTTCACGATCGGCAGGGTCATGCCGAAAAAGTCAGTTTCCTGAAATGCGCTCTTGCCAATGTATTTGGAAAACACCTGCCCGGTGATGGCCACCATGGGGGTCGAGTCCATGAAGGCGTCGGCGATGGCCGAGACCAGGTTGGTTGCACCCGGGCCGCTGGTTGCCATGCACACGCCGACCTTGCCGCTCGCGCGAGCAAACCCTTCTGCGGCAAACGATCCGCCTTGTTCATGGCGGGGCAGGATGACGCGGACCTTGCCCGAACGCGCAAACGCCTGGTGAAGTTCCTGGGAAGCGCCACCTGGATAGGCGAAAATGGAATCGACGCCTTCGCGGAGCAGGCACTCGACGACAGAGTCGGCACCATTCATTTCACGACCAAGTTCAGGTTGCGGAAACGCGGAGGGCGAGGTGTTGGTTTTCATCGAAGCAGCAGAGGAGACAGAGAGAGAAAATACAAAACCAAGGGCTGGTCAGGCTGGCAAGAGCGGAAAAGCGGCCGGTTCCAGAGGGTGGAAACCCTTCGTGAGGAATGATCTGGTCACTCCTCTGCGCATCGCCCTGACTCGGGAAGCGTGATCAGAATCCTTTTTATCGGTGACATTGTCGGTCGTCCCGGACGTGACCTCGTCCTGGCGCGGATACCGGCGTTTCGGGAGGAGCAGGCGATCGATTTTGTCGTAGCCAATGCCGAAAACGCGGCGGCCGGTTCGGGCCTGACTGCGAGCATTGCGCGTTCACTCCTGTCCGGGGGAATCGATGCGATCACACTCGGCGATCACGTCTGGGATCAGAAGGGATTTGAGCACGACATTGTGGACCTGGAGCGAGTCTGCCGGCCGGCCAATTTGCCCGCCGCTTGTCCCGGTCGTGACCACCTGGTGCTGGAGAAGGCTGGGTTTCGCCTCGCGGTTGCGACCGTGCTGGGTCGCCAGTTCATGGGTCCCAAGGTGGACTGTCCCTTTCTCACCAGTGATGCACTGCTGGCCAGGACGGTCGGGGCGGGACGTGCGGATGCCGCGCTGATCGAAATCCATGCCGAGGCGACCAGTGAAAAGCAGGCGTTGGGCTGGTACCTGGACGGGCGCGCGGTCGCAGTGCTGGGTACCCATACCCACGTGCCGACCGCGGATACAACGGTGCTGCGCCAAGGGACTGCCTTTTGTTGCGACGTGGGAATGACGGGGCCGTACCTCGGTGTGCTGGGCCGGGATTTGCAGGCCGTCATCGGCCGATTCCTCGATGGCATGCCGCGCCGGTTTGAAGTGGCGGAGGACGATGTACGCATTTCCGGGGCGCTCGTCGACTACGACCCCCCAACCCGGCGAGCCACCCGGTGCGAGCTGACGACAATTCGCTAAGGGGGACGGGGAGGGACAAAAAAAGCCGCACCTCACGGTGCGGCTTGCGCAATTCGTCACCTACCGGCTCAAAGCGCGGCGAGGTAGTTGGCTTCGGCGGCATCCCAATTGACGACATTCCAGAAGGCGGCGATGTAGTCGGGACGGCGATTCTGGTAGTTCAAGTAGTAGGCGTGTTCCCAGACATCGAGACCGATGACGGGTTTGCCTTCGATGCCGGCGACTCCCTTGCCCATAAGCGGGCTGTCCTGATTGGCCGTAGAGCCAATGGCCAGCTTCTTGTCCGCGCCGACGACCAACCAGGCCCAGCCGGAGCCGAAACGGGTGGTGGCAGCCTTGGCAAATTCGGTCTTGAAGGCATCGAAGCTGCCAAACGTGGCCGTGATGGCATCGGCGAGCTTGCCTTTGGGGGCGC
This sequence comes from Opitutaceae bacterium, assembly GCA_016794725.1. Classification (GTDB taxonomy): domain Bacteria; phylum Verrucomicrobiota; class Verrucomicrobiia; order Opitutales; family Opitutaceae; genus UBA6669. The sequence goes on along the minus strand of JAEUGZ010000591.1, from coordinate 10,494 downwards.
CTCCCTTGCCGGCGCCCAGGATGGTCCAGAAAAACGCGTGATTGCTGTGGCCGCCAGCGTTGTTGCGCAGGGCACCGCGAATGGCCTCCGGAACCTTGGAAAGATCGGCAATCAGCTCGTTCACCGGCAATGCGGCCAGCGCGGCGTGGTCCTTCAACGCATTGTTGGCGTTGGTGACATAGGCTTGGTGATGCTTGCCATGATGGATCTCCATCGTCTTCGCATCAATGTGCGGAACGAGAGCATCGTAGGCGTAAGGCAGCTTCGGGAGTTCGTAGGCCATGTGTGTTGTGGGATTGTGGTTGGAACGAAAAAGGAAAAAGCAAGATGGGCCCCGGAGGCACCAGCGTCAACCCATGACACCCAATTCAGGGGAAGTTCGGTGAAGTACCCGACATGAGCGCCGGTCAGTCGGCGAGCCGTTTGAGTTTGAAGAACGCCTGAATGAGCTCTCGGCACTCCGTTTCCAGCACGCCTCCAGCGGTCAGTTCCAAGTGATGATTGATGCGAGGCAGGTCGTTGAGATTGGTCGCGCCGCCCAGACAACCCATCTTGGGATCGGGCACGGCGTAGCAGACCCGCTTGACCCGCGACATGAGCAAGGCCCCGGAGCACATGGGGCACGGCTCTTTGGTGACGTAGACGGTTGCGCCTTCCAGACGCCAGTCTCCGTAGGCCGTGGCTGCTTGGGTCAGGGCGAGCATCTCGGCATGGGCCGTGGGGTCGCGCGCCACTTCGACCGTATTGTGGGCCGATGCAACCACCTCGCCCTCCCGCTCGATCACGCAACCGATTGGCACTTCATCATCCCTCCATGCATCAATCGCCTGATTGTAGGCCAATGACATGTAGAATACGTCATCGCGTACCAACTGGGATGGGAAGCGCTTCTCAAACGGGCAGGGAGGGGGAGTGGAATCGAGGGACGACATGGTGCGGGCCGGACCACCAAGATGTCCGACTTCAGAGGAAAACCTTGACTAAAGGGCGTAGGATCAGCGATTCAAGGGTCCCTTTTGGGTCTCCACCACTCACACTGCATGATTTTGTTCTCACTGTCTGGCGTAAGCGCCCGTTGATATGGCCGACGATAAATCGATTGAAGTCGAAGGTAAGATCATCGCGGTGCTTCCCGGCACGATGTTCAAGGTCCAGCTTGCCAACGGGCATGTGGTCCTCGCCCACATCTCGGGCAAGCTCAGGAAAAATTTCATCAAGATCGCGGCGGGCGACAACGTGAAGATGGAGATGAGCCCCTACGACTTGGATAAGGCTCGGATCACGTATCGCATGAAGGACGCCAATCCGGCACCCCGGATGGCACCGCGTCGGCGGTACTAGCGGCCCCGGCGGGGGAAGGGACAAACGACTGCCATGCGCGACGAAACCAGCCGGGCACCGGATCGGTTTTCCTCGGAGATCAATGGCTTCATCGCCTACCTGCAGTTGGAGCGCGGACTTGCCCCGAATACCTGGCAGGCCTACCAGCGCGATTTGGACCAGTGCGCCCAGTTTCTCGCCGCCAGGACGTCGGCGCCGGGCTGGTCCGCGGTCACCGCGACGGAGCTCACTGCTTGGTTAAAATCACTCTCCGCCTCCGACCTGAAAGCGAGCAGTCTTGCCCGTAAACTGACCGCGTTGCGGGTGTTTTTTCGACATCAGGTGCACGAGCAGCAACGCGACGGCGATCCGACGGCCCTTCTCCTCGGAGCCAAACGGGTTCGCAAACTCCCTGGGACCCTTTCGGAGGTGGAAGTCGAGCGTTTGCTTGCCGCTCCCACGGGCGGGGATGCGTTTGCCCTGCGTGATCGGGCCATCCTCGAGGTGTTTTATTCGAGTGGATTGCGGGTTTCCGAGTTGGCGCGGCTTTCGTTGATGCAAGTCGATTTGGAGCAGGGTTTTCTGCGTGTGTTTGGCAAAGGCTCAAAGGAGCGAATCGTCCCGTTGGGTCGCCGCGCCGCGGAGGCGATCGCCCGGTACCTGGAGGCGGGTCGCTCCCACTTTGTTCGCACCAAGAAAACCGGCGGCCATCTGTTTTTGAGTGAACGCGGGGGGCCTTTGTCGCGAGTCACTCTCTGGTTGCTGGTCAAGCGCTACGCGGAAAAAGCAGGAATCCGCCAGGCGGTGAAACCGCATCTGCTGCGCCATAGCTTTGCCACCCACCTGCTCGGAGGCGGTGCAGACCTGCGTGCCATACAAGAAATGTTGGGACACGCTAATATCTCAACAACAGAAATTTATACTGCAGTTTCACCGGTGCGGTTGCTGGACCACCACACTCGTTTTCATCCCCGCAATCGTGCAAAAACCTGATCGCCGCCGGTCGCGTGGTAGAAACCCCTTGACCGTATTGCGGTTCACAGCGTCATCGTCTGATTTTAACGGCCTGTGAAAACCTTTCCTTTCGGCCTGACCGGCACGACTTCCCATAAGCAACCACGCCTGGGGCTCGGCCTGTCCCACCGGAAACGTAAGGGGGTCACTGGCTTTTTGCAGGAGGTTCCCTAGACCGCCATGCTGGATCGCTCTTCTCGCCTCCCCGCATGATGGTATCGGATTCGGTCCCTCAGTCCCCTGAATCCCGGCAACCCGCGACGCCGGCCTTGGATGCACGCGGTGCCGCGGAGGACTCCTGGGTAGAGCCCTTGCGGGTGGCGCTCCAGCGGGAGGCTAGCTCACAGGAACTCGCGGCGTGGCGCGAGCGCTGGCATCCCACCGGCCTAGCACGATGGGAAATCGCGATGCTGGGCGGATCACTGGGCGCCGCGGAAAAGGAAAAGTCGTTGGCGCTCGGAGAACTTGAGGATGGAGGGGCTCTTTACCTCGTTTCTGGCGAAACTCCATCCTTTCGTCCTGCGGCGCCCTGGGTTCGTCTCTATGCTTGGAGCACGTCCAGCCTGGCCGCGGTGGTGGCTCGTCTGGCGTGGGCATGTCCCGGTGGTTTCGAACTCAACGCAGACGTGCTGGGAGGAGTGAACGATCCCACCAGCTGCGACCTGCTGGCGAGTCCGGGTGAGATTTGGTGTGGGCGCGAACAGGACACGGAGCCCTTTCGTCCCGATCTGGTTGCCTTGCGAATTGGCAGGTTGCAACGCACCGGACGGTTGCGCGTGCGTCGAGCGACGGAGTTTTGGATCGACGTTCCGGGTGCGAGGTGGATTGGACCTGACCCGGTCGATTCCCAGCCTGCGTCCGCGCCACGGTACCTGGATGCTACCAGCAGTTGGACACCGGAACGGAGCAAGTGGGTGGATCCCACGGCCCGCGATCTCCAGGTTGCTTTGGTCAAACTGACCGCACTTCTGGGGGCGCGAGGCGCCAACAGGCCCGTGCGATCCGTCGTGTCGACCGAGATGGCTCGTCGGTGGGCTTTTTTGCATCCCCATCGAGGCGCCAGTCGAGCCATGGCGATGGCGTGGTTGGCGGGTCTGGCCGACGGCAGGACGCTGGACGGTGTGGAGGTGCACCTTCAGGCGCCGTCACCGGCGCAGGCCGAAGCGAGATTCCTCGTGGACGAGTGGGTCTCAGGGGTGCGCGAAGCGGCCCTGGCCCTGTCCGTTCGCGTGACCGAGGCCCGTGTCCGGTGGAGTGTGGAGGGCGGGCCGGCGACAGCGTCCCTCCGGCCCGTTTTCCTGCGATCCGATTCAACCGGTGACGCGCGCGGCACCCCTGGCCACGCAACCGCGTCCCCGGGCGATCGCATCGTGGTGGTGGGTGGGATGGAGGGAGAGCTCCCGGGCAGCCTTTTCCAGGAAACGGCATTGGGTTCACTTGCGGGGGTACCGCTTGCCCCCGATTATCCGGCTCTCCTGCGGCTCCGAGCCTTCTGCGAACGCATTCGGGGAGAGGGCCTCGTCACACGGCTGCAGGCGGTGGGTGAGGGCGGGCTGCTGGTGGCGGTGTCCACGTTGCTGACCGGGACGGAGGCTCAACGCGGGGCGCTGCTGGCGATTCATCCCCGCCAGGCCCGCCGGCGCGACAGCCTCCTCTTCGGTGAAGATGGCCGGCGTCTCGTGTCGATCGTGCCGGCGGAGCGGGAAGGCGCGCTGCTCGCGGCGGCGGCTGAGATGGGGGTGCCGGCGCTGGCCGTTGGCGAAGTGACGGACGGAATCGCCCTCGCGCTCCAACTCGGTGGGCTCGTCATGGCCTGGCGCGTTGAATCGCTGCGGCCGCTCCTCCAACCCGGAGAGTCCCTGGGCGCCCCGCCCGCAGGCAAAGGAAATTTCCAACATGAGTGACTCGATCCGTCATGAGTGCGGCATCGCCCTGGTGCGACTGCTCAAACCCCTTTCCTACTACCAGGAAAAGTACGGAACGCCCCTCTGGGGCTTCTCAAAGCTTTTCCTGCTCATGGAAAAGCAGCACAACCGCGGCCAGGATGGGGCCGGGGTCGCCTGCGTGAAACTCGACATGCCGGCGGGTGAGCCCTTCATGTTCCGCGAGCGGCATGTCAAGGCCAACCCCCTCGACAAGATCTTCAAGCTGCTGCTCAACCAGTATCAGGAAAAGCAGGCCAGCGGCGTCGTGCATCCGGAATTTCCCGACACGGTCAAGAAGCACTTTGACTTCGGTGGCGAGCTCCTGATGGGGCATCTGCGCTATGGCACGAGCGGGGGCTACAACCTCTCCTCCTGTCATCCCTATTTCCGGCGTTCTCCGTGGCCGACGCGCAACCTGGCGCTGGCGGGGAATTTCAACATGACCAACACGGCGGAGCTGAACGACTCGCTCATTGCGATGGGACAGCATCCGATTTTTGCCACCGACACCCAGGCCCTGCTGGAAAAGATCGGATTCTTCCTCGATGAGGAACACGAGGACCTCTACCGCTACCTGCGCACGCGCAGCCTCGAGGGAGCAGAGATTTCCCGGCGGATCAGCGAGGACCTCGACATTGCCCGGGTCATCACCCGTGCCTCCAAAAAGTGGGATGGCGGTTATGCGCTGGCGGGGATGGTGGGGAACGGCGATGCCTTTGTCGCCCGGGATCCGGCGGGCATCCGTCCGTGCCATTATTTTCAGAATGACGAGGTGGTGGCCTTTGCTTCGGAGCGGGCACCGCTGATGACCTCCTTTGACCTCAGCGCCGATCAGGTGCACGAGGTGGAGCCCGGTCATGTGGTCACGATCAAGAAACGCGGCGAGCTCAAGTCGTCGCGGTTCGTCGATCCCCTGCCGCGGGCGTCCTGCTCGTTCGAGCGGATCTACTTCTCCCGGGGAAACGATCTGGACATCTACTCCGAACGGAAGGCGCTGGGTGCCCGGCTGGCCGGGCAGGTGCTGCGCGCGGTGGACAACGACTGGGCCAACACGGTCTTCAGTTTCATCCCCAACACGGCCGAGGTGGCCTACTACGGCCTCATGTCGGCGCTTCGGGAGCGGCGGCGCGACGAGGTCAAGGCCGCCATCCTCAAGGCCAGCCGTGAGGGCGAACTCAGCGAGGCGCTCCTCGACGACCTGATTCTCCGCAACTGGCCCCGGGGTGAAAAGGTCGTGAGCAAGGATGTGAAGATCCGCACCTTCATCGGGCAGGAGAGTTTCCGCAACCAGCTCGCGAGTCACGTTTACGACATCACCTATGGTTCGGTCAAACCGGGTGATCATCTCGTCTGTGTCGACGATTCGATTGTGCGCGGCACGACGCTGCGGCGGTCGATCCTGCGCATCCTCACCCGCCTGGCGCCGCGGAAGATCGTGATCGTGTCGACTGCGCCGCAGATTCGGTATCCGGATTGTTATGGCATTGATATGTCCGAACTGGGCAAGTTCATCGCCTTTGAGGCCGCCGTTTCGCTGCTCAAGGAGCGGGGTCAGACCGAGGTGCTGGAGGAGACCTACCGGGCCTGCCAGGCCGAGGTGGCCAAGCCGGCCGGAGCCGAACTGGAGAACCAGGTTCGACGCATCTACGAATCGTTCAAACCGGAGGAAATCTCGGCGCGAATCACAGACCTCGTTCGCCCGAAGGGCATCGAATGGGTCGGTGAAATCGAGATCATCTTCCAGACCATTGAAAATCTCCACGCCGCGGTGCCGAATCATCGGGGCGACTGGTATTTCACCGGCAAGTACCCGACGGCGGGCGGCTACCGCGTGGTGAATCAGGCCTACATCAACTACTACGACCGCAGCGAAGGTCGATCCTACTGATGAGTCTCAGCTACGAATCCTCCGGCGTTCGCTACGACCAGCTCGACGCCTTCAAGCGCGCCTGCCAGCAGGCGGCCCGGACCACGGCGTCGTTGTTGCACGACCACGGCTACAGCGAGCCGGCGTCGGTGCGCGGCGAAAGCGCATACCTCATTGAAGCGGCCGACCACTACCTGGCCCACGTCGAGGAGGGTCTGGGGACCAAGAACCTGGTGGCGGACGCGGTGTACGCGGAGGGGGGCGGGTGTTTTTATCGCGAGATTTCCATCGATACGGTCGCGACGATTGTGAATGACCTGGTCACTTGCGGGGCGCTGCCGATCTCCATCGCCATGCACGCGGCGGTCGGTGACTCCGGCTGGTTTGCCGATGCAGTGCGCATGAAGGCCCTTGTCGATGGTTTCGCCGAAGGCTGCCGGCAGGCCGGAGCGGTGTGGGGCGGAGGTGAAACGCCGACCTTGAAGGGCATTGTGCAGCCGGAATCGATTGTGCTCGCCGGATCCGCGCTCGGACGCATTGCGCCGAAATCGCGTCGCATCACCGGGGAGGTTCGTGCGGGTGACGCCATCGTTTTCCTCGCTTCCTCCGGCGTGCAGACCAACGGGCTGTCGCTTTGCCGGCTGATCGCCGCGTCGTTGCCGCAGGGTTACCGGACACCCATCGGGTACGGTGACGCCCGCTCCTATGGCGAGGCTTTGCTGGCGCCTTCGGTGATCTACGTAAGATTTGTGCGCGACTGCCTGGAGCGCGGGTTGCCGTTGCACTACCTCGCTCATGTGACCGGACATGGCTGGCGCAAACTGATGCGCCTCGAGGAGCCGTTTGTGTACGAAATCACCGAGCCCGGTCCGATCCCGGCCCTGTTCCGGTTCCTGATGGAGGCCGGACCGATTTCCCTGCGCGAGGCCTATGCCACGTTCAATATGGGGGTGGGCTTCGCTGCCTACGTTCCGGCGTCACAGGCGGAAGCCGTGGCCGGTCTCGCCCGACAGGCCGGGTATCAGGCCTGGGTCGCGGGCAGCGTGAAAAAGGACGGCAACCGCAAGGCGGTCACCGTGCCTTCGCTGGGGCTTGCCTACGAGGGCGACACCCTGCAAGTCCGGTGACGGACGGGCAGGGTCGCGGCGATTGAGCTACCGCCCGTCGCGTCGGCGCCAGTGCTGGCCCGGTTTGCCGCTCGGGTGGTGCGAGGGGTTGCCGCCGCCGTGCGGCCGGCCACCCGGCTCGCGGCTCTGGTTGCGACCCGGAGAGCCCGGCCCTCGCCCGGCCCGGGGGCCGCCCTTGGGTCGGCTGGGGCCCGGCCGGTTGGTGTCGATGACCGGTGCACGTCCCCCGGCATACGGAAAGGCGTCGAGTGAAAGCTGGGGAATCTTGCTGCCAATGAAGCGCTCAATGTCGCGGACGTCGCTGGCGTTTTCCGGGATGGCGAGCGTGAACGCGTCACCCACCGCCATGGCGCGGCCGGTGCGGCCGATCCGGTGCACGTAGTCCTCGGGATTCTCGGGCACGTCGTAGTTGATGACGTGTGACACGCCGGCGACGTCGATGCCGCGGGCGGCGATGTCTGTCGCCACCATGATCTCGTAGCGCCCGGCCTTGAAGCCCTCGAGGGCCTCGACCCGCTGGTTTTGGGAGCGATTGGCGTGCAGCACGGCGACGGAGTGATTGGCGCCCTTCAGACGGCGGGCGATGCGGTCCGCCCCGTGCTTGGTGCGGGAGAAGATGATCACGCTTTGAAAATCCGTCTTCTCCAACAGACCGAGCAGCAGATCGAACTTCTGGTCGTTGACCACCGGAAAGAGGGCGTGTTTGACTGACTCATTGACTGAGCGGGCCACGCCAATCTCGATCCGGGCCGGATCCTTGAGGGCGAACCGGGCGACGGCTTCGATTTCAGGTGGCACCGTGGCTGAGAAAAAGAGTGTTTGCCGCTGCTTTGGGCACAGCTCAACGATGCGTTTGACGTCGTTGATGAAGCCCATGTCGAGCATGCGATCGACTTCGTCCAGGATCAGCACCTCGACGGAATCGAGGCGCAGCGTCTTTTCCTGCAGGAAGTCGAGCAGCCGGCCCACCGTGGCGATGACGATGTCTGAGCCGGCGCGCAACTCGCCCCGTTGTCGCCCGTAACCGACGCCGCCGTGCACCACCGTGGCCCGCACATCGGTGAAGCGTCCGAAGTCCCGGAACGCAGTCTCGACCTGGGCCGCCAGCTCGCGGGTGGGCTCGAGCACCAAGACGCGCGGTTGCCCCGGACGGTGCGGGCCGAGCCGGTTGAGCACCGGCAAGGCAAACGCGGCCGTCTTGCCGGTTCCCGTTTGGGCAGAAGCAATCAAGTCGCGTCCGGAAAGCACCACGGGAATGGCCCGCAGCTGAATGGGTGTGGGATCGGTGTACCCCATCGCTTGGACCCCGCGGAGGAGACTGGTATGTAGACCTAACTTCGAGAACGGCATGAAGGGAGTGCGGCCGAAACGGGCCGAAAGGCGAGCCAAACGATTGGCGGCCCGGGGTACGACCGGGAAGATTACGCTCGTGCGTGCCTGCCGGCCGGGCAACATGGGCCCATGGAAAAACGCCCATTTGCCGAGCTGGGACTCGCGCCAGAACTACTCAAAGCCGTGGACAAGATGGGCTTCGAAGAGGCTTCACCGATCCAGACCGCTGTGATTCCGGTGGCCTTGACCGGGCGGGATGTCGTCGGTCAGTCAGCGACCGGCTCCGGCAAGACCGCGGCGTTTGCCGTTCCGGCGATCACCCAGGTCGACTCCCATCTGAAGGCCGTGCAGGTTCTGGTGCTCTGCCCGACCCGTGAGCTCGCCGTGCAGGTGGCGGAGGAAGTGGGCAAGTTGTCGCTGTTCAAGCGAGGCGTGCACGCGGTACCGATCTACGGCGGCCAGTCCTATGAACGGCAGTTCCGGGCTCTGGCTGCGGGGGTGCAGATTGTGATCGGGACCCCGGGCCGGGTGATGGACCACATGGAGCGCGGGACCCTCAAGCTCGACGCCCTTAAACTGGTCATCCTCGACGAGGCGGATCGCATGTTGGACATGGGCTTCCGCGACGACATCGAACACATCCTCTCTCGATCCCCCGCCACCCGGCAGTCGCTCTTTTTCTCGGCCACGATGCCGCGAGCCATCCAGGACCTGATCGGTCGCTACTCGAAGGACCCCGCATGGATCAAGATCGAGGCCCATGCGAAGAACGCGCCGCAGGTCGACCAGGTGTACTTCGAAGTCGATCGCCGGACGAAAATCGATGTCCTCACACGCCTGATCGATCTCTACGACTTTCGCTACGGAATCATTTTCTGCAGTACCAAGATCATGGTCGACGAGCTGGACGAGCACCTGCATGCGCGCGGCTATGCGACGGACCGCCTGCACGGCGATATCAGCCAGGCGCAACGCGACCGGGTGATGGACAAGTTCCGTCGCCGCGGGTTCGAGTTCCTCGTCGCCACCGACGTGGCGGCCCGTGGTCTTGATCTCGACGACCTGGAGGTGGTGTTCAACTTTGACCTCCCCAACGACGCGGAAGACTACACCCATCGCATTGGTCGCACCGGCCGTGCGGGCAAGACGGGCAAGGCCTTCACCTTCGTTTCGGGCCGCGATCTCTGGAAGCTCCAGAGCATGGTCCGGTTTGCGAAACTCAAGATCCGGCGCGAGAATGTTCCCTCGCTGGATCAGGTGGAGGAGGCGCGGGCGAACCTCTTTTTCGAGAAACTGCGAACCACCCTCGATCAGGCGGTTTATCGAAAACAGGACCGTCTGATCGATCGCCTGCTCGAACAGGGCTACGCCAGCACTGACATTTGTTCCGCGCTGATTCATCTGCTCCAGGGCGGAGAGGCGGCGCAGGAACCGGCAACGCCCGCCAAACCCGAGCGGAAAGGGAGCACCGCTACGCCGGAGAGTGCGCCCGCCTCGCTGCCCGCGGCGGCGGCGGCACCCAGCGCGCGTGCCCGGGCGGAGAGGATGGAGCCAAAAGCGACGCGTGCGAGCGAGTCCAGCTTTGCCCGTCCGTCGGCACGAGAGTCTGTTCCACCGCCGGCGCCACCCGTCCGCACGGGCCGCGAACCAGGGTTCACGACCATCTTTTTCAATGTCGGCCGCAAGAACCTGATCACGCCGGCGGACGTCGTCGGCAAGATTGCGGGTGTCACCCGCCTGCCGGCCCAAATCGTGGGCGCGATTGACATCCGTCAGCGCCACACGCTGGTGGACATCGCGGAGGAGCATGCTGCCTTCGTGCTAGAAAAGCTCCGCGGCATCCGCGTCAAGGGGCAGGGCCTCACTCCGGCGCTGGCGACCGAACGCGATTCGGAAACCGAATAAGCCC
>JAEUGZ010000537.1 GCA_016794725.1 Opitutaceae bacterium | reverse complement strand
GACCAGTGCCACCGAGCTGGCCGAGAAGTACGTCAACATGATGGGTGAATCCCAGAGCGGGAAAGCCCTGCATGAATTTCTGGATGCGCTGAAGAACAAGGGTGGCGGGATGTCGGAGACGGAACTGAGGCAGTTCGTCGGCGAACGGTTCAAGGATGCCTCCGACCAGTTTGCCGCCTTGTCGTTCGCCGAGGAGGCGCTGGCGAAGGAGGGCGGACACGAGGAGCTGAGAACCAAGATTGCCTCGGTCAAGGCGCAGCTGCTGGCCGATGCCGGACCCGCGATTCGTGCCGGACTCAACATCGCGGCCGACATCTTGGCGTACTCCCGGCAGGGCCTCGAAGGCGCCCAGGGCCTGCGCGATCTCTATCGGTTCAGCATCCTCGGCGGCCAGTCGATCGTCTCGATCTACACCGGGATCATGGAGCGGTACGGCCCCGCCCAATTCAACCAGTCCCTCGAATTTCTCCTGCGCGCCTCGGGCAGCGACCTCGACGGCAAGGCGCTCGGTTCCTCGCTGGAACCCGCGCAGTTGAAGACCGCGATCGACGACATCTACCATGTGCAGGCCCTCGGCAATGCCTTCCGGTCCCTCGGTGATGTCCTGGACAAGACCCGAAGCCTCTTCGCGCTGTGAACCGTGAGCACGTCCCGTTCAACTCCCGCCGCCGATCCCGGCAAGTACGCCTACACGGCTCATGACCTCATGCGCGAGATCCTGCACATGACCATGCAGCGCTGGACGGATCCCGAGGCCTTCGCCCGGGTGGCGACGGCGGCCGGGATTCTTCCGGTGCCGGCCCGCATCTACTTTCTCACTCAGCTGCGCGAACGGGTGCGCCTCCTGCCGCTGAAGCTTTTTGTCGGACCCGAGGCGCGGGAGAAGATGCTGGAATCCCTGCAGACCGCGTTGGACAAGGAAATCTCCCGGGAGGATGTGGCATGAGCGCACTGGAGCAGACCGTGACCGAATTCGGCCAGTCCCTGGGACTGGACGACCTGCAACTGCACCCCCAGCGGGGCGTGGTCCTGACGATGGAGAACATCGGCACGCTTGCGTTCAATGCCGCCGGCCCCGGGGACGATGCGGTGCTCATCAGCCTGGCCCGTCGACTGCACCGTCCGTCCGATATGGCCTGGAACCGCATCCTCGCCCGCACCCATTTCCGGGCCCGGAATCCGCTTCCGGTTCAGGCGGGCGTCTGGCGCGACGAATTGGTCCTCGCGGTCGTCGTGCCGTCCAGCGAGTTCACGCTGCCCCGTATCCATGAGTCCATCCAGACCCTCGACCGCTGTCACCGGATGATCGAGGACGCCCCATGAGCACCCACCTCCCCGAGGCCTTTCACCCTCATGTCGGTCTGAGCAGCGTCTTCGCGGGTGACGAAACGGACGCGGCCCGGCTGCCGGAGGATTCGCGTCTGCAGCCGATCGACGCCGCCGTCGAGGCCCAGCTCCGCTCGATGCTGCGGGCCGAGACCTTCGACTCCCTCATACTCGACGCGGTGCGTCCCAAGGCCTTCGACCGCGCGGTGGTGGCGCCAGCGCGGTTTCACCTGCTGCGCGAGGCTGTGACCTCGCGCCTGACTGCGTTGCAGCGTCTGGCCACCGGACGCGAGGATGCACTCGAACTCCAGGCTGCGGCGGACCTCCTGCGCGCCCGGAGCAGCGAGCATGACCTGGGCGAGTCCCTTCGCTACGCCCTGCTGAAAGGATGAACGCCCCCCCTCAAGCACCCCGGTTCACCGCCCATGAGCGGGACGCGCTCATGATCCTCGGATTTCTGCACCTCGAGCAGGCGCGGGCGGACGAGGCAGCCACCCTCCTGCGTCCGCTCCATCGGGATCGTCCCGACGACGGCGAGGTGGAGCGGTGCCTGGCCCTGGCCGAGCTCCTGGCCGGGCGGGCCGAGAGCGCCGCCCGGCTCGCCGCCCACGCTTATCCCCACGCGCCCGAGCACCTGCGCACCGCGATGGGACTGATTTACGCCAAGGCCCTCTGGTTCGCCGGCGACGAGCCCGGCGCGCGTGAGGTGCTGCTGAAGATTCTCGTCCGCAAGGAACCCCGTGATGAACGCTAGTATTGCCACCCTGCAAAACCGTCTGTTGGGGCTGACCAAATACGCCGACGTGCTCCTCGCCGTCGTGGTGGTGCTCATCCTTTCGTTGATGATCCTGCCGGTGCCGCCGTGGCTGCTCGACCTGCTGCTCGCGACCAACCTGTCGATCTCGATCCTGCTGCTGGTCCTGTCGATGTACGTGCCCAACGTCCTGGCGTTCTCGACGTTTCCGTCCCTGCTGCTCGTCACCACCCTGTTCCGGCTCGGTCTCAACATCACGACCACGCGCCTGATCCTGCTCGAGGCGCATGCCGGTGACATCATCTTCACCTTCGGCAACTTTGTCGTGGGAGGAAACTTCGCCGTCGGCGTCGTCATTTTCCTCATCATCACGATCGTGCAGTTCGTGGTCATCACCAAGGGCGCCGAACGCGTGGCCGAGGTGGCGGCCCGGTTCACCCTCGACGCCATGCCGGGCAAGCAGATGAGCGTGGACGCGGACCTGCGCTCGGGGAACATCGACCAGGCCGAGGCCAAACGCCGGAGATCCGATCTGGAGAAGGAGAGCCAGCTGCACGGGGCGATGGACGGAGCGATGAAGTTCGTCAAGGGCGACGCCATCGCCGGCCTGATCATCACCGCCATCAACATCCTCGCCGGTGTGACGATCGGCGTGCTGCAGAAGGGCATGGAGGTCCCGAAGGCGCTCGCCACCTATTCGATCCTCACGATTGGCGACGGCCTTGTCTCCCAGATTCCGGCGCTGCTCATTTCGATCACGGCTGGCATGATTGTGACCCGGGTGGGGAACTCCGAGGAGGGCGGGGGCACCCTCGGCGGCGATGTCTTTGGCCAGCTTCTCTCGCAGCCGAAGGGACTCTTCATCGCCGGTGGTTTCATGGTGGCCTTTGGCCTCATCCCCGGATTTCCACCCATCCCCTTCCTGCTGCTCGGCAGTGTGGTTTTGGTGGCTGGCTTTGGGCTGACGCGGAAGGCAAAGGCGAAGGAGCCGCGCGACAAGCGCGATCTGCCCGCCATGGCCCCGGCGGGACAGAAGACGCCGGTCAAACGCAAGGACGCGACGGACGATTTCTCCATCACGGTTCCGCTCCTCATGGATGTCGCCGCGTCGAGCCAGAACGCGGTCGACGCCGAGTCGATGAACGAGGAGCTCATGCGGGTGCGCCAGGCGCTTTACCACGATCTCGGGGTGCCGTTCCCGGGCATCCACCTGCGTTTCAACGAAGGGCTGTCTGAGGGCCGCTACCGCATTCTGCTGCACGAAGTCCCGCTTGCCGAGGGCCTGTTCCGTGCCGGGCACGTGCTCGCCCGCGAAAAACCGGAGACCCTGAAAATGCTCGGCGTGCCGTATGTCGAAGACAAACCGTTCCTGCCGGGCCTGCGTCCGCTCTGGGTGGCGGACGACCAGGTGCCCGCGCTGACCAAGGCCCGCGTGCCCTTCCTCAAGCCGACGCCGGTCCTGACCTACCACCTTTCCGTCATCCTCAAACGCTACGCGGGTGATTTTGTCGGGCTGCAGGAAACCAAGTACCTCCTTGAGCAGATGGAGGGACAATTCCCCGAGGTGGTGCGGGAAGTGCAGCGGGTGCTGCCGGTGCAGAAGATCACCGAGGTCCTCCAGCGGCTGGTGCAGGAGGACGTATCGATCCGTAATCTACGCACCATTCTCCAGGCGCTGATCGAATGGGGGCAGAAGGAGAAGGAGGCCGTGCTCCTGACCGAGTACGTCCGCTCCAGCCTGCGCCGGTATGTCAGCTACAAGTTCAGCCGCGGCCAGAACATCCTCGCGGCCTACCTGCTGGAGCCCGACGTGGAGGAGAAGATCCGCAAGGCGATCCGCCAGACTTCGGCCGGTTCCTACCTGGCGCTCGACCCGGCGAGCGTGAAGAAACTGCTGCAGTCCGTGCGCAAGGAAGTCGGTAATCTTTGGGAAAATACGCAGCGCCCCGTGCTGCTCACCTCAATGGATGTGCGCCGCTACACGCGCAAACTCGTCGAACAGGAGTTCTACGACCTGCCCGTGCTCTCGCACCAGGAACTGACCGAGGAAATCACCATCCAGCCGCTCGGCCGGATATCGATGTAACACGACCATGAACGAACTGACGAAAGCTGTGCGCGCGCTGTGCGAGGAGCTGGGCCTGGAGGCTCCGGCGGCCGATGCGCGCGGACGCTATGAGCTGCATGTGGACGAACTGGTGCTCCGGCTTGGGCCCTGGGCGAACGATGAGGTGGTGCTCGAGGGCGTGATCAGCCGATTTGGCAAGGACGCTGCGCAGTCCTGGGAAAATCAGCAGGATCTCCTTCGCCAGGTCCTGACGTGGAACATCGCCCGTCTGAAGGGACAGGCACGTCCAGAGGTGCTGAGTTTCGACGACGAGGAGAACATTCTGCTGCTGTGGCGCACCTGGCCGGCCAACGAACGGCTGTCGGCCGAGGTGT
>JAEUGZ010000551.1 GCA_016794725.1 Opitutaceae bacterium | reverse complement strand
CGCGGGCCGGTAGAGCTCCTTTTCCGACCAGGATGGGGTCTTCCGCGCGAAGGCGGGCAGCGTCAGGGTGCCCACCCGCGCCTGCGCGAGCTGTTCCTCGCGAAAGGCAAACGTCGGCTCCGCGCCCGACGGGACGACCACGTCGCTCAAACGCACACCCTCCGGCAGATCGTTGGACTCGACGCAATAGACGAGGGGCCCGTACTTGACCGCCACCTGATCGACCGTCTCCTCCACCAGGGGATTGGCCTCCCAGAGCTCCGGCTTGAAATTCAGGGCGAAGTCCACCGCATCGCCGGAACGCCAGGTGCGCTTCACGTCGACGTAGGTGCCGGGTTTGATCGCGACTGCCATGGGGGCGCCATTGACCCGCAACGTGGCGCCGTCCCGCAGCCAGCCCGGCACCCGCAGCTTGAGGGTGACCTCGCGGTCGGGCGCCGCATCAACGATCACTTTGACCGCGCCGGCCCAGGGATAGTCGGTCTCCTGCCGAAGCTTGATGCGGCTGCCGTCGAGCCAGGCCGTGTCGAGCGTGCTGGCGGCGTAGAGATTCACCCAGACCGTGTCCTGGGAGAGGGCATAGACGTAGTTGTGCATCTCCGCGATCATGCGCACCACGTTCGGGGGACAGCAGAAACTGACCGGAATGTTGGCCTCGCGCGTGCGCGACCAGCGCATCGGCCACTTGAAGTCGTGGAGCTTCTTCAGGGCGTTGACATAGAAGTAGTGTTTGCCCTCAAGGCTGATGCCCGGAAGCACGCCATTGTAGAGGGTCTGCTCAAACAGGTCCGCGTATCCGGCATCACCCGTGACCGCGAGCATGCGCCAGATCCACATGCCGTAGCCGATGGTGGCACAGGTCTCGTTGTAGGCCGTGAGATTGGGCAGTTGGTAGTCGCGACCATAGGCCTGGTGGATGGTCTTGATGTACTTGTGCTGCTTGTGGTTGACCCCGTCGGGTGAGGCACCGTCGTAAATCGCCCCCGTCATGCCGGTGATGTAGAGCTTCCGCCCCGCCACGTTGTCGGACAGCACCGAGAGGGTCTGGTAGAGCGAGGTATCGCCATTCTCGGCGAAGACGTCCGCAACCCCGGCATAGAGGTAGTTGGCGCGCACGGCGTGTCCGACCGCCTCGGTCATCTGACGGAATGGCATGCGATCCTGGTTGTGGTCGCTGCCGTCCTTTTCCGGCACGAGGCTGCGGATTTCGATCAACTGCCGGGCGAGCTCCAGGTAGCGGGGTTCCCGGGTGACGCGGTAGAGTTCAACCACCCCCATGTAGTGGGACGGGCAGATGGCGTTGCGCGCCAGCTCCTGCGGACGCTCCCTGCAAAGACGGTCAATGTAGTCGGCGGCCTTCCGGGCGCAGTCGAGCAGGGTCGTCTTTCCCGTCACGCGATAGTGGATGCAGGCCGTCGTGATCAGGTGGCCCATGTTGTAGGTTTCGAAGTGCTCGCGGTCCGCGAACTCCTTCGCCTTCTCTCCTGCGCGCTGCGGAATAATGGTCTGGGTATGCAGGTAGCCGTCCTCGCGCTGCGCCTTCGCCACCACCGCAATGATCTCGTCCATCTGGGCGCTGATCGCCGGATCCCGGGTCACGGCATAGACCTGAACCAAAGCTTCGAACCACTTGAGAAAATCGCCGTCGTTGAACGGCGGGCCGCGGAATTTGCCGTCGATGCGGCCGGCGGCGATGAGGTAGTTGTGCCAGGCGTGACTGTCCTGCTCGCTGCTGAGAATCGTCCACAGGTGCGGCACCATGGTGCTGCGGGCCACCTCAAAACGCTCGCCGAGCAGCCCGCCGTTCCAGCGGACATCGGCGAGGTCCGGCATGTACATCAGGGCCTTCGGCGAGCGGGTCGTATCAATCAGCGCCTTTTCGCCCGCGTGGAGCAGACTGCAGACCGGCAAACCGAGGAGAAGGAGGATGTGGGGAGACCGAGACTTCATGGCGGGGAGCTCGCCGGCCTCCCGCTGTTCCGCACCGGTCGGGGAGTCCGTGCGGAAGGGCCCGGGGAGGGGCACGACGATAAGTGAGGGGTAAGGATAGATGATCTGGGCTGGTGTGTCCGCCCGTTTGCCGCGTACTTTCTACGGGATACTAACCTATGGCCAAGTTCGAATCGAACCGTCCCGACTTTACCTCCTACGGCCTTTCCTGCGTCCGTTGGAATCCGTCGCCGATGCGGAGGCCGGACCACCACAACGAGATCCAATTGAACATGCTCGTGCGCGGACGGGTGACTTACCTGATCGGCGCCCATCGGGTGAAGGTAAAGGCCGGGCACTTGACCGCGTTCTGGGCGGCGATTCCGCACCAGATCATCGACTACGAGCCGGACACGGAATATTACGTCGCCACCCTCCCGCTCGCCTGGTTTCTGCAATGCGAGCTGCCGGAACCTCTGGTGCAGCCGCTCGTCCGAGGTGAGGTTGTGAGCGAGCCACAGGCCGGCCGGGCGGAGTTCGACACCGCCCTGTTCCGCCAATGGGAAGGCGACCTGCGGCCGGGTGACAAGGTGGTGCGTGAAATTGTGTTCCTTGAGATGAAGACCCGGCTGCGACGCCTGGCGGTGGCGCTGGAAACCCAACAAACCGGCCTGGCCCAGCGCAGTCTGGCGAAGTTGCAGGTCAGCGGGCTGAACAAGGTGGAGCAAATGGTATGCTACATCGCGCAGAGCTACACTGATCCGATCACCGTCAATGACATCGGCCGGGAGGTGGGCCTGCATCCCAACTCGGCCATGCGGCTGTTCAAACGCGTCTTTGGAACGACCCTCATCGACCACTTGACCCACCATCGGATTTTCCACGCCAAGCGCCTGCTGGCCACGACCGACCAGAAGATCGTCGACGTGGCCTTCAGTTCGGGCTTTGGCTCGATCAGCCGGTTCAACGAGGCGTTCCGCCGGGCCTGCGGCTGCACGCCCCGCGCCTATCGACTGGACCACGAGCGGGACGACGAGCAGGAGCCGGTGGCCGGGACCGCGGATCGTAATTCTGGCAGTCCGGACATCCCCGAGGCCAGCCGGCGCTGAACCGGCCGGACGCGGCGGCGGCTTTCCAGGTTGAGCGGTGCGGCCTGATTCAATACCGCAGGGTGACGCTGGCCATCAGCTGCCGGCCATCGAGGAAGATGTTCGACGGAAACTGCTGGGAACCAAAATACTGATACCGGAGTGCGTTGGTGAGGTTCACGCCCTGGACGGCGATCTGGATGTTTTTGGTGATGTTGTAATTCACCGAGGCATCGAGGTCGGCGTAACCCCGCATCTCCTGGTTCAGCAGACCGGTGTTCACGTAGTAGGCGAAGCCGGTGACAAACTCAGAGCGGTAGTTGTACGCGACCCGCGCCGAGAACGGTCCCTTTTCATACATGGCGATGGCGTTGTAGCTCGTCTTCGACAGATTGGTGAGCGGGGCGTCGACGGGTGCTCCAATGCCCGAAACCGTGGTCGGCGTACTGCTGTCCACGTAGGTGTAGTTGGCCTGCAGCCCAAATCCATCGAACGGCGCGGGCAGGAAGGTGAAGAATTGCTGAAAGCCGACTTCAAAGCCCCTGATGGTCGCCGGATTGAGGTTCTTCGACGTGCGGATCAGGTAGGTCACCCCGTCATAGGTCCGCGGTTCGGAGAAGCTGCCGATAAATCCTTTGACGTCCTTGTTGAAGGCCGCGAGGTAGAACACGTCGGACTTGTTGAGGTAGTACTCCAGGGACAAGTCGTATCCGGTGGACCGAACGGGTTTGAGGTCGGGATTGCCCTGCGAACCCGAGTTCAGATTCGGGTCAACCGGGTTGGCGTTCAGTGTCAGCGAGGGCGACAGCGAACCAAAGCTGGGGCGCGTGATCGTTTTCGAGACGGCGAAGCGGAGAAAGAGCTTGTCCGACACCTTCATCCGGTAGTTGAAGCTCGGCAGCCAGTCGGTGTAGGAGCTCTTCAACGTGAGTGGCTTCGCCGTGGCTGGCGTCGCTCCCTGGTACCCGCCGGTGTTCTCCTTGGTCTGGACCGCGCGCACACCAAAATTGCCGTCGAAGTGGAGTCCGCCAATCGAGCCGGAAAACTGCGGCATCAGGTAGGCGGCCGTCGTGGTCTCGGTGATGTCGAAGAGACTGAGTGGATTGATCGTCGCCGAGGTGTCCGGCGTGTTGGTGGCCTTGTAGGCCTGATACAGTGACTTGGCGTCCCGCATGACGCGGGTATCCGAGACCATGTACTGCTGAAACTGGGTCTGGCTGTAGCCGGAGAACAGGTTCTGAATCGGGGACTGACGCCAGAGATTGGGATACTGGCTCAGGAGGTTGGCGGTGCCGGGAATGGAGAAGGAGCCAAGAAACAGACCGGTCGTGCCGTTGTCGCTCGACGTTTCGGCGTAGCGGACGCCACCGAGGATCTTTGTGATCAACCCTCGCTTGAGCTGGTACTCGGCGTCGACTCGACCCGACTTTCCTTCGGAATTGGCCGGAAAGAGCCGGTAGTTGACCTGCGACAGACGGTAGACGCTCGGATCCATCAGGCTCACCCCGGCAATGCTGACCGAGGGGATTTCGCCACCGAGATCGTAGGTGAGCGACGGAATGGTCGCCGACGCGAACACGAGGTTGTTGTAGAAGCGATACTCGCTGGTGTAGGTGGCCAGGTCAAAGTGCAGCGTCAGGTCGCCCGCGGTGAACTTGCCGCCAAAACTGTACATGTTCAGATTGTCCTCGAGGTCGCGCGTGATGCCATACGCGGTGCCGGTGACGTTGGCGAACCGGGCAATCTGGGTGGCGGTGGTGCTCCCGGAGAACATGGTGCCGGATCCCGCCACCGTGGCCGAAACCGGCGTGGAGGTCTGGAACTGGACCGTGTCCTGGACGTTGCGCCACCGGTTGTGATTGGCGCCGGCATAAAGGGAGAGGTTCTTGGTCGGCTGCCACTGAAAGACCGCATTGAAGCCGTCCGTCTTGAACTCACCCTGAGAGGAGTTGTTCGTGTAGCCGGTGGACGTCAAAGCCGTGGCCACTCCGGTGGTCACGGTGGCGTTGGGCGTCGGATTGCCGATGCCGATCGCATCCTCGCGCCACGGCGTGCTGATGTTGCTCACCGTCACGAGCACCCCGACCTTGCCGTACTCGGTGTCACGCGAGGCATTGGCGAAGAGATTGTAGTTCTGCTCATTCCCACCGCGAAGCGTCGAGTGGCTCGTGCCCACAGTGACGCCCCCGGACACGCCAGGCGCAAAATCAAAGGGCTTGCGCAGGCGCACATCGACCAGCCCGCCCAGACCGCCGTCAATCTGGTTGGCGGCTGAGGACTTGTAGACATCGATGCCGGCGATCAGCGCCGAGGGAATCTGTGAGTAGTCGAACGTGCGCTGCCCCACACCGACACCGGCGGTGCCGTTGGCGATGCCACCTGGAGTGACCACCTCCCGGCCATCCAGAGTATTCACAATCTGGTTGAGGCCCCGGATGGTCACCGCACCGTTTCCGCCCAGGCTGGAGAACGTGCGGGCCAGCTGGACGCCCGGGATGCGCGAAAGCGCATAAGAGGCGTTGATGTCCGGCAGCTTGTCGATGTCGCTGGCCACGATCGAATCGACCAGTTGGAGGTTGGACTGTTTGATCTCGGCCGCCGAGGCGAGACTGCCGCGCAGACCGCTGACCACAAACGTCTCAAGCTCGATCGTCTTGTCGTCCCGATTGGCTGCAGGCGCCGATGCCGGAACGACCTGGCTGAACAGCGGTGTCGCACCGACTGACAGGAACGCCAGCAGGCTGACACGAGGGAGTAATTTCAATTTTGTTTCCATGGGGTATGTTTTCAGAAATGCACCGGTCAATTCCCGGGCATTGCTTGGGTTGATTGAACTGAGTTGATCTGCAAAAGGCGGTGAACCGCACCGGCGAGTGCGGCGGGTGGATCCGTCTGACGGTTCGTGCGGCCACCGCATCGGACGCTCGGTTGCGAGCGAGGCCGGCAACCGGGAGGACGGAAGCGTACGGGGGTAGTAACAGCGTCGGATGAACAACGCGGGGGCGAACCGGAGAACGAAGTGACGATATACTAACCGATTCTCCCGTCCAAAACTGCCCACTTACCGTGAGACTATTTCCAGTATCCTAACCCAAGGGTGCGATCGAGGACGAAGGCGGCCGGGGCAGGAGCACCTGCTTCACCGCGTGCCGCCAGCCCGCGGTGAGCCGCGAGACGGTGGCGCGGTCCAGTCCGGGCCGATAGGCCGCATCGGTGCGCGGGAGGGCCGCGAGGTCGGGGATTGTCCGATACAGGCCGAGTCCAAGCTGGCCGGCGAGCACGGCGCCCAGCGCCGAACAGTCGGGCATCGTGGCGACGCGCAAGTCCGTGCCGGTCAGATCGGCGGTGAATTGCATGAGAAATGCACTCGCCGTCGGCCCGCCGTCCGCATGCAGCGCGCCCAGGGGAACCCCCGCTTCGGCGCGCATGGCCTCGAGCGCGTCACGAACCTGAAAGGCGATGGACTCAAACGCCGCACGCGCCACGTGACCGCGGTGGCTGTGGCTGCTCAACCCGACGATGGCGGCACGGGCCTCCGGCTGCCAGTGAGGCAGGCCGAGCCCCGTGAACGCCGGAACCAGAAAGACGCCACCATTGTCGTCGACGGAACGGGCGAGGTGCTCGAGTTCCGCCACATCCCGGGCCAGGCCGAGCTGGTCCCGCAGCCAGGTCAACGTCGAGGCGGAGCTGATGATGATCCCCTCAAAGGCATAGGTCGGAACTCCCGCGTGCACCCAGGCGAGGGCGGTGAGCACGCCGTGCGCGGAAAAGCGCGGCTCCGCACCGATCGTGAGGAGGAGCGAGGAGCCGGTTCCGAAGGTAACCTTGGCCGCGCCCGGCCGGAAGCAGCGCTGCGCAAAGAGCGAGGCCTGCGAGTCTCCCATCACACCGCAAATCGGCAGGGGACGCTCCGCCCAGGTGCCATCGAGCGTGGTTTCACCAAACCGGGCGGCGCTTTCGCGCACTTCGGGCAGGGCGCAACGCGGCACATCCCAGAGTGCGCACAGGTCATCGTCCCACGCCATCCGCACGATGTCGTAGAGCAGCGTGCGACTGGCATTGGTGGAATCACACGCAAAAACGCGGCCCTGGGTGAGCCGGTAGATGAGGTAGGTGTCCACCGTGCCTATCAAGGCCGAGCCGTCGGCCAGCAGGGTGGCCAGGTCCGGACGGTGACGCACGAGCCACTGCAGCTTGGAGGCGGAAAAATAGGCGTCGAGCTTAAGTCCGGTCCGGCCGTGCACGAACGCATTGCGACCCGCGGCGGCATGCGCGGCGCAGTACTCGTCTCCGCGCCGGCACTGCCAGACGATCGCCCGGTGCAGCGGGCGCCCCGATCCGCGCTCAAACACCACAATCGTTTCGCGCTGATTTGTGATCGACAGGCTGACGATCTCCGCCGTGCGCGCGCCCTGGCGTTCCCACACGGCGCGCAGGACTCGGAGCGTATTCAGCCAGATCTCCTCGGCATCATGTTCGACCCACCCGGGCTGGGGGTAGTGCTGCGCATGCTCCCGCGATTCGCGATCGAGCGCGCGACCCTCCGCATCGAAGAGCAGCGCCTTCGTGGCGGAGGTGCTTTGGTCGAGGGCGAGGAAGAGCGACATAGGCGTGGCCGCAACCGGTCAATGGAACCACGAATGGACACGAATGGACACGAATGATGGTAAGTGCGGAAAACGACCCCGCGGAAGATCACCGCAGGGTGTTGCCCCATCGAGCAGTGCTCCCATCCCAAATCCCTCCGAATTCGTCCCGCGTCTGCGCAAACTCATCAACGCCGGCAGATCGATTCCGTCTCCGTTGGAGGTGGCCTCGGTGAGGCCGCGACGGGACCGGCCGGTCCCGCCTTCGTTGTCCGGATTCTTCACGCGGCGCCAATCCCCGCGGGGTCGGCGACCCCACCTCCAACAGAGGCCGACCTTGAATCGCGCCCTAGTTTGACGTCCGTGCGCGTCTGCGGGATTCGTGTCCATTCGTGGTCCTTTTTCTGCAGGGATCCGGCTTGGGTTCGGTGGTGCGATTGCGATCGCGGGCAGATCTGCGGGCCAACCTCCGCTACTTTGCCGCCAGCAATCCGCGAGCCGTGGCCGCGAGGCCTTCCATGGAGATGCCGTAGTGCCGGAAGAGGTCCGCCTGCGCGCCGGTGACGGTGTCCTCGTCGGGAAAGCCCACCATTTTGAAACGGGGGCACACGCCCGCCAGCAGGAGCGTGGAGGCGACCGCCTCCCCTACCCCACCGTTCACCATATGCTCCTCGACGGTGATGACGGCCCGACACTCGCGTCCGGCGGCGAGCACTGCGGCGGTGTCGAGCGGTTTGACGGTCGGCAGGCTGAGCACCCGGGCCTGGATGCCCTCGGCGGCGAGCCGGGCTGCCGCCAGCACCGCGTGCACCACCGTCTCGCCGTTGGCGATGAAGGCGACGTCGTTGCCCGCCCGCAGGGGCAGC
>JAEUGZ010000539.1 GCA_016794725.1 Opitutaceae bacterium | reverse complement strand
AGAGCGAAACACCAGAACGACTAAACTTCACCCGCGAAGTGATTCGCTTGTCCATCGATGGAGTAAATCCCGTGACTATTTTTGCGCTCCTTGCGTTCTTTGTGGTTAAATCAGCTCCGGATTTTCGGTTGACTCCATTGCCGGCCGGGGCCCGTGACAAAACCGTCCCTCGCTTGCCTGCATGGAGGCTGCGGGTGGCAGGTCTAGGTCTCCTGTTCGGGCTCGTGCTGACACCGGTGTCTGGATACGATCTGAGGCTGCGGTTCCGCCTGGCGGTGGCGGAGTCTGCGGTGGAGGTGGGGGGCGGGAAGGTGATGGACGTCGAGGCCAACCGCGTGACCGTGACGCGGGTGGCGGCGCTGGTGTCGCGCGTCACTCTGGTTCGTGCGGACGGGGAGCGCGTTCAGGCGGACGGGCAGTTTGGGCTGCTCGATTTGGGAAGCGGGCGCACGGACGTGACCGTGAGCGGGCTGCCGGCCGGTCGATACGAGGGCGTGGAGTTTCTCCTTGGGGTGGTGCCCGAAGTCAACCGGGCCGACCCGGGAGTCTGGCCGGCGGGTCACGCCCTTCATCCGCTCGTCAATGGGCTGCACTGGGGCTGGCAGGGCGGCTATGTGTTCGTGGCCCTTGAAGGCCGATACCAGACCGCCGGTTCGACCTGGGGTGGCTGGAGCCTCCATCTGGCGACTGACCACCGGCTGATGCAGGTTGCGGTGGAGACGCCTCTGGACATTGCGGGTGACACCGCGATTGATCTGGTCTGGGACCTCGCGCGCTCGCTTGAGCGGGTGCGACTCCGGCCCGAAGAGGGCGGTGATTCCACCCACTCGGCCCCGGGTGATGCACTGGCTGATCGTCTGGTCCAGACCGTACCCCGATCCTTTCGGGTCGAGCGAGTCACCCGAATCCGGCCGGAGACCCGAGCGAATGAGCCGGGGTCCGCTGGGCCCTCGCTGAGGCGCGCGGGACAGGCTCTCGCCTTTCGGGTCCCGGCGGGATGGCCGCAGCCGTCACTGCCGGCAGACAATCCCCTGACCCGGGAAGGGGTCGAACTGGGGCGATACCTCTTTTCGGATACGCGGTTGTCGGGTCGCGGCACCCAGGCCTGTGTCGACTGCCATTCACCCGCGCTTAGTTTCTCAGACGACGTGGCGTTGAGCCCGGGTGAGGCTGGTTCGCTGGGAGTGCGCAATGCCATGCCGCTGTTCAATCTCGCCTGGGCCTCGCGATTTGGCTGGGACGGGTCGCGCTCGACGATCCGGGAGCAGGCGCTGGCCGCGATGGTCCATCCCCGGGAGATGAATGCCACGCCGGCGACCGTGCTTGAGCGCCTCGGCGCGGATGCCACGCTGGTTACGATGGTTCGCGCGGCGTTCGGATCCGGTGAGATCACGATGGATCGCATCGGGCGGGCGCTGGAGCAGTACCTGCTCACCCGGGTCGCGAGCGACTCGCGATTCGATCAGGCGCTGAAGGGTGGAGCGGCGCTGACGGTCGAGGAACGTCGCGGCTTTGAGTTGTTTACGACTGAATACGATCCGGCCCGGGGCCGGAGAGGGGCCGATTGTTTTCATTGTCACGGAGGCGCCCTCTTCAGCGACTTCGGTCTGAAGAACAATGGACTCGATCGCGAGGCGGCCGACCTTGGATTTGGAGCCGTGAGCCGCAAGACACAGGATGCGGGCGCCTTCAAGGTCCCGTCCCTGCGGAACCTGGCGACGACGGCGCCCTACATGCATGACGGACGCTTCAGCCGACTCGAGGAGGTGGTGGCGCACTATGATCACGGCGTGCAGCCGTCGCCGCAGCTCGATCCCAATCTGGCCAAGCATCCCGCCGGCGGACTGGCGCTGAGCGAGGCGGATCAGCAGGCCTTGGTGGCGTTCCTGCGGACACTCGACTCACCGATTGTGGACGGAACCGTGGTCCGGTGACGGGGTGCTTCCTCCAAATAGCGTGATTGGACCACGGATCCCGCGACCACGCGGAGGCGCGTCAACCCAGGAGCACCCAGTGGCGACGTCATTCATGCTCCGATTGATTCAGCGCGTTGAGATAGTGGCGCGCCTGTCGGGCTGCTCGTTCCTCGATGATTGAGCGCGCATCCGGGCTGAGTCGTAATTCTGCTTGAATGAAGTGCGACTGACTCCAGTAGACAAGCTCTCCGGGAAGCCCCCAGCCATGATCCTCCGCAATGGCGCCCACTAAGTTCAGCACCCGACACGACACGTGTGGCTCCACGGGCAGGCTATGCAAGTACTGGTCACGAATTGGCATGAATACTTCGACGGGAAATCGCCAGGCGCGCAGCACGGCGGTGGCAACCTCGGGGTGGGTCAGGCCAAACACCTGCTGTTCCCACTCAAGTAGTCCTTCTTTGCCGAGTGGCTGGATCTGCTCGCTTCGACCCTCCGCTCTGGCCGTTGCATCCATCAATAGCTTTCCTATCGATCGAAGCAGACCTGTTGTGTAAGCAGTCTTTGGATCAAGCTCTGCGTAGTCGGCCAACTCCTCCATCAAGAAGGCACAGAGGAGTGAATTGCGGCAGAATGTGAATTCTGAGATCGGGTAGTATGCGAACTCCATCGACGCCATTTGACGCAGCACCGCAGCCCCTGCCATCCGATGGACTTCCTCGTAACCGATCCGACCCAGGGCCCCTTCCAAAGATCCCACGGAATCACCCCGATTGAAGACAATACCGTTGGCGATCCTGACAACCCGTGCAGTCAGTCCGGCGTCCCTTCTCAGTAGTTCTGCCACCTCATCGACGCCGTTGTTGGCGTCCGTGAGCAGTCGCTGCAACTCGGTCAACACGTAAGGTGCCGAGGGAAGTCTCTCTGCAACTTGGACAGCTCGCTGACAGGTGGTTGGGCGCACATTCACGTTGGTCAGGAGTTTGGGTTGGCACTGTGGCTCGCTCGTCTGGATTGTGAATGTGCTGACAATTCTGCGCTGCAGTTCGACCCGCTCACGGGATAGTGTGACGCGATCGTCCCGCCTCGGCGCCTTGCATGGGCTGAGAAAGGTGACTTTCGCGTTCCACTATACCGTAACCATGCAGACACGAAACCACGAGTTGGCGCGAATGGACACGAATCCGGAGTGAGGCACGAGGAGTCGAGCACCTGAATCTACCTCACCCAAGTGTGAGCCGATCCCTCGAAATTCCCGGTCGCTGTTTTCGTCTAGTAAATTCGTGCCAATTCGTGGTTCAAATGCATGGCTCAGGCAAGAGCGCCCACAAGGGCTTTTCGCCAGTGGACTGGATACTGAAGTGTCGGCAGCCGCCTATTGGAAAAAGCGGTCGGAAGAACTGGCCGTGGTGGCAACCGTGGCGACCTTGCGAGCAGGTTTTGCAGCGGAAGGGCGACGAGGTGGCACTGGACGCGCGGGCTTTTCGGTTTGGGCTGTGAAGGTTGGCACGCTGGCTTGGACCGTGGAACGAGTACCGGTCAGCACCTGAAGTTGGGCCACGGCCTCTTTGAGAACAACGGCCTGTGCACTGAGCTCTTCCGCGGCCGCCGCGGTTTCCTCGGCGCTTCCGGCGTTGGTCTGGGTCACTTGGTCCATCTGGGAAACCGCGGTCGAGACCTGGCCGATTCCCAATTTTTGCTCATCGGACGCAGACGCAATCTCACCCACCAGGCGGTCGAGATCTTCGATCCCGGTTTGTATCTCGGAGAAGCTGGTGGCGACATCGTTGCTGAGGACCGCGCCCTGTTCGCTCTTGGCCAGCGAGTGTTCAATCTTCAGAGCGGTTTCCTTGGCGGCAGTGGCGGAACGCTGGGCGAGCGCGCGGACTTCGTCGGCAACAACCGCGAAGCCAGCGCCGTGCTGGCCGGCGCGCGCAGCCTCAACCGCAGCGTTCAGCGCCAGGATGTTCGTTTGGAAAGCAATTTCATCAATCGTTTTGAGAATATTCGTGATATCGCTGGACGATGACTTGATTGCCTCCATTGCACCCTGCAGAGCCTGCACGCGAGCGACACCGGAATTTGCGGCCGTACGCGTGCGAACCGCAGACTGTTTGGCGGTGGCTGCTCCCTCGGCGTTGCGTGCAGTCATGGAGGATAGTTCTTCGAGCGACGCCGAGGTTTCCTCGAGAGACGCGGCCTGTTCACTGGCGCCTTCGGCCAGAGACTGGCTGGAGGCCGAGACCTGAGCGGCGGCCGCCGAAGTCTGTTCGGCCCCTTCTCCCAGTGATTGTGACAGGACGCGGAGTGGGGCGGTGATGCTGCGAGCGATGATGGCGGCGAGCCCGAGGCCCAAGGCGACTGCAGCGATTCCAACCCAGGTGATGACGGATTGGGTGTGCAGAATGTGGGCTTGGATCGCAGGGCCGTCTCGATTCTGTTCCGCAATGACCTCGAGCTTGAATTGCTCGACTTCGTGATCCACGCGTTCGCCGATGGCGGCCAGCTTGCGGCCAGAATCGGCGAGTTGGCTGGTGGAGTTCTTCTTTTGGTAGAGCGCCACGAGCGTGGCAAAACCGGCAGCGTGATCATGCGCCTCCTGGCCAATGCGGCTCAGCATCGCGTGACGCTCGGGTTCGTCGGCAAGCTCTTCCTGTCCTCCCTTGAGAAGCTCCTCCAACTGCGCGAGGCGGGTATTATAGGCGCCGATGTCAGCGGAGTTTTGAGTCACCTGAAAGTCTTTTACCGCGATGCGCATTTCGAGGAAGTTCGCCTGGATCCGGCCGGCGAGAATGCCATGCCGCGCATCCTTCCGGTACGCTACGAAATCACTGAAGGTTGAATGCATGCTGACGTAGCTGATGGCTGCGAGGCCTGTCAGCAGGATGAGAACTGATGCGAATCCGGCGGTGAGTCGGGCATTTACCGTCCAGCGGGTCATGCCCGCCGTAGAATAGCGGTGGGCGCCGTACAGAAACAGCACGAGCACGGAGACGCCCGTTCCGATCGTGAAAGTGCCGAGACTAGTAGGATGTTCGATAGCGGGGGTGGTTGCGTGCGCAGCGGTTGTAGTGGGGCCGTGGCGGGGCGCGGCCTGGTCTGCGCTCGACGGAGTGACTTCGACGCGACTTGCATGGACATCTTCAGTGGTGTGTTCAGCAGCACCGCTGCGCGCGAGTAACCGGGCCTGTTCGCGATGTTCGCCGTGGAATTGAACGGTTCCCGTGGCGAGGTCATAGACTGCGCCGACGACCTTCAGTTTGCCGGCCTTGACGAGATCTCGGACCATCGCGCTTTTCTCGAAGATGGCGTCGATGGTAAGCCAGACATTCGTCTCAACGGCCTTCGCAAGAAGATGGTCGATCGGTCGCCCGGGATTGGCTTGGCGGACCTGTTCGACGGCGGGTCCGATCGGGGCGATGAGTTGGGGAATGCTGCCGTGAACCTCGGCTTCTTCCAGCACAGCCTTCACCGCACCACAGGAACTGTGACCAAGCACGATGAGAAGGGGGGTGCCGAGATGACCCGTGCCGTATTCAATGGTACCGATCTCGTCGGTTTGGGCTACATTGCCCGCCACGCGGACAACGAAGAGGTCGCCGACGCCCTGATCAAAGAGGATCTCCGGCGAGACCCGTGAATCCGCACACGACAACACCGTGGCAAATGGGGTCTGTCCACCGGCGATCTCAGTGAGGCGCGCGGCGTCCTGGTGGGGATGGGTAGGTTTTCCGGAGCTGAAGCGGTCCTGCCCGGCCCGAAGCGCCTGGAGGGCTTGGTCGGGTACCTTGTAGGTTTCGGCTCGCAGCAGGCCAGCCCCGAAGAGGGCAAGGGCGAAAGCCACGGAGGCGCCACCGGAG
>JAEUGZ010000463.1 GCA_016794725.1 Opitutaceae bacterium | reverse complement strand
CGAGCATTGTTATCGGGCGAAGCGGTTTTCGGTATAATCGAGCAACGCGACGGTATATTCAGAAAATGACGTTGCGAAACATTGGCATTTCCGAGATAGAAGGTCCGCTATCGGTGTTGTTGGATAATTTGAGTGCCGGCTGTAGTGCGGATAATGTCGTTGGTGTCTCCGTCTATACTGAACCGCCCGGAACGCCGTACGTCGCCGTAGATCTTGGGGATGACAATGCTTTGAGCGCGGGAGAGACGGTCACTATTGACTTGTCCTTTAGCGTGACATTGGGCAGTGGAGTGGCCTTTAGGCCAAGAGTGATGGCTGGTTCTGGGACCCGATAGGGCTGATTTGCTAGCCGGTGGAAGGACTACAGACATTTACGTTTCGCTTAGTTTCGAACTTGAAGATATATCGCCTCGTCTGCACGGCGTTGCCCTCTCGGACGGGCTAGGGTTGCGAAGCAATGTATGCGGTCGGATAGGCGTACTTCACCGACCGCATACCCTATTTCGACCCGAGGTGGTCCCTTTTGACCGACCGCTGACACTAATAGCGAAGCACCGATCAAGCCCGGCAAATCCTGCTAGGCCGGAGGCGGCAGCATGAGCCCTCTCCGAAATCTTGGCAGGCGCAACATTGCCCGGACGCGCTTCGATTCGATCTCCCATTCGTCGAAGGATAAAAGTTTCATATGACTCGGAACCGAATGCGCGACGGAGGTCGGAAGGACATCGAAAGCAGCAAGGCCTCAGTTGAGGCGTCCGCTGCTGCTCTTCCCATCAGCTAGCCCGAGTTTCGCACTTGGAGGGTGATTTCAACTTTCTTCGAGAACCGGTGAGTTGATTTGCAGAGGCTTGCAGGAGGGAAAATGCCGAAAAGCTCTGTGTACAGAGGTACCCTCTTCCACCCCACGCACGCATGCCCATAATGCGAGGGCATGTTTCTCAAACGCCACGTCCGGCACTGGGAAGGAAAGCGACACGTCTACTACTCGTTGACCGAAAGCACGCGTGTTTCCAGTTCCCGCACCGTGCAGCGGCGTGTGCTGCATCTCGGTGAACTCAACACCACGCAGGTGGAGCAATGGCAGCGAACCATCGAAGTCATCGAGGAAAGTGGTCAGGCCCGCCAATGCCGCCTGTTCACCGATCACGAAGGCCAGGCTCCCAGTGCCGACGATGTCTGCGAGGTATTGCTTTCCAGCCTGCGGGTTTGCCGACCGCGGGAGTTCGGGGCGCCCTGGCTGGGCTGTCGGCTCTTTGAAGAGCTTCAGTTGGACAGGTTCTTCAGCGAGGCATTGAGCGAGCATCGTGGCTCCGAAGAATGGGCCAAGGTCGTTGAGTTGTTGGCAGTCAACCGGCTCTGTTCGCCTGGCAGCGAGTTGGCGATTCACGAACGTTGGTTCGACCGGACGGCGATGGATTTCCTGCTCAACAGCGGCCCGGATATCGCGGGCAAGGACCGTCTCTATCGAACGCTGGACAAGATCGTGGAACATAAGGACGGGTTGGAGCGGCATTTGGGCCAACGTTGGAAGGATCTCTTCAACGCCCGAACCGACGTCGTCCTCTACGATCTGACGAGCACCTACTTCGAAGGCGCAGCCGAGGAATGCGAGAAAGCCAAACGGGGTTACAGCCGGGATCATCGGCCCGATTGCCCCCAGGTGGTGCTGGCGTTGGTGGTCACGCCCGAAGGATTTCCCCTCACCTACGAAGTATTCGATGGCAACACCAACGACGCGGAGAGTCTGGATGAGATCGTGACCAAAGTAGAAGCCAAGCACGGGGAACAAGGGCGCGTCTGGGTCTTTGATCGCGGGATCGTGAGCGAAGCGAACCTGGCTCTATTGAACGAACGAGGTGCGTCGTATCTGGTCGGCACGCCACGGCATCGTCTCGGCGAGTTCGAGCAGGAGTTGTTGCGGGGCGATTGGGAAAGTGTCGCTGGACGGCCGGGGGTGAAGGTCCAGTTGGTTCGGCGGGAAGCCGAAGTGTACGTCCTGGCGCGCAGTGAAGACCGAGCGTTGAAGGAATTAGCCATGCGTCGCCGACAGCTACGGGGTCTTTCCCGGGACCTGAAGGCGTTGCGCAAGGCCATCCGCCTCGGTCGTGTGCGCCAGGAGGCAATCATTCACCGGCGTCTGGGACGCTTCGAGGAACGATGGGCCGGGGCGTGGAAGTATCTTCGTTCGGTGGAGTACGGCTCGGCGGGGTTGGAATGGACGTGGGACAAGAAACTCCTGCGCCGGATGCGTCTGATCGACGGGGCGTACCTGTTGCGGACCAATCTGGATGGACTGGATCCGGGGCTATTGTGGCGACAATACATCCAACTGACCGAAGTGGAGGAGGCGTTCCGGGTGTTGAAGAGCGAACTGTTGATTCGACCGATATGGCATCGGTTGGACCGGCGCGTGGAAGCCCACATCATGATCGCCTTCCTCGGTTACTGTCTGTGGGTCTGCCTCAAGCAACGTCTGCGGGGAATCGCAGGCTCACTGACCCCGGCGCGGGTGATCGAGAGCCTCTCGAAGATCATGATGGTGGAGGTGTGGTTCGATTTGCGGCATGGCGGCCACATCTGCCTGCCACGGATCACGGAGCCGGAGACTGAACAGGGAGCGATCCTTCAACGACTCGGATGGGAACTACCGAAGCAACCCCCACCGAAGATCTACGCCAAGGCGGTGTCAGCCCGACAGTGACGGACGATTTTGTGTGGCAGAAACGAGGCCCTACCGAGGAATCGCTTCCCTGAAAATGAACAAGTTACAATCTTCGTCTTCCTCAAACTGCGAAACCCGGGCTAGTGCGGCGGGGTAGCGGGATGAGACTGAATTCGTTGCGCAACACGGGTGAAGAAGTCGGAATCGGTGCGCGCTGCGACCTGTTGGAATTGATGCAGTTGCTCTTCGACCGGCACCGAAACCTCCCGGCCGTTCACATCGAGACGACGATCCGCCCGCGCTTCCGCCCAGTCGAGAAACCACGATGAGACAGGGACTGGAACGGTAGGGATTTCCAGGAGCTCTGCTGTTCTCTGCCCTTCTTCGTTGCGACGGACAACCTTAACGCTTTGGCCATCAGGTGTGAAACCGTATGCCCAAAGATACTCATTAATCGTACTTTCAAAGTCATACGCCCTTTCCCTTTCAAATTCCGTAAGAAGTTCGCCTGTTCGAGCGTCTAGAACCAAACCATTGTCGGCTAATACACGGGAACCGTCGGGACTAAAATGCGCACGCGATATTGACTGTGAGGTTGAATTCGTAATGTCGGCAGTCGTCGGTTGAGCCGTGATCAAATTCCATATCCTCACTTGCGCCGCGCAGGCGGTAACCACTTGAAGGCCATCCGGGCTGAACTCGGCGTACTCCAAAATAGTATGTTCATGAAGAAGCGGCTCAGTAAGCGACTTGCCGGTAACCGCATCCCAGATTCGCGCGGTGCCGTTAGCTGAGGCCGTCACGATGCGGAGTCCGTCCGGGCTGAATCGTACTCTCATGAGCGGTGCCTCGTGTCGGAGGGGGGGGCCTAGAGATTGACCCGTGTGGGCATCCCACACTTGCGCGGTACCGTCGTCTGCGGCTGTCGCTACGCGCTGTCCATCCGGACTGAAACACCCGTCGTTAATGTAGTAGCCCTCGTGGCGAAGCGGCTCTATCAATAACTGACCGGTGCCAATGTCCCAGAGCCGCGCCGCGTCGCTGTCCTTTCTCCTACCAGTCGTCAGTAGGTAACGACTATCCGGACTGAAGGACATGTGCATGGAGCCGCCATGCGGAATTGTGAGGGTTTTAAGCCATAACCCCGAACGGGAATCCAATATTTTGATTTGATTAGTGTTATAGTTGAAAGATGCAGCGAGGATTGTTTTACTGTCGGGACTAAACGCGAAAGTACTAATATCTTCACCGTTCAGTGCGAGGTGGGTTAGAAGATTACCGGTCTGCACGTCCCAAACTTTCCAGCCGCCGTCTTCACGAACCACGACACGAAGACCGTCGGAACTGAAGGCAACACCTCCCTTGAATGACTTAAAGATCGGCGACGCAAAAGGCCGCCGTAGCAACGAATAGATCAGTCGCGACGCAGCGATGTGGTTGCTCGGATTGGCGCGTAGGTCTCGGACATAACCGGCAATCGCTGACCGCGCTTTGCTGACCTTAGGCACTTCCGTAGTTCGAGCCGTCGTGATGATGTGAAGGGCACTTTCCGCGCGAACCCGCTGTTCTTCGGCCTGGACTCGCTCCTCCTCTGCTACGATCCGCTGGTGGTTCGCGACCATCGCTTGCCAAAGGCTTAGGCTGATTCCCACCAGCAGCGCCAGGACCACCACAGCACCGGCGGTCACGGCGACCCGATGCCGTCGAAACGCCTTTTGAAGGCGATACGCGGCGCTCGGTGGGCGGGCGCTTACGGGCTCATCGGACAGATGACGGGTCAGATCAGCCGCCAAACTGTTGGCGGTTTCGTAGCGTCGGGTTCGATCCTTCTCCAAGCATTTGATCACGATGCTGTCCAGATCACCTCGCAACGCCTCCGGTTGCGCCCGCATCCGTTGCGCTTCATTCGGCGTCTCGCCGATCTCAGCATCCGACGCACTCCCCCGGCGAGTAGGAGGAAGTGGGGGAGCGATATTTGAGGCCACGCTCATGCTCTCTGAAAGCGACAATCCTAGTTCTTTCGCGACCCGAGTGCTGGGCGGTTCAGGCTCTTCTTCGGAGATGATCCGTTGCATTTCGCGATAGGCCACGCTCCTAAGGCGCTGTTCCGGAAACGGCGTGGTGCCGGTCAGCAGCTCATAGAGCAATACGCCCAGGCTGTAGATGTCCGACCTCGTATCCACGTCAAGTTTGCTCAACTCCGCTTGCTCGGGACTCATATAGGCCGGGGTCCCGATCATCGTCGCAAAACGAGTGAACAGAGTCTTTTCGGTTAGGCGTTGGTTGGTGGCTTTGGCGACGCCGAAGTCGATGACCATGGGTACCGGCCGGCTGTCATGAAGCGTGACCAACACGTTCGAAGGTTTGATATCACGGTGGATAATGCCTTTTTGATGCGCGTGTTGAATTGCTTGGCAGACTGTCATGAACAGTTCTATGCGTTCCCGGACGCCGAGCCGATTGTTGTCGCAATACTTCGTGATCGGAACGCCCGGTACCAATTCCATGACGAAATACGGCCGGCCGGTTTCCGTCGCGCCGGCGTCGAGTACT
>JAEUGZ010000461.1 GCA_016794725.1 Opitutaceae bacterium | reverse complement strand
ATCTCACTCCGGATTCGTGACCATTCGTGTCAATTCGTGGTCTCTCGTCTGCGGCTTTTGGCTAAGGTCGGGCTGCTAGACCGATCGCGAAAGGACGGACGAGCGACAAAGCAGCCGGCGCGAGCGCTTGGACTGGCGTCCCGGCGCCGAGCCTGTCTGGATGGCGGCGAGCCGCGGTCGTCAACCCCTTGCGATACCCCATGCCCTGGTCACAAACCTATTCGCCCCTCGGTGGAGTGGCTCTCTCTGCCCTCGTGGCGGCCCTTCCGGTGGTCACGCTTCTGGGTTTGCTGGCGTTTTGGCACGTGCGGGCGCACCTCGCGGCGCTGGCCGGACTCTGGGTTGCGGGTGTCATTGCGATCTTCGTCTATCAGATGCCGGCTTCGATGGCGGTGGCATCGATGGGCTACGGCGCTGCGTTCGGCCTCTTTCCGATCGGGTGGATCGTGCTCAATGCGATCTTCATCTACAACCTCTCGGTGGAGACGGGTGGGTTTGCCGTGTTGCAGCGGCAGGTGGCGGGGGTTTCGGGGGACCGGCGGATTCAGGCGCTGCTCATCGCGTTCAGCTTTGGCGCGTTCATTGAAGGGGCCGCTGGGTTTGGCGCACCCGTGGCGATCAGCGGGGCGCTGCTCATCGGCCTCGGCTTTCGTCCGCTCGAGGCTGCGAAACTGGCGTTGATCGGCAACACCGCGCCGGTGGCCTTCGGGGCGCTCGGCACGCCGTTGATCACGTTGGCAAAGATCACCGACCTCGACTTGCAGGCGCTCAGTTCGATGGTGGGGCGCCAACTGCCGCTCTTTTCCTTGATCGTACCGTTCTGGTTGATTGCCGCCCAGTCGGGGTGGCGGGGCATGAAGGCCGTGTGGCCAGCCTGCCTGGTCGCAGGAGGCAGCTTCGGCGTCGCGCAGTACCTGGTGAGCAATTTCATCGGACCCATGCTGGTCGACATCATTGCCGCCGTGGTGTCGATGGGGGCGCTGACGGTGCTGATGCTGGTTTGGAAGCCAGCGGATGCACCGGTCGGAGACCCACCGGACGCTCCGCGGGAAACTCCACCGGGGGTGGCGCAGGGTCAGGTCTGGCGGGCCTGGCTGCCGTGGTTGCTGCTGAGTCTGTCGGTATTCCTGTGGGGGCTGCCCTTCTTCAAGGGTGCACTCAATCGGGCTTTTGCCCCGAGCTTTCCTGTTCCGGGGCTTCACCTCCAGGTGATGAAAATGCCGCCGCTGGCGCCGCACCCGGAACCGGAGGCGGCAGTCTTTGTCTTCAACGCCCTTTCGGCCACCGGCACGGCGCTGCTGCTCGCGGGCGTGGGCGCGGGATTCCTGCTGGGTCTCGGCCCCGGGAGGATGGTTTCTCTCTATGCCCGGACGTTCTGGAAGGTGCGGGTGTCACTCCTGACCATTGCCCTGATGCTGGCGCTGGGCTTCACGACGCGTTACAGCGGAACGGATACCACCATGGGCCTTGCGATGGCGGGCACCGGCTGGTGGTTCCCATTTTTCTCGCCCTTGATCGGCTGGTTGGGAGTGGCGCTGACCGGAAGTGACACCTCGTCGAACGTGCTCTTTGGAAATCTGCAAAAGGTTTCGGCGGAACAACTCGGCCTGTCGCCCATCCTGATGGCGGCGTCAAACAGCTCCGGCGGAGTGATGGGCAAAATGATCGACGCCCAGAGCATCGTCGTCGCCAGCGTCGCCACCGGGGGACGCCCCGACAGCCCGGATGCCGGTACGGTGCTGCGTTCCGTGTTCTGGCACAGCGTGGCGTTGGCCCTGCTGGTGGGCGTCCTGGTCATGCTGCAGGCCTATGTCTGGCCCGGCATGGTGCCGGCCGCCCGTTGAAACGACGTGCGCCGGGGACCTGTCCTCCGGCCGGTTCAGACTGGAGGTAGCAGCGCGTCGCGCAGGAGCTGCAAGGTGTGCCGGACCCGGATTGGGGAGCCGAGCCGTTTCAGGTGCGCTTCAAGCTGGGTGAGGCAGCCAATGTTGCCGCTGACCACGGTCTCTGCGCCGCTGGCGATCACCGCGCGCGCCTTTTGTTCACCGAGCGCTTCGGCGATGTCGGGTTGGTCGAGATTGTAGGTGCCCGCACTGCCGCAGCAGAGCTGCGAACCTGCCAGTTCGCACAACTCGACCCCAGGGATGGCGCGCAAGAGGTGACGCGGCTCGTCGTGAACGCCCTGGGAGTTCGAGAGGTGACACGCATCATGATAGGCCACCTTGCGACGGAGCCCGGTGTCGCTCGCCGTCCCGCGCAACCCCAGCTCGACAAGAAAACGGGACGCATCTTTCACCCGTAGTCGGAACCGCTCGGCTCGCGCCTCGTCGGGCGTTCCGCGGAGAATGAGAGCGTACTCGTGCAGGGCGGAGCCGCAGCCGGCGGCCGTGGTCAGCACCGCGTCCACGTCGTCTGGAAAGGCGTCGAGCGTACGGCGGGCGTAGCGTTGCGCGGTCGGGAGGTCCCCCGTGTGCCAGGCCAGGCCGCCGCAGCAGCCCTGCGTGGTGGGGACGACCACTTCGATCCCCTGCTGGCTGAGGACGGCGAGGGCAGCGGCGGTGATGTCAGGAGCTAGGACCTGCTGGGCGCATCCGGTGAGCAGGGCAACCCGTCCTCGACGCGGACCGAGGGCGGGAACCAGGGACGGCCAGGATTGGCGCGGCGGGACCGAGGTGGGTGCGAGATCGAGGAGAGGCCGAAACACCGCTGGTAGGACGGGTCGCAGCCAGCGACCGAGGCGTGCGGAGGTGATGGCCCAGCGGAAGCGCACCGGCGAAGGCAGTGTCCACTTGACCAAGACCCGGCGGACCTTCTGTCCGATCGAGTGACGGGTTTGTGATCGGACGACGGAGCGGTAGGGGCTGATCAGGTCGCGATAGGGCACGCCGCTCGGACACGCCGGTTCACAGGCGAGACAACCGAGGCAGCGGTCGATGTGGGGCTGGGCGGCGGCGACGGAGAGTTTGCCCTCGAGTACCTCCTTCATGAGCACGATCCGACCGCGCGGAGAGTCCATTTCCTGGCCCAGTTCCCGGTAGGTGGGACACGCCGCGAGGCAGAAACCACAGTGAACACAGGTTTCGACGGCGTGGATCATCGGTGCCGTCAGCGGACCCTGGGAGTCGGGTGGGATGGTGTGGAGCATATCAGGCGAAGCCGGGAAAACGATCGACGGGATCGAGAGCGAACTTGATGGCGCGGGCGATTTCCGGTTCTGCGGCGCGACCACTGAACAGGGGACCGCTGCCGCGCAGGGTCAATGCCTGCAGGCCAAGACGGCCGGCGTCCGATCCGGCGGGCAGGGCGACCCAGGCGAGACAGCCGGCGGAACTGAGATGAACCTGACCTCCCATCGCGGCCACCTGTTGCAGGAGCGCGGGTGCCTCGCGTGGGCGGAGGGCGATTTTGTGCAGGGAGTTGCCTGGCGCGCTCCAAGCCTGCGCCTGCAGATTGGCCCAGAATGTCGTCGCGACAGAAGGTTCGAGGGTGTCCCCGGACCCGTGTGCGAGCAACTCGCGCGCGATCAGGGGGAGGGTCCCTTCCGGCCCGGCGAGCCGGACGTAGACGGCGTCCGCCGACGGCGGAAGATCGGCCGCCTCGACTTCCCACCGCCCTGAGCCCAGCGCTTCAAACAAGGTCACCGCCCTTTCCGGGTCTGAAACTGGGAGGCGTAAGGTCAGGGTGGATGCGGGACGGGGAAAGACCTTGAAAGTCAATTCGGTGATCACGCCGAGTCGTCCGAGGCTGCCCACCAGGAATTTGGGCAGATCGAAGCCCGCCGCGTTCTTGACCACCTTGCCGCCGAGACGGAGGTCCCGACCTGAGCCGTCGACGAAACGGATCCCAAGGATGAAGTCGCGTACTCCACCGTAGCGAAGTCGTCCCGGCCCGCTCAGTCCGGCGGCAACGGTTCCCCCGAGCGTCGCACCGGCCGCCGCGAGCGGAGGATCGAAGGGAAGGTACTGCCGCTTTTCCGCGAGGACTGCCGTCAAGTCGCGCAGCGGCGTGCCGGCGAGGGCGGTGAAGGTGTACTCGTCGGGTTCGTATTCAAGAAGGGAGGAGAGCCCCACCGTGGAAATGCCGAGGACATTGTCATCTACCTGGGAAAGGCGTGGTTTTGTCCCCGCTCCGAAGGCAAGGACGCGCGGGGCGGAGCGCACGGCTTCGATCAGCTCGGCGGTTGAAGTCGGTGTGACCACGGTTTTCATTCGCGGGAGATTACCCCGGCCCTTTCGAGCGGATGCGGGCCGTGGGCGTGGAGTGCGGGGGCTTCGCCGCCGGGGAACATCTTGCCCGGATTGGCGATGCCGAGCGGATCGAAGGCCGCACGAATTCGTCGAAGGCAGTCGATTTCGTCGGACGAGAACATGGCCGGCAGGTAATCGCGCTTCTCCACGCCAATCCCGTGCTCGCCGGTGATGGATCCACCCATGTCCACGCAAAGTCTGAGGATCCGCCCGGCCAGGGCCTCGGCCCGCCCGAGTTCCCCGGGGTTGCGGCCGTTGTAAAGGATCAGTGGATGCAGATTTCCGTCGCCGGCATGGAACACATTGGCGCAGCGCAATCCCGCCTCCCGGGAAAATTTGCCGATGCGCCGCAGGGCCTCGCCGAGGCGGCGGCGCGGCACCACTCCGTCCTGGACAATGAAGTCGGGAGAAAGCCGGCCGACCGCGCTGAACGCGCTCTTTCGTCCCTTCCAGATGGCCAGGCGCTCGGCCGGGTTGCGGGCCGGGCGGGCCTCAACTGGCTGGCTGGCGGCGAGCAGGGCATCGAGTCGGAGCCGGTCGGCGGCCACCGCCTCGCGAGGCCCCTCCAGTTCGACGATCAAGACCGCCTCGCAATGGGGAGGATAGTCAGCGTGAACCGCCGCCTTTGCTGCCTCGAGTGCGAGTGCGTCCATGATCTCAATGGCGCCGGGGAGCAGCCCGCTGGCGACGATGGCGGAGACGGCGTCGCCGGCCTGCTCCAAGGTGCGGTAGCCAGCCAGAACGGTGTGAAAGCACTCCGCCCTGGGTAGAAGTTGGAGGGTGATTTCGAGGGCGATGCCGAAGAGGCCCTCGTGTCCCGTGAACAGCCCGCACCAGTCGGGTCCAATCTGCTCACGGCGGCCGCCGCCAAATTCCACCACCTCGCCGGTCGCGAGCACGGCCCGGAGGCCGAGCACGTGATTGGACGTCATGCCATACTTCAGGCAGTGGGCACCGCCGGAGTTGAAGGCGACATTGCCGCCGATGGTGCAGATCGACTGGCTGGACGGGTCGGGAGCGTAGTGCAGACCGTGGGGGGCGGCGGCCGCGGTGACGGCGAGGTTGATCACGCCGGGTTCGACCACCGCAATGCGTTCGGCCGGATCGAGTCGGAGGATGCGGTTGAGTCGGTTGAGTGCGATGACGATGCCGCCCTTAACCGGGAGTGAACCGCCGGACAGGCTGGTGCCGCTGCCGCGGGCGAC
Organism: Opitutaceae bacterium; assembly: GCA_016794725.1. Lineage (GTDB taxonomy): Bacteria > Verrucomicrobiota > Verrucomicrobiia > Opitutales > Opitutaceae > UBA6669. Next base: position 2,561 of record JAEUGZ010000461.1, on the reverse strand, counting down.
AAAGGGCAGCCGACCGGCGTGACAGGCGCGGACGAGCGCGATGACCTCGTCCGCGGTCTCGGGGATCGCCACCGCGAGCGGTGGTGATTGGAAGGCGGTCAGGGCGTCGCTTTGGTAAGCGGCGAGGTGGGCGGGCTGCCAGAGCAGCCGGTCCGCGGGGAGAATCGCAGACAGGCGGCGGAGGGCGTCGGCCGGCATGACCTAGCGATGCAGGATCTCGCGGAGCGCGGCCAGCACCAGATCGACATTTCGGATCGAGGCGCCGTATCCCATCAGGCCGATACGCCAGGCCTTGCCCGCCATCGGGCCGAGTCCGCCGCCGATTTCAATGCCATAGTCGGCGAGTAGGGCCTTGCGCACGCCGGCGTCATCGACACCCTCGGGTATCCGGATGCAATTGAGGGAGTGAAGGGAGCGGGAGGGGATGTAGGAAAGGCCCATCTGTTCCAGACCGGCACGAAGGCGTTGGTGCATGGCGGCGTGGCGGGCGACGCGCTGATCGATCCCCTCCTCCAGCACCATGATCAGCGCCTCGCGCAGGGCGTAGGTCATGTTGATCGGGGCGGTGTGGTGATAGACCCGGCCGCCGCCACCACCCCCGGTGTAGTACTTCCGAAGCATGGACACATCGAGGTACCAGGATTGCACCTTGGACTTGCGGGCGTCCATGCGGGCCAGGGACCGCTCGCCGAAACTGACCGGCGAGAGGCCGGGCGGACAGCTCAGGCACTTCTGGGTGCCGCTGTAGATCGCGTCGATTCCCCAGTCATCCACCCGTAGCTCGTGCCCACCGAGACTCGTCACGGCGTCGACCAGCAGCAAAGCTCCCCGGGCATGCACCAGGTCCGCAAAGCCGTCGAGGGGCTGGTGGGCGCCGGTGCTGGTTTCCGCATGAACAATGCCGACCAGCTTGGTCTTGGGGTGGGCGTCGAGCGCGGCCTGGAGTTGAGCCAGTGTGAAGGTGTCCCCCCAGGTGGTTTCGAGGGCATGGACCGTGGCGCCGCAGCGTTCCATGACATCCTTCATCCGCGTACCGAAGACGCCGTTCACCCCCACAATGACTTCATCGCCAGGTTCCACGAGGTTGACCGCGCAGCACTCCATGCCGGCCATGCCTGTGCCGCTGACGGGAAAGGTCAGGGCATTCCGGGTCCGGAACACCTCCCGCAGCATCGCGCAGGCCTCGTCCATGAAACCAAGGTATTGGGGATCAAGATGTCCCAGAGTGGGCGCGCCCAACGCACGCAGCACGCGCTGCGGAACGGGGCTGGGGCCGGGACCAAGCAGGATGCGTTCGGCGGGTTGAGTGGAGGGCAGGGGCATGCTCATAGGGGGAGAAAGGGCGGTGGGTGCGGGCAGGCTGAGGGAGTCGGTGATGGCTTGGAACCTTTTTTCTCTTTGGCCACAGTGTGGGAGTGCACGGTGCTTGCGCGGCTGGCCGGTCCGGCATCCCTGTCTGTGCCTGCGGTGGCTTGAGAAACATTCGGTTTTGACGCCGCTCCGGCTGGAGTGAGTGCGCGAGGGGGTCGGATTGTGGGGTGCCGACTGAAATCGGCACCCTTCAGACCCAGCACTGAGCCAAGCCGAGGTATGGGACTGAACGGGAAGGGTGACCTTAGGATAGTGTGATATGATCTGTGAAATCAGGGAGACTGATGCTAAACACATCTGATAGTTGTAGTCCCCGTTAGCAGCCCCTCGTCTGAACAGGTTCCCCCGTCCGCTTTCTCCGCGCGCCCTCCCGCCGGTTCCCCCATGACTTCCCACTTTCGCTACACCGTATTCGCTGCCTGCTTTGCCGTGTTCGCCCTGGTTGGTTGCAAACCGACCTCGTCGCCTGCGCCGTCGGCTGAGGCCGGCGCGCCGTCCGCGACCGGGCGGCGCGTGGCTGTGGTGGTATCGACTCTGAACAATCCCTGGTTTGTGGTGCTCGCGGAAGCGGCCCGAGATCGGGCGAAAGAGCTTGGCTATGAGGTGACCCTGTTTGACTCGCAGAACGATCCGGCCAAGGAGTCGCAGCACTTTGACAACGTGATTGCGGCCGGTTACAGAGCGGTCCTCTTCAACTGCACGGACGCCGGAGGGTCGATCGCCAACGTGCGTCGAGCCAAGGCGGCGGGCGTGTCCGTATTCTGTATGGATCGTGAAATTACGGCCAACGACGCCGCAGTCTCGCAGATCCTCTCGGACAACTATTCCGGCTGCGTCGCGCTCGGGCAGTACTTCGTTGAACAGGTGGGCGAGTCGGGCACCTACGTGGAGTTGCTTGGCTTGATTGCGGATACGAACACCTGGAACCGCTCGAAAGGGTTCCACAGCGTGGTGGACCGGTATCCGGGACTGAAGATGGTGGCTCAGCAGAGCGCTGATTTTGACCGCAGCAAGGCGTTGGAGGTTCTGGAGTCGCTCCTCCAGGCCCATCCCAGCATCAATGCGGTGTTCTGTGGAAACGACGCCATGGCGATGGGTGCGTATCAGGCGCTGCTGGCGGCCGGCAAGGCGAGCACAGTGAAGGTGTTCGGCTTTGACGGCGCCGATGACGTCGTTCGCTCGATTGCGGA
>JAEUGZ010000459.1 GCA_016794725.1 Opitutaceae bacterium | reverse complement strand
GCGCACTCCTCGCTGGGTGAAGGGTGCCGAAAAGTCCGAGGCCCCCGCGATCGAGAAATCGCCTTGGGCGCCGGACTCCACCAGCGCGACCCGGACGGATCGTCCCTCGATCGCCACGCTGCCCGTACGAACGGCCGCGGTGCGGGTGAAGAGCCCGTCCGTGCCGCCCGCCTTGTCCGCTCCGAAAAGCAGCATCAATCCGTACTCGGCGGTCGACGTCTCTTTGCCACCCTCACCCCAGGAGCCGCGCACGGTCGCGAAGTGCGGACCGACGCGCGCTCCCTTCAGGTTCTTGCCGACGTTCTGCCACACGCCGTCCCCATCATCGCTGAGGTCGCCATTCTGGTTGTGATCGATGTAGATCCGGTTGTCAGCCCGACGGTCGTCGGGCGCGCGGTCCACCACCACCCAGGTGCCGGCGCGCGGTCCATTTCCAACCACAATCCGGCCGTACCACGGTGTACCAAGGTAGGCCGGCTCACGCGTGATGTCAGCCGGCCGCTGCGGCGAAAACTCCACCGTGTGCCCGCTGCGGGGTATGACCCGGCCCGAGAGCGAGCCCGTCATGGTGAGCGCCTCTGTATCCATCTCCAGGCGCGCAACGGCACCGGCTGCGGTCAGCGAGACCGCGGCCCCTACCATTCCGGCGGCGAACGCGAGGGCAAGGCGTGGGCACATCATGGCGCGAGCGCTCAGAGGTTCTTGCGGACCGCAACCGACACGTAGCGCATGCGGGGGTCGGAATAACGGCTGTAGAGGCCCGACGAATTCCACGGGGGCAGACGATCAAAGAGATTCTGCACATTGAGCGTCCACTGCGTGCCGGTGAACCAGCTGCGCCAGCCGCGCTCGGCGTTGCTGTAGGGAATCTTGTAAGCCAACTGGAGGTCCCAGACCAGGTCGCTGCCGATCCGGTCGCCGTCCACGCCCGTGCCGGTCGGGAACTGGCTCGAAGCCACCGTGGTCCCGGTCTTGTAGGAGTGAGTGTACCGCGCGGAGATGCCGGCGGTCCACACATCGCTGTTCCAGAAGATCGATGCGCCTCCGCGCCACTTCAGTCCGCCCTCGGTGGTCTCCACCGTGTTCACAGCGGGAACGACCGGAGTAATGGCCGTGAGGAACTTGTTCGTGAAAGTGGCATTTCCCCGCAGCGAGAACTCTCCGATCGACTTGGTCCGGATGGTGTAAACCAGACGGGTGTCGAATCCGTCGGTCTCAATCGACGAGATGTTGATGGCCCGCGTGTCCGCTCCCGTGACGGGACCGGCGTAGTTTGCCGGGTCACCCGCCAGTTTGGGGCCACGGAAGATGCGCTCAGGAAAAAAGGCCTCGTTCTCGAGCAGCTGCGCAAGAGTCGGCGTGCGGATGGCGTCCACCTTCTTCGTGTTCCAGTAGTCGACCGTCAACCGCAGCCCGGGCGCAAATCGCGGAGTGAAGATCACGCCATAGCTTTCCGACGTGGAGGTCTCTGGCTTTAGGTCCGGGTTGGGTCCGGCCGTATTCGTCAGGGGGGCCGTCACCGAGAGGTTTCCCCGCCGCGGATCAACAAACGTGAAGGTGTTGGAGATGGTCGTGGCAAACGTGTAGTCCGAAAGAAACAGGCTGCTCTGCTCGGGCGGGAAGAACCCTTCCGTGTAGGCGGCGCGGAATGACACGTCCCGGTTCACCGTCAGCTTGATGGCGGCGGCGGAAGTGAAGGCGGACTTCGAATCGTTGGCGCTCTCGTGACGACCACTCAGGTTGAGGTCGAGCGCCTGCACGGGCAGCGGGCTCCACTTGCGGCTGAGCAGCGGCACGATCATTTCGCCGAAGACGGCGTCGGTGCGCCGGCCTTGCTTGGAGAAGAGAATGTCGCGCGAGAGGTTGTCACGACCGCCCATGATCTGGATCAGGGCCGGGGCGATTTCGTAGGGACGTTTGCCCTCGTACTGCCACCAGTAGGCCTCGGCTCCGAGGGAGGCCTTGATCGTGCCGGCGCGCCAATCGTAGAGGTCACCCGTGGTGCGTGCAATCAGGTTCGAGGCATACTGCCAGTAGCGCTGCCGACCGACGGCATTGAAGTAATCCTCGTTCACGCTGTTGTCGACGGGGTACACGTCGTGGTCGGAAAGCAGATTGTACAAGGCCCAGCGCTGCGGAAAGGTCGCGGCATTGGTGGTCGTGCCATAGACGGAGGCCAGAATGATATTGTCGGCACCAATCTGGGAATCGCCTTCGATGATGGTTACCTCCGAGGTGCCATCAAGGGTCCACTCCCACTTCTCGCTGAACTTGCCCTTGAGTCCGGCCACCACGCGATAAGAGTCTCGCACCATGTCGGTCTGGCTGTCGCGCAGATCGGTGGGCAGCACATTGACGATCACGGCGCGCCCCACGAATCCAGGCGTCACGCCGGTCCGGAAGGGATTGTAGGGATGCGTCGCCGACATCGTGTAGCTCGTGCCCGTGCCGAAGAATTTGGGATTGTGAATGTCCTGGGTGTTGCGGGTGGCCGAGCCTTCGAGGTAAAGGGTCACGCGGTCGCCAAACAGCTTGTGTTCGGCGGTGGCGCCCAGGCTGAGCATGGTCGATGGCGTGTAGATGAAGTTGTCCTCGTAGCGCTCGTAGCTCGGCGTGAATTTGCCGGCCGTGGCGGTGAAGGACGCTGGCGTCAGGGCGTTGGCCTGTGCGGCGGTCAAGCCGGCCGGAATCGCCGCATAGCGCACGCCGGTGGCACCGGGAATGCCCAGGTCGCCGGTGGCGAGGCTCATACGGATCATGCCCGGCATCTGGGTGAACGTGCCGATGGCAGTTTCGGTTGTCATGCGAACGAGGGCACGATCGAGCAGCGCGGTGCGCTGGGCGAAGGAGAGCGGGCCGCGGTTGCGATAGCTGACCGTGACGGTTCCGGTGGTCTTGCCATCAAACATGGAGAACCCGTGCATGTAGCTGGCGCTCCACTCATTTGAGCCGCCGCGCGTGCTGGTGCCGTAGGAAAGCGACAGTTCGCGTCCCTGGTAATCCTTGCGCAGAATGACATTGATGACGCCGCCAATGGCGCCGCCGCCGTACATGGCGGAACCCGAGGTGGGAAGAATTTCGATACGCTCGATGGCGCTGACCGGGATGCGGGTCAGATCGCCCGAGGCGTTGCCGACGAGGTTGGGAAACGAGGCGCGGGCGATGCGGCGTCCGTTGATCAGCACCGTCGTCTGCAGGGAGTCGAATCCGCGCATGCGCAGATTCGAAGACAGGCTGCCCGAGCCGACAATCTGCACCACCGACGCCTCCTGGTTGGGGGTGCCATAGGTGGAAATCTCGGGGACATTGCGAAAAACCTCCTCGATGTTGCTTGAGCCCATGCGCTCAATGTCCTGGCGGGTGATGACGTTGTAGGCCAGGGGCGCGTCGATATCGGTCGGCAGCAGACCCTTGTTGATCAAGCCATCCATGCGCGTACCCGTGACTTCGACGGCGGCCAGCTTCGTCGTGGTCGAATCAAGGGCCAGCGGTCCCGGGCGGTCGCTTTGTGGACTTGCCTGCGCCGCCCGAAGGCCGTTTGGGTCGGAAATCCGCATGACGACAAACGCTCCACTGGACGGATCCTGCTTCGCCCGAACCGCGGTGCCATCCAGAAGGCGGTCCATGGCCTCGGACGGCGAGAAGTCGCCACGGACGGCATTCGTGCGCACGCCGGCCGCAATCTCCGGGGTGAAGACCACTTCGCGTCCGGACTGGGATGAAAACTGGCGCAGCGACTTTTCCGCCTGATCAGCGGCAAGATCGAAGGACTTCTTGCCCGCCTCGGCAGCCCAGGCGCTGGAGACGGTCAACAGGATTGCAAAAAGCCAGCGACAGGCGCCAGCGGCGGTCAAGGAAGCTCGGGTGCGGTCCCGGGTAGTCAGTTCCATATGGAAGGGAGACGCGCCACGTCGTCCGACTACCCAAGTGAACTTTGGATTTTTCTCGATCGAGCGGGATCAGCGATCGCTGCGCACCCGGCCCTACCGGGTTGACACCAGCACGATCGCACCGTCGGCGCCCCGTTCGGCGACCACCCCGTAGGACGTATCAAGAATTTGGAGCAACACGGTTACATTATCGGCGCGCAGGGTGCCGCTCAAGGTCAGCCGGCCCAGCCGGGGATCGGCATAGGAAAGCCGGGATCCGCTATGCAAATTAAAGGCCTGAATAATTTCCGACAAGGGAGTTGCATTCATCTCCAGCCACGGCACGCGCCAGGCGAGGCGGTCATTCATCTCCTCCGCCGCAATGGTTTGCGCCGCCGGCAGGACCTTCTGGGTCGTGGAGGTATCAACCGTCACACGCTCGCCCGCCTTCACCATGACACTGGGCGACGAAGCGACCGCCGGCGGAGGGGTTTCGCTCTCGGGGGCAGGCGCGGATACGATGGCAGCGGCGACGGACGGGGCGGCATCGACCGCGACCTGGCCCTCGGTGACCAGGACTTCCACCCGCGTCGGCTCAAGTCCAACCGAAAAGGCCGTGCCCACGGCTCTGACTTCTACCCCACGGGCAACGACGACAAACGGACGCACCGGATTTTTGGCGACTTGAAAATGGGCCTCGCCCCGATCGAGCACCACGCGACGCAGCGCCGGGGAAAAGTCGATCGTCACGGATGCGCCCGATTTGAATTCAATGACGGACCCATCCGGAAGGGTCTGACGCTCGGGTGACGACACCAGCGCGCGCCCGGTCTCCAGCGGTTCGCTTGGAGCAACAGCGTTCCCCTGCCAGACCCACAGCAGGGCCACCAGCGCCAGCATCGTGCCGCCGGCCAGACTCAGTCGCCGCACGCGTCGGCGACGCACGCAGGCCTTCATCTCGCGCTCCACGAGGTCCGCCACATCAGACACTCGCGCCCAGTCCAACGGGTCAACCCGCGGTGAAGCATCCGGGTTGCGAGACGAAGGCGAAGAAGAACTGCGGTCCATGGTCAGAAGGATTCGATCCCGCGATCGCGGAAAAACTGCTCACACCGTTTCACACCGAGCCCGACATGGTTCGCGACGGTTTTTTCCGAAAGTCCGAGTTGCTCAGCGACATCTTTTTGCGAAAGACCTTTGATTTTGTGAAGGAAGACCACTTCCCGACATCGCGTCGGCAAACTCGCGAGGGCCTGGCCGACCAATCGGCTCCGGTCTTCGCGGGTCAGCGAATCAGCGGCAGTGAGTCTCTCTTCTACGACGGACAAGCCGTCCAAACTACCCAACGCGTCGATGGGCGAAGCCTGCGCATGGCGGACGGTGTCGAGGGCCAGGTTGCGGGCGATGCGGAAAAGAAATCCCCGTGCCGACCGGATCGGCTGGGCCGCGCGCGTGCGCCAGATGCGCAGGTAGGATTCCTGCACCACGTCCTCCACGTCACGCACCGCCGGAAACGAACCCCTGAGGTATCCCCGCAGGGCACGATCATGCGGCAACACCTCTTCGGCGAACCAGCGAGCGTTGTCGGAATCAGGTGGACTCATGCGACGGGCACGCAGCAGACCTCACACCAAGCAGCCGGGGTAGGAAAGGAATGCAGAATTCATGGCGATCATCGACGAGAATGGCCGGCGGCGGGCGGGCCTCGAACCGGTATCAATTTAACCCATGCACAGACGCCAGCGCGGCGTCACGCCAATTTCTTGTCGCATGCCTCGTCCCGCTGCCAGGCCGTGACTTGGGTGGCGCAACAGGAGGAACCCAGCGCAGTGACGCAGGGTGATTCGGATTCAACGCGCCGTGACAACTTTGGGCGGATTGGAAGTTCGACGCGCAACCGGCGCCGACGGAGCGACGCCCTCCAGGGGTGTGACCTCCGGTCGGCTCTTTTGGGGGATGGCACCCCCAGCGACCGCAGGTCGCTGCCCCTTTGGCCACCCGCAGGGTTGATCCTTGGAGGGCGTCGCTCCGACGACGCCGCGGGGACGCGCCCCGCGCACCGGCACCGGGTAATTTTGCATTCAACGCGGTGTGACAACGTTGGACGGATTGGAAGTTCGACGCGCAACCGGCGCCGACGGAGCGGCGCCCTCCAGGGGTGTGACCTCCGGTCGGCTCTTTTGGGGGATGGCACCCCCAGCGACCGCAGGTCGCTGCCCCTTTGGCCACCCGCAGGGTTGATCCTGGGAGGGCGTCGCTCCGACGACGCCGCGGGGACGCGCCCCGCGCACCGACGCCGGGTGATTTTGCATTCAACGCGGTGTGACAACGTCGGACGGATTGGAAGTTCGACGCGCAACCGGCGCCGACGGAGCGGCGCCCTCCAGGGGTGTGACCTCCGGTCGGCTCTGTTGGGGGATGGAACCCCCAAGCGACCACAGGTCGCTTCTCCTGGGCCACCCGCAGGGTTGATCCCTGGAGGGCGTCGCTCCGACGACGCCGCGGGCACGCGCCCCGCGCACCGGCGCCGGGTGATTTTGCATCCAGCGCGGCGTGACGTCGTCGGGCCGGTTGGGTGTTTACCTCCAGGCACACCTGCGAGGGCCAGCTCGGCATCAGTCGGGGACGTCGACCCCTCCGGTCCTTACGCCAGGACATACGAGTTGCCACCACGACTGTAGGCGCTGACAA
>JAEUGZ010000446.1 GCA_016794725.1 Opitutaceae bacterium | reverse complement strand
CCACGCTCGATACCGCTGCGCTTGTGGCTGTGAATGTGCGCATCGGTGGTGGCGAAGCGGCCGGGCTCAACCCGGGCACAAGGGCGTCCAACTCACTGTATGAACCTAGATTCCTCAGTTGAGATTGGAAGATTGTCACGGAAGATGCGGCAAATCTGAGCCATGGACGAACTAAACAAGGCGGAGGGCATTCAGCTGGCAGGTGAAGCGGAGTTCACGTTTCCGACCGCCGGGGGTCGGGTGCGACCTTCGGTGACGGAGGACGCTCTGACACCGTACGGTGGGCTGGTGCCGTGGGCAGCATATACCAAACATATAGGCATCGCCGAGGGACTTGCGGCATCATGTCCGATCGAACGCAGCAGTCCGAACGCGGCGCCGGTGTACGATGTGATCCAATCGTTCATGCTGACGGCTTTGACGGATGGTCGCCGTTTCTCGCGCGTGGAACGACTCCGAGAAGATCCGACGATTCCCGAGTTGTTCGGCATGGAGGCAGTGGTCAGTGATGATACTGTGCGCCGATTCTTCAAATCGATTGACCCTCAACTCGGAGCCGAGTGGATCGCGCGTAATGTCAAACCGATGTGGGGTGCATTGCCCGACCAGATAATCATGGATTGGGACTCCACGGTCCAACCCAAGTATGGTCACCAAGAAGGCGCTGAGGTCGGCTACAATCCAGGCAAACCTGGTCGACGCAGTTTTCATCCACTGTTGGGCGTGGTGGCACGCACGAGATTGTGTCCGGCCTATCGCTTCCGGTCAGGTGACACGGTGACCGCCACGCAGTGGAAGGAGACGATGGAAGATGCTCAGCGCTGGCTCGGTGATCGGCAAGTGTGGCTCAACCGTGGGGACATGGGACTCGGTCACGATGCAGTGATGGCGTGGCACGAGCAAACTCCTGGAAGGCCGAAGTTTCTGTTCAAATTGAAGCTGACCAATGGTGTGCGAAACGCCCTGCACGCGGTGCGGGACGACGAATGGCAGGGGCCCTCGTTTCTTGGATCATCGCAGGTTGCCGAAGGGCAGATCCAATTGACCGGCTGGAAGCAGGCGCGCCGATGTGTATTTGAACGCAAGCTCCAAGGGCTCGTGCCGTCATCAAAGAGTGGAGAGTTCTGGGATCACAATAAACACGAGTTCGCAGTCTACGTGACGAACCTGCCGCTTGAGTACGATGGGCGCGCGATCCAGCAGCTGTATCGGGAGCGGGCCGATACCGAGAACGTCTTCGACGAACGGCGCGGCCTCGCACGGGCAGTATCTGGCAAGCCAGATCAAGGGACGGTATCGATACGCGCGGGTTTGAGTATTCTTCGCCTCAAAACAAGGCTCCAGTCATCTTCGCGGCCGAACCGTGGCACTACAGGAGCGCCCACCATAGCCGGCGGTTATCGTCCGATTATCGTCCGAAAATCGGTCAAGAATCGGACGGTAGATACTTCCGCAGGGCGAGGGTTGCGGCATAGCGCGTGCCTCGCCCTATCCCCTCTTTCTTCAGCCAACCGCTGGTGATCATATCATTAAGGTGGCGCCAGGCGGTGTCCTTCGCAATGCCGAGCTTCTGCGTCACCATGCTGGAAGTGACCCAGCCTTTGGGTCCGATCAATCGGACGATCTGCTCCTGAGTCCCGCTACCCGGGAAAACCTTAGGCTGTTTGGCTTCCGCCGGCTCCGCTACTGCCGGCAGGGCGAAGAGCGTTACCGTAAATTCGTCGCCATTCAGTTCGAAGACGGGCGGCCGCCCGCCCTGCCCGGCCAAGGCGTGCTGCATCCGGCGGATGCCGCTGCCCCGCTCTTCCATGAACCCGAGCCAGTTCAGTCCCTGCACGATAAGAGGATTACGGACCCGGGAGCGCGCTTCGCCTTGGCTAATCTGCGCGATGGATTGATTGCCTGGGGGGCGCCCGGGACTCGCGATCACCACCCGGTCACCAAACACTTCCACAGTAATCTTGGCGCCGTCGTGGGTGTAATCGCGATGCGCCACCGCATTGGCCATCGCCTCGCGGAGCGCTTCCTGGGGATAAGCCTCCGTCCGCGCCCGGCGCAGGCCTTCCACCTTGAGGGGTTGCGAGGTGTTGCGCCGGACAAAGGCCACGGCTTGCTCGATCGCTTGCGGTAAAGGGGCATCAATCACCACACTATCCAAGGGATCGGGGCTTCGCCGGTCACCGACGTAAGCGTCGAGCTGCACCCGCGCGTGGGCCACGGCCTTCGCCGGCGACCGGGCAAGGAGCAAGACCGCCGCGACGGTGGGCCGGTAAACCTGTTCCTTGGCATCAAACCACAGGTAGCTTCGCGAAAGCAGTCCCTCCCGCACCCCCTCGTCGGTCAGCTTGTCCGCCGGCTTGTCTTCCGCAGCGGCCACCAGTTCCCGCATGAGTTTTTCGTCGAGATCGGCCAAGCTCAGCATGGCGTTTGGCTGCCGCTCGAAAGCTGAAGCCGCCTGAAGGGTATCGGTGGCGGCTTGGTTTTCCTGTTTGGTCGGCTGCGTATCATACTCCTGACAGATATGCTCAATCAGCCGGTCGCGAGCGGCGTCCTGCAATTCCTTCACCGACTGAAACCGGCTGTAGGTGTAACCGTGGCCTTTGATCTCATCGAGCAGGGCCTGTACCTTGTCTTCCCGCACGAAGGTGTTATCGCCCTTCAGGCAGACCAGCGTCGGCAGCCGTAATTCCTGCGCGAGACGGTATTCCTGATGCGTGGCGGAAAGCCCTTCGGCCAGTACCGCGCCGTATTCCTTGCCGATCACCAGCAGGTAAACGCTGCAAGTGCGCAACAGCGTCAGGTAAGCCTGCTTGTTCGGCCGGAGCGGTGCGGGGTATTCTTCGAAAATTCGCGGCACCGTCGTGCCAGCCAGAAAGGGATCCGTCGCCAGCAATCCGCCCAAGGCCGCGCGTTCCTCACGCAGCTCTTTCTGCACGGAACTGATGAAGACTTTGAGCCGGATCGTGCTCATGGGGGCGCGTGTTGCCCAAGTTGCTGGCCGGCCTGCCAAGGGCAAGGCTAAGGCACGTCGAGCCGGCCGGGCCGGTATGGGGTAACCACACGAAACGGAATTTAAAGCACGTTAGTGGTTTTAAGTAATCGAATTGTTACGGTTTAAAAAGGCGCTTGGGTGGGCTTTCGGATTCCCCCTTGGAGCCATGGCATTGAAGTAGTGCGGAAAGGCGGCGGCGAACCTGCCGTACGCCCATTCTTCCGTGTGCTCCGAAGAAGCAAAATGTCGCTATGCTTGAGACGTCGGACACAGCGGTCGGAATTTTCTTGGTGCAATGCGTCTGGTTTGGGGCCAAATGTAATCACCCGTAAGGTTGATGTGCTCCCAACCAACTGGGGAAAGGTGTGGAAGCAGACTCGGGTTGATCGACCGGCGCGTGGCTCGTAGGGAGAATCGATCCACGGAGCCAGCCCCTAATGTTTGTGGTTGATGGTAAGAGTGATGATCAAAGCTGTGCATTTCATTCGAAATCATCCGCTTAGGCCGCCGCCCTGGGAATTGGCCAAGATTCCCCGAGCGATCGGCCGGCCGGCTTCGATTTCAATAACGAGTTATGATAGCTCCAAGCCCATGACCAAATTCGGATAGTGTTTTCGTTTACCCTGCGGACAACCTTGGCCCATTCTACTCAAGACCATGAATCTCGAAATCGCCGTTGAGTTTATCCGGGCGAAGATGGTCTTGATGTCGGAAAATTCCTACCAGGAGGAAATGGAGAAAGTGATCGACACGATCCGCCGGCAGTTCGAGCGGAGATTCGACCTGGCCGGATATAACCTGACAGAGCTCCGCCGATGGGACGTCGAAATGCTGGAGGGCCTATTCAAGGGCGCCGTTTTGGAAACGGATTGGGGAGACATCCACAAACAGCTCATCGTCAAGTTCGGCGTAAGCCGCCTCGGCCCGACCGGGCGAAAAGTGACGCAGCAGGTATTGAAACGCGGCCGTATCCTGGATATGGACGAATACTACCACGTGAAGGAGTTCGTCTCGAACGTGGACAACATCGACAAGATTGGGGAGGCGAACTACAGCGCATTGGATCAAATGCTATCCGCCTTTGCCCCCCCGACGAGAGCCGGGGAAGAGGAGCCGCCTGATACAGAAACTCGCGCGTTCTCGCCAGCGGGCAGAACGCGCGGAACCGAGCCTGATCCGATCCGCCTCGAGCCGGACGAAAAACTTTGTCCAGCTCAGCTCAGTCTGGAGCAACGAAAGGAATTCCTCCAAGCCCGTTACGAAGAGACCCTTAAGCACCTAGACCATGACCTCGACCGCCAGCAGCTGGGTTACGTTGTTAAGTCCAGTCTACCTTTCATCGATTCGCCCTATGTTCAAGACCACGCACGCGAAGCCCAGTGCGCCTTCGTGGAACACGAGCTTGAGTCCACCGCCACCCTCTTCCTTTCCTACGCTCAATTCACTTCAATCGAAGATGAATTGGAGAGACGCTTTGGATTTCGCCGCCTCGGACCGTCCGCCCAACGCCTGGCAGCGCAGCTGATCGCCGAAGAACGGGCGCCCACTCGTCACGAGCGAATCATCGTCGAGCGCTTCCTAGAGCAACATCCGCGGCAGCAGATATTTTCCAGGGAGCAAAAGCGACAGATAAAACTCGCGCTGCTTCGACCGCTCAGTGACCCACTCCCGTCGCCTCCCCCTAGACCCAAGTACAAACAACCGGACGATTTATCAGTCCTGCGCATTGGCGCGGTGTTTCGGAATGGGCTAGCTCAAAGTCCATGCCGCGTCATGGCCTTCGATGACATGGAGGTGTCGTACGACTATTGGATCGAGGAATTGAACCGCTGGATGTACGGAACCTCGCGGCGCTCCTGGGGATACTACAAAACGCCGACGGCCATCTTTCTTCACGAGGCTGAGCCACTGCGCGTGGATGAGATAGCACGCGAATTTCTGGCGAAGTACCGGCCCGAGCTTCCGCTGCGTTTTGCTCGCCATCCCACGTTCGCGTGGACGGACAAGCCGTTTTCGGATCGGGAATCATTCGACGAGCATCTTCGTTCCATCGCTCCCGACCTGCTGTCGCATCCCCCGTTTCCAGCGCCGACCATTTCCCTCCATCCGTGGATGCGCGGTGGACGTTTCAGGAAACCAGAAATCGTCCGTGCGGTGGACGGCAAATCGATTTCCATCAGGGATATCCTGTGGGCGGCGCAGCGCCTGCAGGCTCCCTGCCAAAAAGGGACTAGCAAGGGGGTCGGGTTCTACCGTATAGGGCTTGCGCACGGTGCGCCTTCGTACTACATAGGCGAATACTATGATGCGGGAGGCATGATCAGATTTTACGAAGGGCTCCAAGGCTCTGTCCGGTGAACTCGGACGGAGGGGAAAGCGGCACCTGGGTGGTCGCGTTGGCAGCGCCACATCCCAGCATGGATCGCAATTTACTCGATGAGAAGAATCCAATCGTTACAGCACAACGGCTCGACAGGGCCCGTTTCGAGTCGCCAAGGCGGAGTGGCTGACCCGTGATCGATGGCCAGACCATCATGAAGACCGTCTTCGTCCTTTGGCACACCTACAAGTCCGCTGGCGAAGAGGACGAGTCGAAACTCATCGGCATCTACGAGAGTCAGGATGCAGCGGAGCGCGCCGAAGAAAGAACCCGAAAGCTCCGGGGATTCATCGATCATCCCGAGGATTTCATCATCGATGCCTATGAAGTCGGAAAGGACCAGTGGACCGGTGGCTTCGTCAGGATGAAGCATGAGAAGTAAAACGCCCATCCGAACGCCACCAGGCGGCGTCGTTCAGCTTTGACGTCTGGACAAAGAATGAATCCCAGCGGTCCTTGTTTCGAAGCCGGTCCACGCGGCTACTTTTCATTGCAGCGAACATTCAGGCCGGAGACGAAGATGAAGCTGCTTGGTTTGCTCTCCGGTTTCTACGAGCAGATCACAGTCTTTGATGGCAGCGGGAAAGCTTGGCGCATTGCGGATATCCGAAGCCGCCACAAGACGCGTTTGTTTCGCGTGCTCGTTCGTCTGTTCTACAATCCATCTGTTGATGTGGAGTTCGTGAAGGCTGCGGGTTACTCGCTTCTCACGAGGTCGCGAATAATCCTTCCGGCGAGGCGAAGGGGATGCGGTAGGTTGAAAAATCCCGCGTGTCGGTCGTGAGCACCACCGCGTCCTCATCGCGGGACGCGAGTGCCACGAGACAGCCATCGGCCAAGTCCATTCGGGGAGCGAATTGCTTGAGGCGGGCGAACACGCCGTCGAGTTCGTCCCGGAGGACCGGAACGATTTCCATGCGTTGCAGGAACCCGTGGAGGGAGTTCATCGACATGGGGTCGTTGTCGAGCAGGTGCGCCGCTTCCGCGGCCACTGCTTCGCAAGTGAGCAGTTTCCCGGTCAACTTGGGCAGCGTCGCTTTCGCCCAGTGATGGTGCGGATCGCCTGCGTCTATCGCCGCTACGAGCGGACCGGTGTCAACCAGCACGACGCGTCTTAAGACGATTCCGGATGGTTTCATGGGGGCTGCCCGCCGGCTGAGGCCGGCGCACGACGCCGAATAGATGCTCCAGGTCGGCAAACGGGCGGGAGGGGTGGTCGTTTGCCTTGGCGAATAGGTACACCGCCCCGGCCGACTTTACCTTGATCGTTTCACCCCGGTCGGCGGCGGCCCGGGCAGCGCTGAAATTTCGCTGAAAGTCGGTGAGGGTCGTTTCCATTGCAATCAGATTGTCTGACTGATTTCGGCTGTCAACCTGCGGAACGCGCTCCGGCCGACGCCGAGGGTTCGAATAGAAAGGGCCCCGTTTCTTGACCGTGGCGGGCACACCGATCCTGCGGACGGAATTTCAGGCAGAAGTCGCGCTCAAGGCAGATTGCCGGGGCGCCCGGGCGTTGAGCGATTCACCAGTTTGACTCGACTTCGGGGCGACGCGAGAATCCAGCCATGAGCCTACTCGAACTGAAGCAGGCAGTCACCCGCCTTTCGAGGCGTGACCGGCAAAAGCTTCATGCATATCTCATTCGGCTAGGGCATAATACGCCAGAGTGGAAGCGTGTTACAGCAAAACGAATCAGAGCGATGCAAGGGGAAAGGCGGTTTCGGCGGTGGAGCTAGATCAGGTAGTAGATAGTGATGGGCACAGCATCGAGCACTCATTGGTCGACGGGACTGTATTTGCCTACTGGATCGATCATGCGGCAAGATGGGTCATCATGAGACGCCATCGTTCGAGAAAATGCGGGCCGAACAACGATCCGGTGCAGAGAACGTCGGCTGCGCCGACGTTTCTGACCTGAATCGATCGCTAAGTGAGCCGAAGTTGTCCTAATGAAGAAACTGCCTTTTAGCGCAGCGGTGGCGAAATCGAGGAGAATTCGAGCCATTTACCATCAATTGGAGCTGAAGCACCATGGCAGTGAATGGACGATTGAGGAAGATGCCTTGGCCTTCCTGACCGACGCGGCGTTAGTCGGTCGGCTAGCGATGGCACAACAGGGTCGATGGCCTCTTGGAAAGGATCCGGCTGAAGATCTGCAGCTGAAGCTCGGTGAGTGTATGTGGTGGCTCATTGCCCTAGCCGCACGAATGGAGATCGATTCCGAGGAGGCGCTGGATTCATTCCTGGCAAAGACGGAGCGACAGCTGAGCGAATCGCTACGGACGATTGCACCACGGACCAGGGCGAAGCGTCTTAAAAGGAAGCACTCGTTGTAGCCCAGCACGTAGAATAGACGAACAACCAGCCTACAGAGAAGCCGGGGAGCTGGCGCACCCCTCCGTGTCTGACCCCTATCAATCGTTTGCCCACAGCGGACGGACCATGACTCAGGAATCAAGTCAGCATTCCCTTCGAACTCGAATCGCGATTTTTGCCATCGTCGCGGGTGTAGGCTTGTTTCTGATGCTCTCGTATTTCGGAGTCATCCATTGGCCGCCCATCCGGCCCGGTCGACGTCGCGCCATCTTTTCGGATCCACATCACTGGCAGATCCTGAGCATTGCCATTGCCTTCATCTCCGCAGGCGCGTCGTTCATCGTCCCTCGCCACTGGCATTTCGCGGGAAGGACCTGCGGCATCATTCTAGTCGTATCGCTGCTCGCCGGAGTCATCGGCTCGTTCCTCGCATCGTGAATTTCGGTCACGCCATTCCTCACGCACCATCTGCGTCAGCGAAGGGAGTACCTAGGAAGAAAACACCGGATCTTTGTCAGATGGCGTTTAACGTGATAAGAAATTCCTGAATTCTTATCACGTGAGCCCCTTCCCTCCGCCTGCAAGAGGAGAGAGATTCATCGGCAATCGAAAACATCATGCAGCCAAGTCCACGGCATCCGGAACCTGATGCAGGCAACCCAGCAGAAGCTGCGGAGCGAATTGCCGAAAATCTACCGCCAGGAGCTTCTCAATGATCTCTTCCGTCATCCCTACACGAAAATCGAATTCGTGGAGCGCGACTTGGGTGTGTCACGCATCACGGCCGCCAAATACCTTTCGGGACTGATGGCGGCGGGCATCGTCCAAAAGGTGAAACGGGGCCGCACGAACTTCTACATCAACGAGCCGCTCTTTCGGTTGCTCGGCTCGTGAAGAAGTCAGTCAACGGAGGCGGGACCGGTGCCGGTTGCGCGTCGCGGATACCAAGCCGGTCATACGCAGTGATGCGTGGACCGTCCCCCGGCGTCGTCGGAGCGACGCCCTCCATTCCAGCCCAAATCGAGTTAACAGGGTACATCTGCGGCTCCTTAAGTTGACGCGCCTGCGCGACTGCGGGAGCTGCGTCCAGCCGTGGTTCGCTCCTCCCGGAATACCTCTACGGCGCCGGTGTGGGCGGTTTGGGTACGAGGCGCCGGATGACCGCGAGGAGCGAAATGACCACCGCGCCGAGCGCGATCCAGAAGGCGTAGCGGGACGATCGTTTGGACTTGGCTTTGGACGGTGGGGGCAGGTCGGCCGGATGCTCGGAAAAACGGGCGGCGGCCGCATCGGCGTTGATCAGCTCCGCCGCGACCAGGCTGACATCGTAGGTCGGCGGCAGCACGGATTTGTCTCCGAACAGGAGCGTCACGGGCTGGGTATCCGGGGCACGGAAGAGGATGCGCACGACGGGGTACCAGGCCGTCACGCGATCGAGCACGAGCGGGGCATTGTCGCCATTGTCGACCTCGAGCAGGAGCATATCTCCCTCGGGCGCGCTGCCGAGTCTGAGGGTGAACGGGCGGTCAACCGTTTCCGGCGTGCGCGTCCAGGACTCGGCCGTGAGCAGGCGGTTGCGCGAGGTGACGCGGGGATCGGCGGGGGTGTCCATCAACTGCAGGAATCGCTGAAACAGCGGTTGCCGGCTCGAGAGGGTCAGGCGGGTGATCGGCAGGTTCTTCGGCACGGCGATGCGCCAGCGTCCGACCCGCGGACGTTCCGGGTCGTTGTCGAGCTCAGCGGTGAGCGGGAGCTCCCACTCGCGCGAGGTGCGTTCGATGACATACGGAACCTGGCGTCCCTGACGTTCGAGCCGCAGGTCGCCGAGGTCGCGGCGGGCACCGGCGAGTACGTCCCGGTCGAGATCGAGCCGCTGAAGTCCCGGAGTCTCGATGACCACCGATTTTTTTCCCGACCAGGCGCGGGGTTCCAGGGGGGCGCCGTCCACGAGAACCGAGGCGAGCGGATCGACCGGTTGGTGGCGGGGGTTGGCGAGGAGGGGACCAAAGGGCACGGTGCCGGCTTCCACGCCCGGGGTTCCGGCCGGGGCGGGGTTGAGCACCGGTAAATCGGCAAACGAGGAGGACAAGGTGGCCAGGTCGTAGCGCGGCGCCGCGGCGCGGGGGTTGCCGACAACGAGGGCGGTGGCCGGCCCGGAGAGGATCAACCACACGGGTCGCCGCTCCGCCTGGACCTCGATCGCTCCCAGCGGCGGGCTGTCACCGTTTTCAAGGTGCAGGAGCAATTCCCGGCTCGGACTGGGCGTGCCCGGCAAGAGCAGGGTCAGGCGCTCTCCGGCCAGAGCCTCGTCGAGGGGGGTGCGGGTGAGTTCTCCCGTGGCGAGGGTGCGTTCCACGACAGCCCCTTCCTGCCAGGCTCGAAACGACAGGCGGACCGAGCGCCGAAACGCGCGGTCGGGCGCGGTCAGCCGCAGGCCGGTGAGCGGCAGGTGGGCCGCGCCGAGGTCGAGGGTGAGGACGGTCTGCTGTCCCACTTCCACGCGTTCACGCACGCGCACCGGCACCGCTGATACGGCCGCGGCGCGAGCGTGGCCGAGGCTGAGGGCAGCCCCGGTGAACGCCACCGGCGGGCTGCGCCGGTCATCGATCGTCAACCGGATCCATTTGGCCGTTTGACCCGCCAGGCCGAGCGCGAGCTGCACATCCGGCCCTTGGCGGTAAACCGGGACGGCCTCCGCCAGCACGTCCCAGCGAGCGCCGTCCTGGGACACGGCCACGGAGACGGGTTTGACGAACGCCCGGGCGGATGTCGCCAGTGTGACCGTCAACAACGGCTGATCGGTTCCAGTCTCCAAGGTCAAGACGGTGGAGCCTTCCTTGAGTTCCGCCTGAAAGGCCTTGGGTGTGAGGGAAACCGGCGCCAGGGCGCCGGGGCGCACCAACGCGTAGGGCAGTTCCTGGTCCTGTGCATCCAGCACCCGCAAGTCGGCCAGGTCGGCGCGGGCCCGGTCGAGGGTCGCGTCGGGCAGGGCCAGCTTGACCCAACCCGAGGCGTCGAGCGTCAACGCCTGACGATGCGACCAGACGGTGAAGTCCGCTCCGCGCGCCACGCTGCTCCCCAGCCCTCCGGTGGCCAGCACGACCCAGAGACCGACCACGCCGGAAAGTGACAGGAGCGTGGCGGGACGTTCGGAACGCACGACACAGCCGGAGCGTTTTGCACGGAGTGACGGTTCAGACGGAAGGAGGGGCAGGGGGCGCAGCATCGTCGGCCGGCGCAGCGGCCGGGAGAAAGCGTTGATAGATGAACGAAGCGAGAATCGCGATGACCGCCACCGCGATGAAGGCGCCGATGCGGTAGAGCTGGCCGAGCTGCGACAGGTCATGGAAGAACAGTTTCAACAGCGCGACGCTGAGCAGCGCCAGCGCCGCCCACCGCGCTGGGCGTTGCTTCAAGGCGAGCCCGACCACGAGCAGGGCCAGCGCGAACACGGACCAGGAGATGGTGGTGGTCATGTCGCGCGCGAAGTTCCCCGAGAACCGCAGACGCACGTACTCGCCGGGTTCCGTGAAGAAGTCGGCCACCTGCAGGTTCATGAGGATGAAAAGGAGAAGGACCCCCAGGGCCTGAAGGAGTCCCGGCAGGGAGAACCGTCCGAGCCGATCCCGCGGCGGCGCCAGCAGTCGGGCTCCCGCAAACTGACACAGCGCCACCGTCAGGTAAGTGTAGAGCACCCAGTTCAAGAACGGCGGACCCGAGCGGGTCCATGCCGCCAGGCCGTCCGGGTTGAGGGCGAGGCGGACAAAGCCCGCCACCAGCAACCCCAGTCCCGTCAGCCGGAGGCCCGGATGGGGCACGCGGTGGAACCACCACAGCAGCGCCACCCCCTCGAGCGCCCAGCCGAGGGTGATCCATTGACGGCTGAATTGGATGGGGAAAACGAGGGTGACAAAGAACAGCGCCACCCCTCCGAACCAGGCCAGGGTCGACAGGCGCCGCGGACGGCCCACCGGCAGCCAGCGCAGGACCAGCGCCAAGCTGAGAAATCCCGGAATTGCAAAGGCGACGGGCACCGCACCCATGACCTCGTTGGGCCAGGTCAGTTTGACCGCCCGGAGGACCAGGGGAAACACCGCGACCCCGCTGAGCGCGGCCGCGATCCAAGGACCGGCGAGGTCGGCGAGCCGCTGGCGAAAGACAAACGGGAAGACGGCGAACGCGGCATGGAAGCCCACGTACCAGGCCACCGCCGTTAGACCGAGGCCGGGGACAAAGGCGGCCTGGTGCCAGGCGAAGAGCAAGCCGGTGACCCCCGCCAGCGTCGCCAGTGGCAGCCAGCTGAAACGCAGCAGCTGGGTCACCCCCAACGCCAGCGCGGTCAGCGCCAATCCCAGCCCAAACACGGCGGAGGGGTCGGCCGGTTTCAGGCGCGCCACCGCCATCATCAGGAGCAGGAACGGCAGCAGGACGGCCAACGTCGGCAACTGCGCCTGCAGGCGGGCGGCGACCGCGGCGGCGGCACCGCGCGGGGCGCCGGGCTCGTCACCCGCCTGGAGGTGTCGCATCAGCCAGATCCCGGCTCCCACGAAGAGCAGGGCAAACCCTCCGACCACGAGCAGGAATCCGAGGAGGTGGGTGTCTCCGGTCGGCATGCGCAGGAGCCAGTGACCCGCCGAGGCCAGGGTCAGCACCAGGACCGCGATCACCCCGAGCACGGAGGCGCACACCACCGCCACGCCGATGGCGAGGGCGTCGAGCAGCAGGACCGCCACCCAGAGGACGGTGGGCACGTCGGGCAAACGGCCGACGCCGAGCAGCACCAGCAGCAGCATGAACGCCGGCCAGAGTTGCTGCCATCCCGCTGGGGCCAGTTCGCTGCCATGGCGTCGCACCAGCAGCAAAGGCGCCACCGCGTGCAGGGCCGCGAAGCCGAGGTAGGCCGCCAGCGCCGGGTAAAGCGGGTCCGGGCCGAGAAAACGGGAGGTCCAGGCGGCGAGCACCACAAAGGCGGCGACTCCCGCCAGCGCATGCAAGCGGGCGGCCCGGGGATCAAACCACGCCGCCGCGAAAATCAAGGCGTCCGCCATCAGCAGGAAACTGAAAAAGGCCCCCGGCTGGGCGGTGATTTCACTGTACCCGAGGAACGACCAGGCGAACACGAAGGCCACAAACGGGACCGTCGCCGCCGTCAGCATGGGGGCCGACGACGCCTGCCGCAGCCGCCGGCCGGCGAGGAACGCGAGCAAGTAGAGCACGCTGAACCCGAACACGACGATTTCGGCGATGTGCTCCTTGGCCGGGGTGAAAAACTTCGCGGCCCAACCCAACTGCATCACGACCGTGCCCGCCGCGCCGAGCGGCAGGAGGAAGTGCCAGCGCCGGTGCAGCGCGACGGCGATCAGGCCGACATTGAGCAGGGCCAGGTAACTGAAGAGCCCCACCGGATTGTCCTGTCCGGTCGAAAGTAGGATCGGGGTGAGAAAACCACCGAGGAGGCCAAGGATGGCCACCACCTGGGCCTCCATGCGGATGGCGAGGAGGAAGGCGGCCCCCGTGATCAACGCCATCAGCCCGAAGGTCGGCAGGGCGTCAAAGAACTCGAACTCGTACACCGCGTGACACGCAAACGTCACGGCATAGAGGCTGACCACCCCGGTGGCGCAGAGGGTGTGCGACGTGACCGTGTAGCGCTTCTTGGAAAGCAGCACCCCGCCCACCACGAGGCCGGCGCCGGTCAGGAAACCGAGGGCGACCCGGACCTCCGGCGGAATCAGATCATGCTCGAAGGAATATTTGACGAAGAAACCGACGCCGAGGAACAGGGCCAACCCGCCGATCCAGGCGAAGAGTTTCACCCCCATGAACACCTCCCAGTTGATGCGGGGTGCGGGCGGAGGAGCGGGTTTGGTCACCGGTTTCGCCGGAGCATTCGGCACAAGGGGAAGCACCGGCTTGGCCGGTGCCACCCCCGCCGGCCCGTTGGAGCTGGCCTCGCCGAGGCCGGACGGCGCAGCCGGGGTCGACTGCTCTGCCCCTACGTCCGGCGGCTGAGCCGCGGAGACCGACGACGCGACCGACGCCGACGCTGCCGCGGCCGTGCTCGCGTTGAGTGACGACGCTCCGGCGGGAAGCGGCGGTGGCGCCACCGGCTCGGGTCGGGTCGGGCTGGGCGCGACTGCGGGTGTCGGGCTTGAAACAACCGCCGGTGGCGGAGGGGTGGGTGAAGCGGTGACCACCGGGACGACGACGTTTCCCGGGCGGACACCGCCGGCCTCCAGCGCGGCCAGCCGCCGGTTCAATTCGCGTTGGTCGCGTCGCAGATTCGAAATCGCGACCAGCGTCCAGATCGGCAGCACCACCCATACGCCGATCAGGAGCAGAACGAGGAGGGTGAAGACGAGCTCCATGGATTCGTTTCAAGCGGACGCCGATCGACGTTGAGGCTTCACGCACAGCCTGATCCGGAAGCGGATCGACATGCAAGCCCGGCCCGGCCGCCCCCACTCCGGGCTTGCGCTGCACCGGGCCCGACCGCGTCATGGTCGTCCCCATGAATTCATTCGACCTTAACGGCTATCTGAAACCGCGCATCCGAACCGTGCGCGACTGGCCCAAGGTGGGGGTGAACTTCCGCGACGTGACCACGCTGTTTCACGATCCCGACGCCTTTCGGGTCATGGTCGAAGCCTTTGCCCTCGATTGCACCACCCTCGGCGTCGACCTCATTGCCGCCATCGATGCGCGCGGGTTCATTGTGGGGGGCGCGCTCGCCTACCAACTGCACAAACCGTTCGTGCTGGTGCGCAAGAAGGGCAAGCTCCCGTACAAGACCGTGTCGGCGGACTATGCGCTCGAGTATGGCGTGGCGTCAGTCGAGGTGCACGCGGATGCCTGCAAACCGGGTGATCGCATCCTGATCGTCGACGATCTCATTGCGACCGGCGGCACGTTGCTCGCGGCCGCGAAACTCTTCCAGGTGCTGCATGGAGAGATCGTCGGTGTCGCCGCGATCATCGACCTGCCCGAACTCGGCGGATCGCGGCGCCTGCGCGAAGCGGGACTGCGGGTGCATGCGCTGTGCGAGTTCAACGAGTCGGAGTGAGCCTGCGTTGGCACGAACCCATCAACGACGGATGGACACCGATGCACACGGATTCAGACGGGATTCCAGGGTTGGCTGGACACCTGAACCCAAGGCGTTTCGCCGGGTTGGGCGCACCGTCCCGCGTTCGAGCATGGCCGTCAACCTAAGCGCGTTCCAAAGCGGGCGTCTGTTGGAGGTGGGGTCGCCGACCCCGCGGAGATGGGCGTCGCGTGAAGAAATCGGACAACAGAGGCGGGACCGGTCGGTCCCGTCGCGGCCTCGGCGAGGCCACCTCCAACAGGAAGGCGGCGATTTTCCTGGAATGAACCTTCAACTGACGCCCATCCGCCTGCGGGATTGGTGTCCACCCTTGGTCTAAACCCAGCTTACAAGATGAAACTCACCCTCTGGTGTAACGGCGTCTTTACCGAAGCGGCCACTCGTGAACTCCATGAAGGCACGCGCGAGCACCGCCTGATCATTGCCAAATCGGCCTCGGCTTCGGTGCTCGTGGCCGGTCAGCGCGATGGTGACATTGGCCAGGCGGACATTGCCTTTGGGCAACCGGACGTCGCCGATTGCCTCGAGCACAAGCGCCTGCGCTGGGTGGAAGTCACCAGCGCCGGTTACACGCGATACGACACCCCCGAGTTCCGCGAGGCGTTTCAGGCCCGGCGGGCGGCGTTCACCAACATGTCGGGTGTGTTTGCCGATCCCTGCGCGCAGCATGCACTGGCGATGATCCTGGCCCTAAACCGGCAACTGCTCCCGTCCCACGGCGATCAGGTGCGCGATCACTCCTGGCATTACACCGAGCGCCGCTACAGCTCCTGCCTCCTGACCGGGCAGACCGTGTTGCTGCTCGGTTTCGGCGCGATTGGACGCCGGTTGGCTGACTTGCTCGCGCCCTTTGGCGTGAAGCTGTACGCCCTTCGCCGTCAGGTCCGGAGCGAACGCGGTGTGACCATTCTGCCGGAGGAACAACTCACCGCCATTCTGCCGTCAGCCGATCACGTGGTGAACATCCTGCCCGACAACGCCTCGACCCTCAACTACGTCAACGCCCGCCGGCTGGGCGCCTTCAAGCGGGGCGCCTGTTTCTACAACGTCGGGCGCGGCACCACGGTCGACCAACGCGCGCTGGAAGAGGCGTTGAAGTCGGGACACCTGGGCGGCGCCTATCTGGACGTGACCGATCCGGAACCGCTGCCTCCGGAGCATCCCCTGTGGTCGACGCCGAATTGCTACATCACACCCCACACGGCAGGAGGACGCCTGGATCAGGATGAAGCGATCGTGCGGCACTTCTTGAAAAACCTCGCGGCTTTCACGCGCGGCGAACCGATGGTCGACCGCGTGGTGTGAGGGGGCCGGCCAAGGAAATCGGAACGCGACCAGGGTCAGTTTTACCTTAGGTAAAAAAAGTGTGATTATAGAGTTAAGAGCAGCATAGACAGGAACTTTTGCGACGGCTCGGGGCGGCAAAGAATGCGCGTTTCTCGACAACACGTGCAGAGCGAGGCTGAGGGGATGGGGGTATCGTTATTCCAAAACAGCCCCCACCCCGTCATGAATGTCTTCGAACACGCCGACCTATGGTCCGACTACGAAGAGGATTTGGTGCCTCGTCGTCGGATTCCACTCCCCATCGCCAGCACGGCGCTTTTGCCCCATGCTTGGCGCTATCGCGCTTCACGGCGCCCCCGCTGGCGGCGGTTGTTACTGGCGCTTGGAGTCGCTGGCGCCGTGCACGCGCTCGTGCTCTTTGCCTTCAACGGCAAGGACAAGGTGGTCAAACGCTCCGTTGAGGATGAGACGACCATCGAGTTGATGGTGATGCCCGACCTCAGCAAGCTCGAGGAGCCGGAGATTTCCGATGTGGTGGATCCGGCGGAGTCGGCCCCGCTGGAAGGCTCCTTTGTGCCGATGCAGGCGGACGTACCGCAGGTCGTCGACATCAGCACGGCGTTTGTGCAGCAGATTGATTTTTCCAGCCTGCAGCCCAAGGCGGACCTCTCGCAGGCCAAGGTGGTGGCTATCCCGACCGCCATCCGCCGCGGCGGTACCGGATCCGGTTCCGGGCTGAAGGATGTGTTCAACCTTGCCCAGCTCGACCGCATCCCCGAGGCCATTTTCCAGCCGCCGCCGGTCTTCCCGGTGTCGCTCAAGAAGGAAGTCAGTAACGCCCGGGTGGAAGTCGAGTTTGTCGTCACCGCCAAAGGCGAGGTGGTCGAAGTGCGCGTCATCAGCTCCACCCATTCCGGTTTTGAAAGCGCCGCCGTGTCCGGTGTCTCCCGGTGGCAGTTCCGGCCCGGCATGAAAGGTGGCAAAAAAGTCAATACACGCATGCGCGTTCCGCTCCTCTTCCGCGTCATCGACGGCGAATAGTCGATGTCGAAACGCGGTGGCGTTTAGCCGGCAGGGTCGCGTCCGCACGCGACCCTGTCTCGTCTCTGGTGAACGCGACGCGCAGCCGGCGCCGACGGAGCGACGCCCTCCAGGAGAGAACCTGAAGGGTGCCCGATGGAGGTGGCCTCGCCGAGGCCGCGGGACTTCCAGGGCCGCCGTGGCTCCGTGGTTTTGGCGTTCGGGCTCCGTGGGAGGGCGTCGCTCCGTCGACGCCGGGGAACGATGCCCGCGCAACTACGTCCGAACGATCCTGGTGAACGCAACGCGTAACCGGCGTCGACCGAGCGACGCCCTCCATCCATCCAACGTTCACCGCGTTCGTCTTCACCACGTCATTCTCTCAACGTTAGCGCCTGTGGGTCGGCGGCCCCTCCTCCAGCGGAGGGTTGCTGTTCAATTGGCCGTCGCTGACGCGAGGCGGGCGCGGAGGCGCTCCACGGCCTCGATGACGGGGGGCAGGGGACGCTGGGGCTGGGCGAGGAAGGCCTCGACCACGGGGCGGGCATCGCCCCAGTGCGGTGCGATCCAGGCCGGCACGGGGCCGTCGGGCTCCTGCGGAGGGGCCTGGCCGTTGCGCAGGGCGAGGGCCTGGCTGGCGGCGGCGATGGCGCCGCGCAGGGCGGCGGCCGCTTCGGCTGCAAAATCCGACGGGTCGGCCGTGAGCAACCGGGTCAGCCGCAGTTGTCGCCCGACCAGATCGACGCAGGCGGCGATCCTCGCCAGGGCGGCAGCATCGAGCGTCGGGGCCGGTGCGGGGGGCGGATGCAGCACGCGCGAGGCGCGCGCGGTGCGCTGCACGAGTCCCTCCGCCTCCAGGCGACGCAGCAGCTCGGCCGAGGCCTGGTCGATGACCTCCAGGCGGGGCGTCGGGTCACCGCTTTCCCGATACGCCTCGGCCAGTGAGCCGGCCAGGCGGGCGCGGGCGGCGTCGGCATCACCCGCCACCACCACCCACAACGTGGGCGGGCCGGAGGGGGCATGGCGCTCCTCGCAGGAAATCAGTCGCGATTCCAGGGCGCCGCGCGCCCGTTCGGCGAACGCCGCGGCGCGGTCGGCCGGGGCGGCCGGCCGGGACGGCGGCGGGGTCAGCACCTGGCGCACCCGTTCCAGCAGGGCGGCGCCGCCGCGGCGGAGCTGGAGTTGTGACAAATCGCCGCGTCCATCGAGCACGCCGTCGGCCAGCCCCTGCTTCACGGCCAGCGTGGCGAGCATGCGGTGCTCGATCGTTCCCTCGGCGATGAGGTTGATGACTGTGACCGGGCGCGTCTGGTGTTTGCGCCAGGCGCGGGCGACCCGCTGCTCGTACTTCGCCGGATTCCACGGCAGGTCGCAGTTGATGACGATGCTGGCGTTCTGCAGGTTGAGTCCCACGCCGCCCGACTCCGAGCAGAGGAAAACGCGGCAGGCCGGGTCGTTCTTGAACTTCAGGATCTCCGTCCGGCGCTGCGACTGGGAGACGCCGCCCGTGTGCCAGCCATGGCCGATCCGGCGGCGGTCGAGCAGGGCGCGCACCAGCTCCAGCATCCGGATCCACTCTGAAAATACGATCACCTTGACGCCGTCCTCGGCCAGGGCGGACGCCAGCACCGCGTCGAGCTCGCGCAGCTTCGGGCAATCGTCGCGGTCCTCCGGATCGCCGGTCAGGATGTAGGGCGTGTCGCAGACCATCCGCATCATCGCCAGCTCGCGGAACAGCCGCTCCTGTTCCCGCGGGAGGAGGGCGCGTCGCTGCGCCAGCGCGAGCAGTCCCGCGGCCTGCTGCTCGTGGTGGGCGTAGTGGCGTCGCTGTGACTCCGAGAGCGTGACGTACAGCTGCCGGTCGTTCCGGCTCGGCAGCTCGTTTTCGACGTCGGCCTTTCGCCGCCGCAGCATGCTCGGCCGCACGGCGGCGCGGAGCTTGTCGAGGTTGCGGTAGCCGTTGGGACGCCCCCGTTCGTCGAAGGTGAAGTAGTCCCGGTTGAACCGGAACAGCGGCCCCAGGACGGTCGGGTCGAGAAAGTCGACGATCGAGTAGAGCTCCTCGATGCGGTTCTCGATCGGCGTGCCCGTGAGCACAAAGGCGTAGCGGCTGCGCAGCCGCTTGATCGACTGGGCAGTCAGCGAGTTCCAGGT
>JAEUGZ010000413.1 GCA_016794725.1 Opitutaceae bacterium | reverse complement strand
ACGGAGCAGCTCGCGGGCGACCTGCTGCCCGCCCCCACCCTCGACCAACGCATCGCCACCGGATTCGGCCGCAATCACGTGATCAACTCGGAAGGCGGCATCATCGACGAGGAGTACCGGGTTGAATACGTCGCCGATCGCGTCCGCACGACCAGCACCGCGTGGCTGGGCCTGACGCTGGAGTGCGCCAAGTGCCACGACCACAAGTTCGACCCGATCCGGCAGACGGACTACTACCGGATGTTCGCGTTCTTCAACAATGTGCCCGAGTTCGGTGAGGACGGACGCGTGGCCAACGCCGTGCCCATGATTCCGGCGCCCACCGCCGAGCAGCAGGCGCAACTCGCCCAGCAGACCTCCGCGTTGACCAAACTCGATGCCCAGCTGAACAAACTTCGCACCCGCTGGACCTGGAAGGAAAGCTCCCGCCCGCAGGTCGAGGCCGCCCTCGCCCAGGCCCGCACCGCCGTGTCGGCACTGCCCCGCCAGCCCTGGCTGCCCAATGGTGCCGCCCCGGCGGCAACGTTCCCGGGAATCACCGAGGCCGCGTGGCGCCCGGATCCCGCGCAGCCCGCCGTGAAAATCGCTCCGGATCAACTCGATTTCACGGGCAAGGAGGGCGTGTCCTTTTCCCTGTGGATCCGGCCCGACGCTGACAATCCCACCGATGTCCCCCTGCTTTCATCGCTCAATCACCTGGGCTCACCCGCCGACACTTCCTGGGGCAAAGGCCGGGAGCTGCGCCTGATCGACGGCGAACTGGAACTGCGCCTGAGCGAGCGACTGCCGGTTTATGCCATCGTGGTGCGCACCGAAGGGGCCGGCATCCGCCCCGAGTCGTGGCATCAGGTGGCTGTCACCTACTCCGGCAGCAAACTCGCCTCCGGCGTGCGGATCTTTGTCGACGGGGTCGAGGTCCCCACCCGGACCGTGCACGACGGCATGCCCGGGGAGCCCCCGAAGCGCGACTTCCTGCTCGGAGCAGACAACGTCAAGGACGGCCCGCGTTGGCGCGGCACCTTTGACGGCGCCGCCACCTACGCCAAGGCACTCGACGCCGCGGCGGTTCGTTCCGTTTTTCAGTCCGAGGCGCTCGCCTACGCCCTCGCCGATCCGACGCGGCTGTCCCCTCCTCGCGCTTCACCCCAACCCACCACCCCGGTCACCGGACCGACTTCCTGGGTGCGCGAAGCCCTCCTCGCCGACCAGGCATCGTCGCGGGCCGCCTACACCGAGCGCGCCGCCCTTTGGGACCAGCACCTGGCGCTCCGCCGCGCCCGTCCCACCGCCATGGTCATGGTGGAGCTCCCCCAACCGCGGCAGGCATACGTGCTCACCCGCGGCAACTACGATGCCCACGGCGAAGCGGTCACCGCCGGCGTGCCCGAGGAGCTCATCGCCCCGTGGCCCAAGGGAGCTCCGCACAATCGTCTCGGCCTCGCCCGCTGGCTGACCCAGCCCCAGCATCCGCTGACCGCGCGGGTCGTGGTCAACCGGTTCTGGGCGCAGCTCTTCGGCACCGGCCTGGTCAAGACACTGGAAGACTTTGGCTCGCAAAGCGAATGGCCGAGTCACCCGGAATTGCTCGACCGCCTGGCCCGTGACTTCGTCGACGGAGGCTGGAACGTGAAGTCCCTTTTCCGCAGCCTCGTGCTCTCCTCGACCTACCGCCAAAGCAGCCAGGCCGTGCCGGGGCTGATCGCCCGCGACCCCGAAAACCGGCTCCTCGCGCGCGGGCCCCGGCTGCGCCTGCCCGCCGAGCTGCTCCGCGACCAGGCGCTCGCCGTCTCCGGGCTGCTCGCCCCCCGCCTCGGCGGCCCCAGTGTGTATCCGTATCAGCCGGACAAACTCTACGTCGGACTCGTGGTCGGCGCCAACTACCCGGGCACGCAATGGCCCCAGGGCACCGGCGAGGATCTGTACCGGCGCAGCCTTTACACCTTCTGGAAACGCACCGTTCCCCACCCCGCCATGATCACCTTCGACGCACCGGACCGCGAGGTCTGCACCGTGCGCCGCTCCCGGACCAACACGCCGCTCCAGGCCCTCGCGCTGTGGAATGAACCCGGCTACGTCGAGGCCGCCCGCCACCTCGGCACCCGCATGCTCCGTGAAGGCGGCGACACCGACGACTCCCGCGTGGCCTACGGCTTCCGCCTCGCAACCGGGCGCAGGCCCGATGCCACCGAGATCAAGGTCCTGACCCGCACGCTGGCCCGGCTGCGCGACGATTTCGCCGCCCATCCGGACGACGCCACCGCCTTCCTCAAGGTCGGCGCCTCCCCCGCCGATGCCTCCCTTCCCGCCTCCGACCTCGCCGCCGCCGCCGCGGTTGCCAGCATGATCCTGAATCTGGACGAAACCCTGACCAAGTCCTGAGCCACCATGTCCTGCCATCGCTACGAATCCCTTCACTCGCGGCGCGACTTCCTCGCCAAGACCGGGCTCGGTCTCGGCACCGCCGCCCTGGCCCAGCTGCTCGGACGCGACCTGTTTGCCGCCGCCGCCGAGTCGCCGACCTTGCCGCCAGCCGCCCGCATCGGTGGACTGCCTGGTCTGCCGCACTTCGCCCCCAAGGCCAAACGCGTGATCTGCCTGTTCCAGTCGGGCGGACCTTCGCACCTCGATCTGCTCGACGAAAAACCCGTGCTGAGCCAGCGCTTCAACGAAGACCTGCCCGACTCCATCCGGCGTGGTCAGCGCATCACCGGCATGGTCGCCTCCCAGACCCGCCTCGCCGTGCAGCCCAGCAAATTCGCCTTCCAGCCGGGCGGAAAGAGTGGGACACGCGTCAGCGACCTGCTGCCTCACACCCGCGGAATCGTCGATGACATCTGCGTCATCCGCTCGATGCACACCGAGGCGATTAACCACGACCCGGCCATCACCTTTTTCCAGAGCGGCAGCCAGCAACCCGGGCGCCCCAGCATGGGATCGTGGATCGACTACGGACTCGGACGTCTGAGCGAAAACTTGCCAGCGTTTGTCGTCTTCGTCTCGGTGAACAAGAAGAATGCCGGCCAGGGTTTGCTCTCCCGCCTGTGGGGCAGCGGCTTCCTGCCCAGCCACCATCAGGGCGTGCAGTTTCGTGGCGCCGGGGAGCCGGTGCTCTACCTCAACGACTCCCCCGGCATCACGCGGGAACGCCGCCGGCTTATGCTCGACGGCATTGCCGACCTGAATCACCAGCAGTATGCGGTGAATGGCGACCCGGAGGTGGAAACGCGCATCGCCCAGTACGAAATGGCGTACCGCATGCAACGCAGCGTGCCGGACCTGATGGACCTCTCAGGGGAAACCGCTTCGACCTTGGAAAGCTACGGCCCCGACGTCAGCGAACCCGGTTCCTTTGCCCGCAATTGCCTGCTCGCGCGCCGACTGGCCGAGCGCGGCGTACGCTTCATCCAGCTGTATCACCGTGACTGGGATCATCACGGCACCTTGAACGAACGCCTGCCCGACATGGCACGCGATGTCGACCAAGCGAGCGCAGCGCTCGTCAAGGACTTGAAACAGCGCGGACTGCTGGACGACACCCTGGTCATCTGGGGTGGCGAATTCGGGCGCACCCCCTATGCCCAGGGCGAGGCCAACCGCGACAAATACGGCCGGGATCACCACGGCAAAGCCTTTTCGATCTGGATGGCAGGAGGGGGCATCAAGGCCGGCATCACCCATGGCGCATCCGACGACTTCGGCTTCAATGTAATCGACAACCCGGTGCACATACATGATCTGCAGGCCACCATCCTGCACTGTCTCGGCATTGATCATGCCCGGCTTACGTTTCGATTCCAGGGTCGGCAGTACCGCCTGACGGACGTGCACGGCGAAGTCGTCAAGCCCATCCTCGCCTAGAGGGACCGGCTTCGAATCGGCCCCTATTCGAGATTCGTTGCGTTATCCTCGCCGCAGCCCGAGAGTGCCACTCACCACT
This sequence comes from Opitutaceae bacterium, assembly GCA_016794725.1. Taxonomy (GTDB): domain Bacteria; phylum Verrucomicrobiota; class Verrucomicrobiia; order Opitutales; family Opitutaceae; genus UBA6669. Next base: position 17,942 of record JAEUGZ010000413.1, on the reverse strand, counting down.
CGCGCGCGTCTCGGGTTGCATCGGCATGGCGTTGGTCACCTTGCCGCCACCCGCATTCCACCGAGGACCATCCATCCGGGCCCGTATGTTTCGTTGCCTTCCCACCCTGATCCTCAGCCTGGCCATCGCGACCGTATCGCTGTCTCAACCCTTGCGCATCGGGGTGGACAGCAATTCTCCTCCGCTCGCCTACCTTGGTGCTGACGGGCGTCCCATCGGCTATTCGGTGGACCTGCTGCAGGAAATGAAACGCGTGGGCGGGCTGGAGGTGGACGTCGTCAGCGACTACTGGGCCGGCCTCCTTGCCCAACTCAAGGACGGACGGATCGATGCCATCGCCAATATGGCGATCATTGAAGAGCGCCGCACGGCCTACGACTACTCAATCGGCCATGCCCGCATGCGCGCGGCTGTATATTTTCGGAAGGACGGTCCCATCGTCGACAACACCCTGGCTTTCAAGGGACGAACCCTGGCCATGCTGGAGGGCAGCATCACCACCTACACGCTCCACACCCACCCGCAATGGAGCGCAAAAGTGCATCTCTTTTCCTCCTACGAGTCGGCACTTCAGGCGGTGCAAAGGAGAGAGTGTGACGCCGCCCTGTTTCTGCGGCCCCTTGGCGGGGAAGTGGTCGATCCCATGCCGGAGCTGCGCCGGGCCTTCCTCGATGACCTCACCTACCGGTTCCACTTTGCCGTGCGCAAGGGCGACGCCGCCACGCTGGAACGCATCAATCAGGCTCTCGCCACCGTGCAGGCGGAGGGACTCGATCGTCCCCTCTACAAACGCTGGATCGGACCCGTCGAGCCACGTCCACTGCGGCTGTCAGACCTGCGTCCCTACCTCTTTCAGATACTGGCCGCCGCTGCCGTGATTTCCGGTCTGGTCCTCTGGCGAATGCGGGTGCTGGCGCTGCGCACGCGTCAGGCCGAGGCCCTGCGCCTGAGTGAAATGCGGTTCCGGAAGGTGTTCGAAAACACCCCAAACATCGCGGTGCAAGGGTACGACCGGAATCGTCGCGTCATATTCTGGAACGACGCCAGCACCGCTTTCTACGGCTACAGTCCCGAGGAGGCCGTGGGTCGCAGGCTCGATGACTTGATCATTCCCGATTCGATGCGTGAGGCCGTGATCGCTGCGGTGGACCGCTGGTTGAAATCCGGGGAAATGCCACCGGCTGAGGAACTGGTGCTCCGCCACAAGAACGGCAGCGCAGTCAAAGTCTTCTCCAGCCACTGTCTGACCGTGAATGCGATCGGAGAACCGGAAATGTACTGTATCGACATTGACCTGGCCGAGCGGGATCGCGCCCTCGCCGCCCGACGCGAGCTGGAAGAGAACTTTCGTCGCATCGTCGAGACGGCCCATGAAGGTATCTGGACCATCGACGAACGAGGCCTCACGACGTTCGTCAACTCCCGCATGGCGCAAATGCTCGGTTACACGGTGCAGGAGATGGGCTCGGTCAACCTGCTCGACCGCCTGAACGAGCCGGGGCGTACCCTGGTGTCCCGGCACATTCAGGACTCCAATTCAGGCCCGATCAGTTCGCACGACGTGAGTTTCCAGCGACGCGACGGTTCGGAACTCTGGGCCGCCATCACGACCAGTCCGATTCACACCGCCGGGCGTCCGCACTCCGGCACCTTGGTCATGGTGACCGACATCACCGAGCGAAAACTGACCGAATCGCAGCTGCGTCAATCTCAGAAGATGGAAGTCGTTGGCCAGCTCGCCGGCGGCGTGGCCCACGACTTCAACAACATCCTGACCGCGATGCTGTTGAACCTGAACTATCTTCGCGAGGTGGCACCGTCCACCGGCCCCGAGGATATTGTCGGAGATCTGGAAGCGCTGACGGCGCGGGCGGCTCGGTTGACGTCCCAGTTGCTCTCGCTCGCGCGGCGCCAGCCCCTGCACATGCGCCCGGTCGAGTTGACCGCGGCCGTGACCGACTTGCTGCGCATGCTCCGCCGCCTTATCGGCGAGCACATCACCCTGCGAACCGTCCAGGAGGTGCCGGAACTGTGGGTCGACGCCGACTCGGGCATGCTGGACCAGGTGGTGATGAACCTGTGCGTCAACGCACGCGACGCCATGCCGGACGGAGGAACCCTCACGCTGGCAACCCGGCGCATCACCCTGACCGAAAAAAACCTTCCCCCAAAGAGCGAGGCCCGGTTCGGAGATTTTGCCGTGCTGCAGATCAGCGATACGGGCTGCGGCATGACCCCTGAGGTCCTGCAACACTTGTTCGAACCCTTTTTCACCACCAAGGACGTCGGCAAGGGCACCGGACTCGGGCTCGCGGCAGTTCATGGCATCGTCCACCAGCACCGGGGATGGATCGACGTCGAAAGCGCGCCGCAATTGGGCTCCACGTTTCTGGTCTACCTGCCGCTGACTGCACGGCGCCCCACGCTGACCGCCCACGTCGTCGATACACCGGCCCGCGCCGGCGGCAACGCCCGGCTCTTGCTGGTCGAGGATGAGGAAGAACTGCGGCGCGCCACGACCGGCATGCTTTCCCGGCTGGGCTACCAGGTATCGTCGGCCGCCGACGGCATCGAGGCGTTGCGGGTCTGGGACGAACATCAGGGAGCATTCGATATCCTCGTCACCGACGTCGTCATGCCCAATGGCCTGAATGGACTTCGCCTCGGAGAAACCCTGCGCCAGCGCAAACCCACACTTCGCGTCGTGCTGGTCAGCGGCTATTCCAGCGAGATCCACAAGGCCAACCACCACACTGGCAGCGGCATCACATTTCTGGCCAAGCCCTTCGATGCCGCCAGTCTCGCCGAGGCGCTCAACTCCGCGAAACCCTGATCGGGAGAAGCTGGACCTGCGCAGGGTTCGCAGCTCTTCTGATCGCGATCTGTCCGTGAACCTGCGTCGTCCCACCGATTCTCTGGCCGGCTGCGTCTGGCTTCCCCGTCTCGTCGACAAGGCCCGGCACGCCCAAGCCGGCACCCTCCATTCGGATTTTGTCACCCCGTTCTGCCATCCCCTGGCCACCGACGGTGCCTTCCTCTCCCACTTCGAGTTGTCCAGGGAGGAGTTTCTCGACGCCATGGTCACCGCGGGCGGTAGTGACGAAGCAGTAGCCCGGTGGTTCGCCGCACGACCGCAATCCAGCACGGAACGAATCGCCGCCTGGAACGAACTGGCCCCCCACATTGGGAAACCCGGCTACCCCATGCATCGCGGATTCCAGTGGATGCTCAAACGCCTCTACGGAGGCACGCCTCCGGATCCTCGGGTGACCAGCGCCTTCACTGCCATTGCCTTTGATGAAGGCTATCTCGACGAGCTCGCGCCCCCGGCTCGAGTGTCATCCGGCAAATGACACTTCCCTTCGGAGTCCGGGGCAGGTCTCTTCGGAGTTGTTGACGCCGGGCAGGGGTGCCTACTGTTTGCCGTATGCGTTTCCCCACGTGCGGTCTCGTGCTCTTTGCACTCGTCTCCTCGCTGTCTCTCGCTGCAGACGAGTCGTGGATCAGCCTTTGGAACGGTCGCGACCTCGGTGAATGGACCACCTGGATGCGCAAGCCGGAGCGCACTTCGAACGTTCCGGGTGCGGTCCGTCTGGAAGACGGCAGCTACCGCGACCCCTTGGGCGACAACCATGATCCGCTGCAGGTTTTCTCAGTGGTGCAGGTAGACGGGGCCGGGGCCATCCGCATCTCTGGCGAAGTCTTCGGTGAACTTCGCACCCGGCGCTCGTTTGAAAACTACCACCTGACGCTCCAGTTCAAGTGGGGCGAAAAGAAGTGGCCCCCGCGCGACCAGCCGGAAACGCCGCGCGACAGCGGTCTGCTCTACCACGTGCATGCAGCGCCCGGCGCCGAAGGTCGGGTCTGGGCCCGCTCGATCGAGTTGCAGATCCAGGAACACGACGTTGGCGATCTCTACGCCGTCGGTTCCATGATCTACGTGAGAAGCCGGCTCCAGCCCGGCTCGGGCAAGGCCGGCACCCGCCCGATCTACCACTACGACCCCAACGGTTCCTGGGTCGATTTCGCTCAGATACCGGGGATGGAGGGACGCTGCGTAAAGTCACCCGACAACGAGCGGCCACGCGGCGAGTGGAACACGGTGGAACTGTATTGTCTGGGTCATGACGCGATTCACGTCGTCAACGGAAAGGTGGTCATGCGGCTGCATGGTCCCCGCCGCATCGACACAGCCACGCCCCAGCCCGTCACCTCCGGCCCGCTCATCCTGCAATCGGAGGGCGCGGAGATTTTCTACCGCAACCTGCGGCTCCGTCCGATCACCGCCCTGCCGGACGGCCTCGGAACGCAGTGACGCCAAGGGCGGGCGCCCGCAAACGGGTCCGCCCGCCCTCGCTGCTGCCACGGTGGGCGCTTCACCACCTCGCGGCTCAATTGCCCGATGCGATGGTGACTCCCGCCGCGGTGGTGATGTCGACACTCGTGATCACCGTGCCCGGGGTGACATAGACGCTGTAGCTGCAAAGCCCGATCTGCCCGCTGATCACAATCACATTGCTGGTAAAGGGATAGAGCGTGCCACCCGTGCCCGAAACTGTGACGTAGAGGGCCGTGCCGTCGGGCACATTGACGGAGGTGGTCTCCACGTTGACCGTCATGAGCGACAGCGTCGGATAGTAGGGATCGATGTGATAATCGCCCGTGCAGACCGGCGTGACGCCGTTCAACGGACCGGAGGAGGTGAATGTCAGCGGCTTCGCGACAAAGGGCGCGGGGGGCGGCGCCGGTGGCAGCGTCACGACCGTAGAGGATTTCTTGCCGCCGCCACCACCACCACCGCCCTTGGTGCCGCCACTCTTGGTGTTTGTCGCACCATTGCTGGTGCCGGGGATGGGATCGGTTGCGCCTTGTTTGGCGTGGACACTGGTCACGAGCACGGCGAGGGCCGCGCAGGCAAGGAGGGAACTGAATCGGAGCAGGGATTTCATAATTGCATCAGGAAGTGATCGACGATGAATCGGGATCGGTTGAGTTCGAAGGAACGATTTCGAGGAATACGCACCGTCGTTCCGCCGGAAAGGTTCTTTGCGTAACAAACCTAATACATTGGGCGCCGCGCGCGGAAGAGGGCGACAGCGAATCTATCTTTCAACTACACATAGGTGTCAGAGCGGACCGGATGGGTCTACAGCCCCGGACTCCGGACATCGCGTGGGTCCGCCAGGCTGCCCCGGCGTCAACGTCGCGCCCGGCCACCGTTCCGGATCACGAGTCCATCGGGACAGAATCTTTGACCTAACTTTTCGACCAAACGACGCGCTTATGACGGTCGTTTGCATTGTTCGGTGTCGCGGTCCATGCGTCACCGAAGACACGGGCTTCAGTCCAGGAACGCATTCGAGTTTTCAGACGAATAAATCCCTGTTCAGCACGCGTTAACGTATTCGATCGTCTTCGTCCGGTCCATTCTGTGGGTCGGGAGGAACCCCCGGCTCCCAAATCCTGTCTAGACCCGCAACTCAGAGCTCCATGAAACGTTCCCTGCCCATATTTCTCATTGGCGCCAGCGGCCTCACCGCGGCTTTCCTTTTCACCGGCTGCGACACCAGCCCGAATATGGCCCGTGGCACGGGAATTGGTGCCGCTACCGGGGCTCTGATCGGCGGCATCATCGGCCATCAATCCGGCGAAACGGGCGCGGGCGCCGCCATTGGCGCGGCCCTCGGCGGTGTCACCGGTGCCGCCATCGGCAGTCAGAAGGACAATGAGGAACTCAAGCGTTCCAACATCGATTCCGACAGCGGGTTCTACCGTTCCCTGCTCACTCCCGATGAGGTATCCACCCTTCGGGCACGTGCGGTGCAGGTCGGCAGGCCCAACGCCGAGGTGACCGAGTTTCTCACCGCCGAGGAGAAGTCAAATCTGCGGCGCCGGGCCTCCGCAAAGACGGAAATCGGACGCTGAGGCTCCCTCCGGGCACCATCGGGTTCCGGCGGTCCGGAACCCGCCCGCTACGGGACATCGTAGACTTCGACAAGCACCACGCCGGTGCTCCGGTTTGCACCCGACACCTGGAGTGTGTAGCTGCCTGGCGCCAGGTGCACCAGCAGGGCGCAATCGCGGCTGCCTTCGGGAAATGCAAACGCCCCGGTGCTGGAAAACGCCGCCCGCACCGCCGCCACATTCGCTCCCTGGGTCCATCCGGAGTTGCTTGCGACCGCCTGCGAGCCGGAGAACAGCGTGAGCATCGGTTCGCCCAGGGTGCCGGAGACACCAAACGCCGCGAGAGCCGGCCCGGCGACCCGCACCAGCACGGTCCTTGGCGCGGCGCCGGCAATCACGAGCCCGGGAATGAGCAGGCGGTCCTCCACCCCGACCACCGCACGCACGGACGCATTGCTGAGCCGTCCCTCGCCGGCCGCGCCCCCGGCATCGTAGACCTCAACCAGCGCCACCCCGGTGTCGCCCTCCACGCCGGTGGCCTCGGCCGTGTATCCACCAGGCGGTAACGTCACCAGCACCGCCGAATCCGCACTGCCGGCCGCCAGGGGAAAAGCACCGGTCGCCCCAAAGGCCGCGATCAGCGCCGCCCGGTCGACCGTGTCCTCCCATCGCTGGTTGCTGGCCACCAGGGATTCGCTGCCCAGGGGTCTCACCAGAAGCCGCGGTCGCGGGAGTACGCCCGACACGCCGTACGCGGCGAGCCCCGGACCGACGGCACGGATCAATACGCGCTTGGGGGCACCCCTGACGCTGAATCCGGTGATCAAGGCCTCGCTTCCCGCCCTGGCATCGGCTCGCGCCGCCAGGTTGGCCAGCCGGTCCGCCGGTCCCGGCGCAAGGCTCGCGATCCATTGGGAAAGCAGTGACCTTCCCGCGGGGTCCAGCTCACTGCTGGCGAGGGGAGGCATACGCAAGGCACCGGAGACGGAAATCCGGGACAGCAAGGCTGACCATTCGGGATGTCCAGGGACCAAGACCCGTTCCGCCGGGTCCCCTCGCCCCTCCACCAGCGGACCATTCACGATTCCCGCCGCCGAAAGGAGGGTGGAATAACGCGCATCCCAATTTCCCCGCCCCAATCCCCCGGGTTGGTGGCACTGGGAGCAATTCGCGTCGAGGTAGGACCGCGCGCGGGCCTCGATCGGCGAGAACACATCGTTCGAAGGAACAAGCGACGGGAGGGTAGCGGGACTCACGGAAGAGACCGAGAGGTAACCGGCAGAGGCAAGGGCGGTGAGCTGGTGGCCGGTACCATCGGGAAAGGCGCGGTTCAGTTGGCGGGTATTGAAACTCAGGGCCCCGCCACCGGCGGTGGTGTGGCATTGCAGGCACTCACCACGTCCAGGAAAGCGCCAGCGCTGTGGCCGGCTTCCGGGCTGGCCCGGCTCCTGGATCGTCAGGACGCGCTCGTCTCCATCCTCAGCCACCAAGTTCGCTTCGGTCTGCGCCTCGTTCCAGCGGTAGCTGAGGCCGTAGACGCCGTCCGCCGTCTTGACGAGAAACCGGGTCTCGATCCGCTGTGCGGTGGCGGGCTCTCCCCGGGTCAGCTCGAGATCAAAGTGCTTCATCCACACCGCCCCGGTCGGCAGCGTCCAGGCGGCATCCGGTGATAAGCCAAATCGGGACGTCGCATCCGGCAACGCGAACCAGCGTCGCTTGCGAGCGTGATCCGACCAAAACGAGACGTTTGGCTCATAGGCCACCCAACCTGGAGCCGGCGTCAGGCCGGCGACCGAAGTGAACGCTCCGGTGGCGGTCAGCGTGGGCGGCAGCGCGGGCCCGGCCGGTGCTGCAACCAGGCGCTTGATCCGGCTGCTGTCGAGATCGGCCAGAAGGATGTCACCCGTCCCGGGTTGCGTCGTGAATCCGACAATACCGGTTTCCAACGCAATCTGGCGTGTCTGGGCGGCGGGCAATGGCCGTTGACCGCTGTCGGCCAGCGCCCAGATGCGGCCGCTGACAAAGTCCGCATACAGGTAACGTCCCTGCAATTCGGGAAAACGCGCGCCGCGGTACACCAGCCCCCCGGTGATGGAGAGGCCGAGCGAATGGTCGTAGTCGAAAATGGGATCGGTGAAGACCACACCCGCCGGTTGCTGGTTCACACGCGGGCCCGCTCCCGCTCCTTCGCGAAAATCCCAACCATAATTGGCTCCCCGGGTGATGAGGTTGATCTCCTCACGGAGATCCAGGCCCACGTCGGCGCACCAAAGCCGGCCGGTGGGCTCGTCGAAAGCGAGGCGGAACGGATTGCGCAGCCCCACCGCCCAGAACTCCGTCCGCACCGCCGTCGGAGCGATCGCGGCACCATTGAAGGTGGTTGCGCCCACAAAGGGGTTGTCCGCCGGCACCCGGTACGTGCCCGGATGAACCGAGCGGTGGGGGTTCGGAGGCAGGGAGCCCGGACCCTGGTCGACATCCAGGCGGAGAATCGCCCCGAAGAAGTCGGCGTCGATGCGCTGGTGGCTCGCCACGGCCGGCGCATAGCCGCTGTCGCCATCACCCAGCGAGAGATAGAGGTAACCATCGGAACCAAATGCCAGCGCCCCGCCATCATGGCCTCCCGGCCCGGTCTGCTGGGTCAGCAGCGGTGTCTCAGAGAGTGGATCAGCCACGGCGGGCTGAGTGGCATTGAGAGAGAATCGGGCCAGACGATTGTACCGCATTCCGTCCTGGACCATTGAATACCAGAGAAAAAAGGTGCCGTTGCTGGCAAAGCGGGGATGAAACGCCATGGCCAGCAGTCCATGATCCGGTCCTCCGTTGCCGACGCGGCCGGCGAGATCGAGAAAGACCTCCCGCGTCGGCGCGGCGAGATTGCGCACAACCGAGATCCTTCCCTCGCGCTCGACCACAAACACCCGGTCGGTCTCGCCGGGAGCAAAAACCACCTGCGTCGGTTCGGGAAAAGCAATGTCACCCAACGCCGGCACCACGGTGTAGCTGTAGGCGGGCGCCTCGGCCGGCAGCGTGAGCGAGGTCAGTGGAACCCGGACCAGCTGGGCCGAAGCCGCCGACACCGAGGCCCAGAGCACCCACCCGCCAAGACCCAACGTTCGGAGAACCATGGGCGGGATGCCATGCGCAAATTCTTTTCAACTCAAGCCAAAGCCCCGCCCCGATTTGCTTGACCGCGGTGTTCGATGCCGACGTTCCAGTTCTTCCGCGATCATCGGACCCCGCGAAGTCACGGCCCCGGGGCCCTGGGCCATCACGCGGTCAGGGCTTTTTCGCTTTGGCAGCATCGAGCGCATCCTGACGCGCCTTGGCCTTGGCGGCGGTCGCATCCTGGCGCGCCTTCGTCCTTGCGGCAACGGCGGCGTCATAGTCGGCTTTGCGTTTGGCTTGGGCGGCTTCGGCATCGGCCTTCGCCTTTGCCGCGTCGGCCACCGCTTTGGCTTCGGCGGCGTCCTTGGCCGCTGCCGCATCGGCCAGCGCTTGAGTGCGCGCCTCGGCGGCCCGCGTCACGACCTTGGCCAGATCAACCGAGGCGTCCGGAGTCACCCGGTAACGCACAATCCCCTCCGGCTTCACGGCGAGAAGCTGGATCACTCCCTCGTCCGTCATGTCCCAGGTCAACCCGCTTGCCGTAAACGCCTGCGAGAGCTGGTGTTCTCGATCGAAGCGAAACAGGCGTTCACCATCGAGGTAGAGGGCGAACTCGTTCTTTTGACCCGGACCGGGCGACTCTTCCGCCACCCAGGTCAGGTGCTTGCTGTCCTTGGAGAAGGCCACGCGGGTGTAGGAGGTGCGGAAGCTGCTCCCGACGCGTTCACCATTGAGAAAGAGCCCGCGGTCATTGCGATCCGCGCGACGGTTCGCTGCGACCACCACGTGGTTGCCGTCGTCCGACAGCAGAGCGTGCAACCCTTCCTGTCCGAGCGCAAAGCGACCCGGAAAGACGCGGCCGGAAATTTCCAGGTCGGCCAGTTCCTTGCCATCGACATACAGGGTCGTCGAGCGGCTGCCCATCTCCCCTGCCTTGGTCGAGGCGAAGACATACTTTGTGCCACTCTCGCTGAAGATCGGAGCGCGTGACTCCAACGTCCCCTGGGGAGCGCGGAAGGGGGTTTCATCCACGACCAGAGCAAACACGCCAGGGGATTCCATCGCCAGGTAGCCGACACGGCCGCCTCGATTGGACGCCACCGGCTTGCCAAGGACCGACTGGTAGCCGGGTGACTCCTTGCCGTTGGTCACCACAAACGCCAGACCCGCGTTGTAAGCCACGTAGGTGAAGGATGTGGACTCCGGAGAAAAGAACGGCACCTGGGTCGTCTCATCGATTCCCGAGTACTCCTGCCCGCGCACTCCATCGAGGACCATGACGAGGGAATTGGACTTGGTCCGGCAGAGCACCGCGTGGCGCTTTCCGTCAGGACTGATGAAGACGCGTTGTGCTCCCTCCGTACCCGCCACCGCCTTGCCATCCAGGAAAAGCTGCGAGCCCGTCACGCCACCTGACGCGGTCTTGCTGGCGATCACGGCGAGGCGGCGCCCGACCGGGGGCAAACGGACACTGCTGATGTTTTGCGCTTCGAAGACCGATTTTCCGTCAACCAGGACCGACATTTTCTCCGGAGTCTGGGCCAGGGTGACGAGACTGCCGCCATCATTTAGAAACTGGGGGTTGCGGGCCACGTAGGAGGCCACCTTGCCATCGACGACGAGGATGTCGGTCTTGCGATCCACCGGACTCTTGGAGACGTAGGCGTGGCGGGATTCGTCGGCATTGAACGCAATCTCGATCGCGTTTACGCCGAGTTTGGGACCCGGCTTGCCGTCCATATGGAGGGTGAAGCTTGAGAAATCATCCGCGGTCGTCATCCAGACCAGGTGCCGGCCCTTGGGTGAGAAAGCCAAGGGGAAGTAGCCAAAGAGTTTGGCCGTGTTGTTCATCGGCCCACGGGCAATGTCCTTGCCGTCGAGCAGGACGAGGTAGTCCGTCCCCAACCGGGCGGCATACGCGTAGTGAGCGCCATCCGCACTGAAAACGACCGGAAAAAGTCCGGGGTTCGCCAAACCCGAGTTGGCTCCGAAGTAGTTGGCGCCATCGGCGCCCAGCACCTGGTCGTAGGGAGGGCTGGTTTCACCGTCGACCACCACGACCTGACGACTGCCCTGGGCGGCAATCGTTGCGAGGCGGACCCCGCGCGGGCTCACCCCATAACTGGTACCGGTACCCAAGGGGCCGACCACTTTCTCTTCAACTCGCGCTGCGGCCGACAGTTGGGCAGGAGCGCAAAGCACTCCGAGGACAGCCGCGAGGGCCGCGATCAGACCGGTTCGTTTCATGGTAGTCTTCGAATTCTGGACAAGCAAAACGCTGACGGGGCGGCGAGCGTAGGGATCGGTCCGTTCCCGTCTCAAGGCCAATTGCCACAGGTGGAATGAAATCGGCATTCCCGGATGAGACGTTGCTCGATCGGAAAAAATTCTGCCTTTCTGCGAGATTGCCTCAGACTCGCCGGGCACCCCATCGTGAAAGGGCCCCGATGATCCGTCCTTCCCTTGTCCGACTCGGCAACGCGATCACCACTCGCCTTGTCGCTTTCCCCGCTGGCGTCGCCGCCGCGCTCTGCCTCGCGAGCTGCGAGGCACCGTCCTCCACCGCCACCGCACCGGCGAGAGCACGGGCTGCGGCGAGCGCTCCGGCCGCCGCCCCCTCGGCCGTGATCGCGGCGGCTGGCCAGCCAACCCTTTCATTCAACGATCACATCCAGCCGATCCTGTCGGAAAATTGTTACTCCTGCCACGGACCCGACTCGAGCACCCGGGAGGGCAAGCTTCGCCTCGACCGCGCCGCCGATGCCACCATGGCCCGCGGCGACCGGGAAGCGGCCATTGTCCCAGGCCGGCCAGAGGAGAGCCTGCTGGTCGAGCGCATCCTCAGCGAAGACGCGGAAGAGCGCATGCCCCCGGCCAATTCACACAAAACGCTCAAGCCCTCGGAAATCGCCCTGCTGCGTCAGTGGATCGCCGAAGGAGCGGTTTACCAGCCCCACTGGTCGCTGATCGCACCCCAACGTCCCACGGTACCCGCCGCCGGCCAGGGCTGGGCTCGCAACCCGGTGGACGCGTTCATTGCCGACGCCCACCGAAAGCAGGGTGTCAGGGCCTCCCCCGAAGAGGCACCCGCCCGCCTGCTGCGTCGCCTCACCCTCGATCTCACCGGCCTCCCTCCCACCCCCGCAGCCCTCGCCGCCTTCGCCGCCGACCCTTCTCCCGCCGCCTACGAGCGGGAGGTGGACCGGCTGCTGGCGAGCGACGCCTCGGCCGAACACTTCGCCCGCCTCTGGCTCGATGCGGTGCGTTACGCCGACACTCACGGTATCCACATCGACAACTACCGATCGATCTGGCCCTACCGCGACTGGGTGGTCGACGCGTACCGGAAAAACCTGCCCTACGACCAGTTCACGATCGAACAGATCGCCGGGGATCTCCTGCCCTCCCCCACACTCGACCAAAAGGTCGCCACCGGCTTCAACCGCTGCCTGCCCACGACGAGCGAGGGCGGCGCCATCCCCGCCGAATACGAGGCCATCTACGCCAAGGATCGCGTGGAGACCCTCTCGACCGTCTGGCTCGGTCTGACCACGGGCTGCGCCGCCTGCCACGACCACAAGTTCGACCCCATCACCTCAAAGGAATTCTATTCGCTGACGGCGTTCTTCCGAAACAACACCATGCCGGCCATGGACGGCAATGTGGCCGAGACGGAACCGAGCCTGTTCGTGCCGGCCCCCGCTGATCGGGCCCGCTGGTCCGAGCTCGAGTCCCGCCAAGCTGCAATCAAAGCCGATCTCGAACGCCGGCGGACCGAGGGTGAATCCGCCTTCACCCAATGGCTGACCAGCGCGACCCAGCTCAACGCCCCGCCAGTCGATCACACGGTCCGTCTCCACCTGCCCCTCGACGAAAACGGGACCAACTCCCCGGGCGCGGTGTACCGCATCGCCGGTCCCTACGGCCCCGCCTCTGTGCTTGGGGACGTCAGCCAGACGCTGGGAGGCCCTGTGTCCCTCCGTTATCAGGATCAGTTCGCCTTCAGTCTGATGCTTCAAGTTTGTGATGCGCCCGGCGGCGCGCTGCTCGGCTGCCGGAGCGAGGATCCCTCCGCTCCCGGCTGGGAAGTGTTCCTCGACAAGGGACGGGTGGGGCTCTGGGTTTCGGAGGGGGGATCACAAACCCCGATCCGATCGCTGGCAAAACTCCCGCTCACTCCCGGCGTCTGGCATCACCTCATGCTGGTGTTCGACGGCTCCGGCAGCCGCAACCGGCTGATCGATGTCTCCATCAACGGCAAGGATGTCGCCAACCAGGGCGTCCCTCGCGCCTTCCGCACCGATATCGTGCCGGTCGCTCCGTTGCGCCTCGGCGCACCGGCCGGAAGTGCCTCCGCCGTGACCGGTGGCTCGGTGCACGTGCAGGACCTGCGGCATTTTGACCGCGGTTTCGCGAGCGCCGAGATCCGGGCGATGGCCGAAGCCGCCGCAGCGTACGCCTCCTTGTCCGTGCCGGCGGTCGAGCGAACCCCGGCCCAGCTGGACACGCTTCGTGCGCAGTACTTCTCCGCCGTGGACCCCGCTTCCCTGCGTCTTCTCTCCGAACAGGATGGCTTGTCGCGCGAAGCGCGCGCCCTGCGCCAGCGGGGCGGGGTGACCCTTGTCATGGAAGAGAAGAAGGACTCCGAACCGTTTGCCCACCTCCTGAACCGTGGCGAATACAGCCAGCCCGGGGAACGGGTGCCCGCCGCCACCCCGGCCGTGCTACCCCCGCTGCCTGCCGGCCAGCCCGCCAATCGCCTCGCCCTCGCCCGCTGGCTCTTCCGACCGGACCACCCTCTGACCGCGCGGGTGACCGTCAACCGGGTCTGGCAGCACCTGTTCGGCACCGGCCTGGTGGAATCGAGTGGCGACTTCGGCATCACCGGGGCGCGCCCCTCGCACCCGCAGTTGCTCGATTGGCTCGCCGTGGAGTTTCGCGAGAGCGGCTGGGATCACCGCAGGCTCGTGCGCCTGCTCGCCACCAGCGCCACCTACCGGCAGTCCGCCGCCGTGTCACCCGCCCTGCTGGAGCGCGACCCGGCCAACCGCCTGCTCGCCCGCGGCCCGCGGCACCGCCTCGACGCCGAAGTCCTGCGTGACCAAGCCCTGGCCGCAGCGGGACTGCTGGTGGAGAAGCGCGGCGGCCCTCCTGTGCGCCCCTACCAGCCCGAGGGCATCTGGGAGGATGTGGCGATGAAGGAATCGACCACCCGCTTCTACCGCCAGGACAGCGGGGACGCGCTTTACCGCCGCAGCCTCTACACCTTCTGGAAACGGACCGCCCCTCCGCCCGCCATGGACATCCTCAACGCCCCCAGCCGGGAGGTCTCGTGCGTTCGTCGCGACCGGACCAATACGCCCTTGCAGGCGCTGGTGACCCTGAACGATCCGGCCTTTGTCGAAGCGGCACGCCAGCTCGCCACCCAGGCCCTCGTCCACGGAGATACCTTTGACGCCCGGCTCGACCACCTGTCGGTCCGTCTCCTCGGGCGCACGCTGGCCGCGGATGAACGCTCCCACGTGAAGGCTCTCGTCGACGAAGCCACCACCACCTACCGGGCGTCACCCGCCACCGCCGCCGCCCTGCTCGCGGTCGGAGAGTCGCCGGTGGATCGGACCCCGCCCGCTCCCGACCTGGCCGCCTGGACCCTCGTCGCGAGCCAGGTGATGAACCTGGACGAATCCCTCACCAAATAACCTCCCCGACCCTCCCACGCTCATGAACCCGATTCATCCCGACTGGCGGCGCCCGGTGGACAGTTTCAACGACGCCCTCACGCGCCGGCAGTTCTTCCGTCAAACCGGCACCGGCCTCGGCGTCGCCGCGCTGGCCGCCCTGCTCGGTGACCGCGCCTTCGCGTCCGAGGGCACGCCCTCCGCCCTCTCGGCACCCTGGCGGATCGCGCCGAAGGCAAAACGCGCCATCTACATTTCGCTCATCGGAGCACCCTCGCAGCTCGACCTCTTCGACTACAAACCCGCCCTGCGCGGCCGCTTCAAGGAGGATCTCAAGGACTGGCTGGCGAATCAGGGTGAGCGCCTGACCGGAATGACGGCCAAACAGGCTCAGTTTCCGCTCGCGCCCAGCATCTACAAGTTTGCCCAGCACGGAAAGAATGGGACGTGGATCAGCGAGCTGCTGCCCTGGCACGCCAAAATGGTCGACGACCTCTGCATCATCCGGTCGATGAAGACCGACGCGATCAACCATGAGCCCGCCAACCAGCTCATCTACACCGGCTCGATGCAGAACGGAAAGGCGTCGATCGGCTCGTGGCTCTCCTACGGCCTTGGCACCCTCAACCAGGACCTGCCGGCGTTTGTTGTGCTCCACGCCAAGCACTCCAGCCCGTTCTCCAATGTGCAGGCGATCTCGTCCCGGCTCTGGGGCTCGGGCTTCCTGCCCGGCCAGCACGCCGGCGTGGCGTTTCGAAGCGGCACCGACCCGGTGCTCTATCTCAACGACGCCCCCGGCATCCCACGCGACCTCCGCCGTCGCATGCTGGACGGACTCGAAGCCCTCAATCGGCGCAGCTACGCGCAAATCGGCGATCCGGAAATCCAAACCCGCACCCAGCAGTATGAGATGGCGTTCCGCATGCAGACCAGCATCCCGGAACTGGCCGACATGACCGGGGAGTCACCCGCCACGTATTCCCTCTATGGTGACGAGGCTCGCGTGCCCGGCACCTTTGCCAGTTCCGCACTGATGGCCCGGCGGCTGGTGGAGCGCGGGGTGCGTTTCGTGCAGATCTTTCACCGCGGCTGGGACCAGCACGGATCGCTCCCGCGCGATCTGGCATCCCAGTGCAAGGACGTCGACCAGGCCTGCTACGGCCTGATCCAGGACTTGAAGCAGCGCGGCCTGCTGGATGACACCCTCGTCATCTGGGGCGGCGAGTTTGGCCGCACCGTCTACTGCCAGGGCACCCTGACCGAGACGGACTACGGCCGCGACCACCACCCCCGTGCCTTCACCCTCTGGATGGCCGGTGGCGGCGTCAAGCCCGGCATCGTGCACGGCGAGACCGACGAAATGTCGTACAACATCGTCAAGGACCCGGTGCACGTGCGCGACCTGCACGCCACCATCCTCCACCTCCTCGGCATCAATCACGAACGCCTTTCCTTCAAGTTCCAGGGACTCGACCAGCGTCTCACCGGCGTGGTGCCCGCCAAGGTGGTCACACCCATCCTGGCCTGAGGCACTGCGATCCCGAATTTCCCCGAAGCGAGGCGGGGAATCTCGGCAGGGATCAACGGCCCCCTCGGTGCGACCGCCTCCACCATTGGATGACCGAGACCAGCGCAACGCCCAGCCCGTAGAGGATCGTCAGCAGAGCTCCCACTTCGGCGGCAGGTGTGGGCAGAAAATTCGCGTCCCGCAACCAGCCGACCACCTGGAGGGCCGGAAGAGCGATGACAAAGCACACCACGTGATATACTCCACCCCCGAAGGCCCCACCCTCATGGATCAGCACCGCCGGAAGAAGCATGCAGACCACGAGAGCAGGCAGCCCGTAGCGGATCCAGGTTTTCACTTGAACACACCTTTCCAGCCAACGTGCAACGGCTTTCCCTGCCGCGCCGCATCCAGATGAACCTGGAAGATACGGAGGTACTCCAGTGAGTCCCGCTGCGCAGTCGCCCAGGCCGGCGCGTTGCTCGCGGGATCGTCAGGGTCGTAACCCCATCCCAGTTTTGTGCCCCAGAAGTGACGCCACAGGCTGGGGTCGGTCGACATTGCGTGATTGATATCCTGCGCCGAGTGGAGGCCTTCGCCGAGAATGCCCATCGCTTCTTCATGTTTTCCGGATATCTCCAGCTGAATGGCCCGCTTGAGCTTGTAGGCGATTCCCTCGCGTGCGATGCGTTCGTTGCCCGGCATGTTGTGCTCCGCGTTGGGCTTGTCACCAATGTGATTGGTGAAGCGGTCCACTCGGAGATTGCCTTTCATGATCAGGTTGACGTCAGCCGCCGAGAACCCGCCGATCTTGCTGATGGTCTCATTCGTCAGGGTGGTGTGACCCGGTCCCTCCCAAAGACCCAGGGGGTCGGATTGGCTCACGGGGTTGTTGCCAGCAAAGGCATACCAGTTGACTCCCCCTCGAAACTGGACGGGGTCGGCGCTGATGAACCGCCGCAAATGCGGGTGATAGTACCGGGCAACCATATACAGCAGTCCGTTCGGATCGGTCTGCACTCCCCACTCGCCGTGGAACAGGAATCTCACCGCGATCTCTCCCGTCGTCCCGGCGTTCTCCCCCCACGAACCGTAGTAGGCGCGGCCCTTCACACTCCCAGTTTCGTCACTCAGTGCCACCGTGCTTCCCCGACAGTCGAAATGGTAGTACCTCACTCGTCCCGATGTCTCTTCCAGCACGAGCCCAAGTCCGTAAACGTATTCGGTGGTCGACGAGCCGTTGATTGCGGCCAAGACCCGGGGCGAATAGCCGGTGGGATCATATACAAACCGGGTGCTGGAGCCACCTTGCGCCACCGACGTACGATGACCCTGAAAGTCGTAGGCATAGGTTACGCCACCGGCCGAAATGAGTCGGTTGCGCACATTGAAATCGTAGGTGCCAACCCCGCCCAAAGGCATCGGTCCGCTCCTGAGGTTGCCGTCGGCGTCCGAAACCACGGCCCGACCGTTGAAACCGGCCAACCGATTGTCGGCATCGAAGGTCATCGTCGCCATCGGCGGCAGCCACACCGGCGCCTCCGGGGTGGCGACACTTCCCGTCATCTGACCGGCGGCATCGTAGGTGTAGACCCAGCTCATGATCACCACTCCATTCGGACCCAGCTCGCGCAATTCGACCAGCTGGCCCTTGACATCATAGCTTCGGGTCTGGGATGTGCCGTTCGCGCGTTCTGTCTTGGTCAGGCGGCGATTCTTGTCCCACGTGTAGCGAGTGACCCTTT
>JAEUGZ010000374.1 GCA_016794725.1 Opitutaceae bacterium | reverse complement strand
CGGATATGGACAAGTTCATGCAGGCCAAACAACAGGTCTACATGGATGAACTGAAGAAGGATGGCCTCGCTGCGTCCGCCAAGTTCCTGACCGACATCAAAGCCAAGCCAGGGGTCATCACTCTCCCGAGCGGTCTCGCCTATGAGATCGTGCAGGCCGGCGCGGGCGACTTTCCGAAGCCCACTGACACGGTGAAGGTTCACTACACGGGCACGCTGATCGACGGCACCGTCTTCGACAGCTCCGTGCAACGCAACGAACCGGCGGAATTCCCGCTCGACCAGGTCATCGCGGGCTGGACCGAAGGCCTGCAAAAGGTGAACAAGGGCGGCAAGATCAAGCTCTATGTCCCGCCGCAGCTGGCCTACGGCGACGACGGCCGTCCCGGCATTCCCCCGGCCTCCACGCTGGTTTTCGACGTTGAGCTTCTCGAAATCAAGGCGGGCGCTCCGGCGGCGGCGGCTCCGGCCGCCGTGCCGGCAACGAAGTAACCTTCGTTCGGTTCGCATCCGTTGATTGATTGCCCCCGGCCCCGAGCCGGGGGTTTTTTGTGACCTGGATGTCACACGCGGTCGTCACCAAATCCATTGCGGTCCGCAAGGGTCGCCCCGAAACCATTGGGTCCAAGCCCACATGAAGGTCGCACTGGTCACGGAGACGTATCCGCCGGAGGTGAATGGCGTCGCGATGACGCTGTCGCGTCTGACCGCCGGACTTGCCGCCCGGGGACATGCCGTGGAGGTCATTCGCCCGCGGCAGAAGGTGGAAATGAGCGGGAACCGGTCCGTCGAGGGTGTCTCGCCTTCACCGGTTGCCGAGTACCTGGTGCCTGGGGTCGACATCCCTTCCTATTCGACCCTTCGCATGGGGCTGCCAGTGCGCGGGCGCTTGCGCCGGCGATGGCAGGCTTCGCGCCCGGACGTGGTCCATGTGGCCACCGAAGGTCCCCTGGGCCTGGCCGCCCTGAGTGCGGCGCGGGCGCTGCAACTTCCGGTCACTTCCAGTTTCCACACTAATTTCCATGCCTATGGCGGCCACTACGGCCTTCGCCTGCTGAAAGGCGCGGCCTTGGGCTATCTCCGCTGGTTTCACAATCGCACGCTCTGCACGCTGGTCCCCACGGGCGAGGGTGCGCGGCAGCTGGCGGAGAGCGGGTTTGAGCGGACTGCAGTGCTGGCCCGCGGGGTGGATGGGGTGCTGTTTCATCCCGGCAGACGATCCCCGGTCCTCCGGCGATCCTGGAACGTGGGCGATGCCGACCCCGTGGTGATCTACGTGGGGCGGATCGCCGCCGAGAAGAACCTCGGTCTGGCGGTCGAGGCGTTCGAGGCCGTGCGGCGGGTGGTCCCGGCGGCGTGCTTTGTCCTTGTGGGTGACGGACCCGAGCGGGCGGCGCTGACGGGACGCAATCCGCACTTCATCTGGGCGGGCGTGCGCCGCGGCGAGGACCTGGCGGCGCACTATGCTTCGGCTGACCTCTTTCTTTTTCCCAGCGTCACGGAGACGTTTGGAAACGTGGTGACGGAGGCGATGGCCAGCGGCCTGGTGGTCGTGGCGTTTGACTATGCCTCCGCCCGCGAACACCTGCGTGAAGGCGACAACGGATACACCGTGCCGCTGGAGGATCGCTCCGGGTTCGTGGCCAAGGCGACCGCGGTGGCCGGTGCCCGCGACGCATGGCCGGCGATCCGTGCCCGGGCCCGTGAAACGGCCCGCGACATCACTTGGGACTCAATCATCGATCGCTTTGCCCTGGAGCTCTCGAAGGCGCAGGCGGTGGGGCGCGCCCCCGCCGCCTGATTCCGGCGTTCAGCGGGATTGCGAAGCGTAGCGGCGCAAGTCGAGTGTGTGGAGCCCTTCGGGAGGGAAGCTGATCTTCGGGATGAAACGGCTCTGCCCCAGCGTGTGAACCCAAGGTTCCCAGCGTTCGACCTGCCTCGCCGCTGCCGCCGCCTCATCCACCGGCCGGTCGGCGTAGGGCGTGCTGAGGGGGTTCCAAACATGCCACCGGGCCGCTGCGGTGACCGTGAGGGTCTCGCGATCGACCCACTCGAGCAGCAGGGGAGCGTGCACGGGAACATGCGGGTGGAGGGCGGGTGTCAGGTAAAAGGCACGGAAGCGGATGCCGGCTGCGGCGCTGGCCCCGGTGGGCCCGGTACGATCCGTGGGCAGGCTGCGGAATTCACAGGGATAGCCGTTGACCAGCAAGAGTCCTTTCTCGAGTGCCAGGGGGGACGTCACGGACGCTTCGATACGATCCATCGAGGCGTCCACGGTGCGCGCCACGGTCCCGGCATTGGGCGACTCGCCGAGGAGGGGCCATGCCTCGAGAGCCTGGCGGAATTCGATCCGAAATTCCCGGGCGACTTTGGGTTTCTTGTTTTCATCGGTCTCCTGGACCGTAAGTGCGAACTCCCCCAGCTTCGGGAATCGGAACTCAAACAGGGGCCGGAGCCACTCCAGCTCGAAGGAGATGCCGTGGGCCTTGAGGTCGTCCACGGTATCGGCCAGGTCGCTCCAGACAAACGAAGGCAGGAAGAAGCGATCGTGCAATTCGCCGTGCCACCGTCGGAACGGCTGTTGAAAGGGGTCGACGGCCAGCCGGGCTATCACTCCGCGCACCAGCAGCGCGGTGAGCGACTGGGCCGCACGCGAGGGATTCGACTCGAAGGCACGAAACTCCACCAGTCCGAGCCGTCCGTTTCCGGCGAAGGGATTCCACAACTTGTCCACGCTGATCTCCGCGCGGTGGGTGTTGCCGGACCGATCCATCAACAGATCCCGGAAGAGGAGATCGAAGAGCGCGTAGTTGTAGGGCGAGCCAAACTGCTCGGCGCCCGCACAGGCGATTTCCAGCTCGTAGAGCGCCTCGTATGTCGATTCGTCGATGCGGGGAGCCTGCGAACTGGGACCCAGGTACTGGCCCGTGAAGGCGTAGCTTAGCGCGGGATGGTGCTGGAAGTAGCGGATGATGGACGGCAGGAGTCCGGGGCGGGCAAAGAACGGGGAATCGAGTCCAACCGGACCCCCGAAAACCAGGTGCGCGCCGCCTCCGGTGCCGGACAGCCGGCCATTGAAGCCGAGTTTGCGTGCGCAGAGCCCGATGTCCCGGGCGGCACTGAAGAGCTGCTCCAGCTGGACGTCGTAGTCCGCCCACGTGGCGCAGGGCGCAACGTTGATTTCAATGACGCCGGGGTCAGAGGCGAAACCAATGGTGGGCAGCGACGCATCGATCGGCGGGGCATAGCCGGCCAGCACTACGTCACGCACTTTCAAGGAGACGAGAGCGGACTCGATCACCGGAAGGATCAGCTGGTAGGCGGCGGGTGAAAGGGGAGGGATGAAGAGGGCGAGGCTTCCTTCCTTCACCTCGATGGTCATGGCCCTGCGCAGGTTGTCGTCGCCGAGTTTGCCCAGCGGCAGGCGCAATCCCAGCAACGAATCTCCCGGAATCAGTTCCACGGCGCCTCGTTTCAGGACGGGCTCCCACGAATCGGTCACCCACCGCTCTCCGTTGTGGTCAAGCGGAGCGACATAGCCGACCACCGCATCGGGGAGGGACGACTCCAGACAAGGCATCAGGCCTCTGCAATCGAGTCCCAGGGACCGGAGGATCTGTTCGAGCGCGGCCCGGGCCTGCGCCACCGTATGCTGGCCCGGCTTCAAGTTCGATTTGAGTCGCGTCAGGTCTTTCCAAAGCGGCACGCCGTCGAGCCGTCGTTGCAGGAGCAGAGTCCAGCGCGGCAGCGGCTCTCCGGGATAGTGTTTGCCGGAGGTTTCGAGAATGACGGATCCGGGAAAGTGAAGCTTCGCCAGTTGGTGGGCGAACCGCCGCGCGTAGCCCAGTTTGGTTGGTCCGAGGGCGGCGGTCTGCCACTCCGCCCCTTCCGGAAGCAGCGGCACGAAGGTGGGTTCGCCCCCCATCGTGATCTGCAGGCCGCTGCGGGCCATGACCTGTTCGACTTCGGCCGCGCAGCGATGGACCTGGCTCCAGTGGGAGTCCGTGTAGGGGGCGTGTTTCATGGAAGCGGGGCTTACTGTAGTTTATCCACCCATACGTCGGTTTGCATGCGGCTGGCCACGGAGTGGGGACTGTAGAGCGTGCCTTGGATGGGGTTGACGCTTTCTGCGACCGCGGCATGGGCCACGGGAATGAAGGCGTCGTCACAGAAAACGCCGTGCGTCGGGTCCAGTCCCTTCCATCCCGCACCGGGCAGGTAGACTTCAGCCCAGGCGTGCATCGCACCCGAGGAGCGGTGGTTGTCCGAAGGCGGGGCATAGAGGTAGCCGCTGACAAAACGGGCCGCGAGACCCAGGGTGCGGCAGAGCTCGACCAAAAGAACCGCGTAGTCGCGGCAGGCGCCTGAACCCAGCTCCAGGGTGGTCCGGGAACTTTGAATGCCGTGCTCCTCCCGTCGCTGGTAGGTCAGAAACGTATAGACGGCCTGATTGAGCGCGTGCAGGTGGGGAACCGTGTCTGCCGGTGGATCCACGAGGTGGTCGCGGAGCCACTGCTTGAGCATTTCCCGGGTCTCGGCAAAGGGCGGGGCAAGGTAGGGGCTGAGATTGAAGCGCTCGAGCTCCTCGTAGTTGAACGGCGTCTCGGACGCGTAGGGGAGCAGGAAAAAGTCGAACGGATTGGTGTCGTAAGTTTCGACATCAAACTCCGAGCGAATACTCAACACGGATGCGGGTTCGCGGAAGTAGGCCCAGGCCAGCAGGACATCGTGGGAGTCGCGGGTCCAGGTGAGCTTTGCGGACGGGGAAATGTCGAAACCGAAGTTGTTGACCCGCAGGTGCGGTGTCTCCCGGGGACGCAGGTAGAGTAGGTGCGGTGAGAGGGCCACCGGGCGATCATACTCGTATCGCGTGAAGTGGGAGACATGGAGTTTCATGGTGCGGACAGCAGTCGGAGAGCAGGTGTCACGCCGAAAGTGCGGCCCGCAGGTCCACGATGAAGGATTCGATGTCCTCCGCTCGGGTGTCCCACGAACACATCAGACGGTAGCCGTGGGCCCCGATGAAGTTGTAGAAGTGCCAGCCTTTCTCCTGCAGGCGGCGTGCGACCTCTGGAGCGAGTTCGACAAAGACTGCGTTCACCTCAGGTTCGGCGAGCAGCTTGATGCCTGGCAGAGCCCGCAGGGCGGAGGCGAGCCGCTGGGTCATGGCATTGGCATGGGCGCCGTGTCGCAGCCAGGCGCCATTCTCGAGCATGCCGACCCACTGAGAGCTCAGGAATCGCATCTTGGAGGCCAGTTGCCCTGCTTGTTTGCAGCGGTAGTCGAATTCCTTTGCCAGCTCGGGATTGAAGAACACGACCGCCTCGGTCGTGTTCATCCCGTTCTTGGTCCCGCCGAAACAGAGCACGTCCACGCCAGCGCGCCAGGTGAAGTCCGCCGGGGAGTGTCCTTCGCCCTTCCCGCCGGCGCGTGGCCGGGCGGCGAGGGCGGCGGCGGCATTGGCGAAACGCGCGCCGTCCATGTGAACGGCCAGACCGTGTCGTTTCGCGACGGCACTCAGGGCGGAGATTTCCTCGCGACTGTACACCGTGGCCCACTCGGTCGACTGGGTGATCGAAAGCACACGCGCCTTGGGAAAGTGGATGTCGGTCCGCTTCAGGATCAGGCGCTCGACCGTTTCGGGAGCCAGTTTGCCGTTGGCTCCGGTTGCGGTCAGCAGCTTGGTGCCATTGGAGAAAAATTCCGGGGCGCCGCATTCATCCACCTCGACGTGGGCAAAGTCGTGGCAGATCACACTGTGGTAGCTCTGGCAGAGCGAGGCGAGCGCGAGGGAGTTGGCGGACGTGCCGTTGAAGACGAAGAAAATCTCGGCATCGGGTTTTTCGAACACCTCCCGGATCAGGTCGCAGGCGCGCCGGGTCCAATCGTCGGTCCCGTAGCTGGGAACCCGTCCTTGATTGGCCTGAGTCAGCGCAGACCAGGCTTCCGGACAAATGCCGGACGTATTGTCACTGGCAAAATGGTAGTCGTGTCGAAGAGTCGGCGAGGCAGGCATGCGCCAGTGTCACCGCAGGCAGGCCCCCGGGGAAGCGTTTTTTCGGCGTTGGCAGCTCAGGCCGGGATCGTCATTGGGGGAGGACGTGGGCATGAGCGACTTTGAACCAAATCTCTATCTGGTGGGTTTCATGGGAACCGGGAAGACCACGATCGGTCGCGCCGTGGGCCAGCGGCTCGGTTTCTCAGTGATCGACAGCGACCACGAGATCGAGCGCGATGCCGGCCGGCCGGTGACGGAACTCTTTGCCCAGGATGGGGAGGCGGCCTTCCGCCGGATGGAGCGGACATTCATTGAGTCGGGCCACGCGCCTTCCCGTCACGTGGTGGCCTGTGGGGGAGGTTTGATCGTTCCGGATGGCATGCTGGAACTCTTGCAGACCAAGGGCGTGATCATCTGTCTCCATGCCTCGGTCGAGACGATTCTGAAGCGGACGCAGGGGCAGCGACACCGTCCCCTGCTCAATGTGGAGGATTTGGACGCCCGGGTGCGCACGCTCTATGCCGTGCGTGAGCCAATTTACCGACGCGCCGGAACCATGATCCTGACCGACGCCCGGCCGTTGAGTGATATTGTGACGCACGTGATGCGGTCCTACCGGCGTGAAGCGAGTGACTGGCTTCGCCTGCACCGCTCCCCAACGGCCGCGGACAACCCGCGGAAATGACCACCTCGCTCCAGGAGCGGCTGCGTGGGCAGTTGCAGGCGCTGGGTTTCGATGAGGTGCGCTTCGCCCGCCTGCCGGATCCCGCGGTGGGCGCGGGCCTGGACGCCTGGCTCGACGCCGGCTACCAGGCAGACATGGCGTGGATGGCGAAGAACCGGGACAAGCGGCAGGATCCGACCCGGGTGCTCGACGGAGCGCGGTCCCTGATCCTGCTCGGCGTCAACTACTGGTCCGCCCCGTCTTCCCCGTCGGCGGAATCGAACGCCCCGCGTTGGGCGCGCTACAGCCTGTATGCCGACTATCATGACACCCTTCGCGAGGGATTGAGTGAGGCGGGCCGGCTGCTGGAGGAAATCTGCGGAGCGGCGCCGCAGGACTATCGCGCCTACGTCGATACGGGGCCGGTGCTGGAACGCGGCTGGGCGGCGCGGAGCGGCATGGGGTTTACGGGTAAGAACGCGATGCTCATCTCGCGGCAACACGGCAACTGGCTGTTCCTTGCCAGTGTCATCACCCGGCTTGAATTTGCAGCGGATCCGCCCATCCGGCGACGCGAAGTGCCGGGGAATCCCCTGGGTGCGCAGGTGGGTTTGTTGTGCGGAACCTGCACGCGGTGCCTCGACGCCTGCCCGACCCAGGCATTTGCCCGACCTGGCGTGGTCGATTCACGGCGCTGCGTGTCGTATCAGACGATCGAGAACAAAGGCATCATTCCCCGCGCACTCCGGGCCGGCATCGGGCAGCGGGTCTACGGATGCGATGTCTGCCTCGAGGTGTGCCCCTGGAACCGGTTTGCCCGGGAAGGTCGGCGCCTGCTGCTCAGCGCGAGGGACGACCTGCGGGAGGTGAGCCTGGCGGATCTGCTGGTCCTGAATCCCGAGTCCTTTGCCCGCGTGTTCCGGCGCACGCCGATCAAGCGAGTCAAGCTGGGCGGTATCCTTCGCAACGCGTGTATCGTGGCTGGAAATACGGGTGACCCCGTGCACCTGCCGGCGCTGGTCGCCCTGGCGGGCCACCCGCTTCCCCTGGTGCGCGCCCATGCCGTTTGGGCGGTGCACCGCCTGGGCGGGGGGGCGATGCTGGATGGGCTCCGCGCGGCCGAAACTGACGCCCTGGTGCGGGCAGAATATGCGGCCGAGGACCCGTTGCCGGCTTGACCGGTTTACAGGGGAACTACGCTCCAAAAAGCACGCTCATGGTCCGGGCAAATGCCGCGGGTGGACGCACCGGCCGGCCCTCGCGATCGATGAAGGCATGCGCGGTGGTGCCGGTGGCGAGGAGTTCGTCGCCCCGGAGCACTTCGTATTCCAGACGAATGCGAAGCAACGGGCGTTCGCGCATGGTGGTGACGATGGTGAGCGTGTCGTCGTAGAGCGCCGGACGGAGGTATTTGGCAGAGACCTCGAGCACGGGTAGCCTGAAGCCGTCGGCCTCGAGCTGACGGTAGGAGAGTCCGTGCTCCTTCAGCAGGGTCGTGCGCCCGATTTCAAACCACGGCAGGTAACTTCCGTGGTAAACCACCCCCATCATGTCGGTCTCGGCGTAGCGGACGTCGATCCTGGCGCGCGATTGGATCATGGAGTAGGGGACGGTGAGGACGGTTTGGCGGCGTTGAAGAGAAGGTCGGCGGACTGCTGCCACGAGGTGCGACGCGACCAGTTGCGGCCCGCTTCCCCGAGCGTGTGCCTGAGTTTGGCATCGCTGATCAGGCGTTCGAACGCCGCGGTCAGCTGCGCCGGGTGATCGGGAGGAACGCAGAGGCCGGTGACGCCATCGAGGACCGCCTCGGCGACTCCACCAATGGAGTGGGCGACCACGGGCAGCCCGTGGGCGGCGGCTTCCAGGTAGACCAGGCCAAAGCCCTCGATGCTGTGCCGGTAGTCGATGCTGGTCATGGCGAAGATATCCGCCCGGTCGTAGATGCGGTCCAATTCTTCGTCGGGTAGATCCCCGAAGAAACGCACCTTCAAGTCGCTGCGGGAGGCACGCTCGCGCAGGAGTTGTTCGTAGTTGGACTTGCTGTGCCCTCCCACAATCCAGTACTCGATTTTGTTTCGGAACCGCGGGGCCAGGGCCTGCAGTGCCTCCAACGTGACCAATTGGCCCTTTCGTGGATGCAGTCTCCCCACAGTCAGGACGACCAGGCGGTCCTTTCCTTTGTGCACAGGCGGTTCCGCGACGACGGCAAAGTCCGACCGCAGCGCACCGGGCGTAAGAAACGCCTTGCGCGATGCCTCGGGAAAGTGCCGGACGAGCAGATCGTGCGTGTAGTGAGTCAGCGTACTGATGCGCGAGGCGTTGCGAATCAGCCGGGAAGTGAGGCGACGCGTCACCGGATTGCGGTGGAACTTCAGGATCTCCGACCCATGGAAGGTGAGAATGAGGCTCTTCGGTCGAAACCCCTTCACGCCCTGCAGCATCATCATGGCCAGCATGGGACCTGGCTCGGGCAGGTAGACCGTGGCATACCGCAGGCGTCGCCGCTCGGCGATCAACTGGATGGCGAGCTTCAACTGGCAGCGGAGGTCATGCGTGCCCGGCAGGGGCAATCGACGTACACGGAACGGCCATCGCTTTTCGGTGGCATGGCTGGAAGTGGATTGCGCCCACACCTCGACGTCGAATCCAAGACCCACCGACGCGCGCGCCATCTCTTCCGCAAACGTGGCGATGCCGCCCCGTTTGGGATAGAACTCGTGGGTGATGAGAAAGAGGGACCGAGACGGAGCGGCGTTCATGCACGAAGACGGGCGGAGCGCGAAGGGGATGAGCCTAGCTTTCGTGCAACGCAGCGCAAGCACCCGAAAATTGAGGTGCGGCCCAGCAAGGTTTCAGACCTGTCCCACGCGTGTGGTGTCAGGGTCGCCTTATGGTGCCCCCACCGTGACTCGAACACGGATCATTCGTTTAGGAAACGAACGCTCTATCCACTTGAGCTATGGGGACGCGGCGTCTGAGGAGAAAATGGACGGACCCGGCAGGGTCAATGTCCGATGCCGCGGGCCAAGTTTCGTTGTGGGGTTTCTTCGTTAGGTAATCAGGGAACGGGTGCGGTGTTTCTTGTTAAAAACAAGGCGGTTGCGTAGTATTCAAGGCCCAGCTTCACCCAGCATACCGACCTGCGGCTTCGCCGGCTTGACGGTGTCGTGGGCGAGGCGCCCGCTCCGTCGCCGATGGGATCTGCGACCGGCAGGCAGATTTGCCCGAGTTTTCTCGGGCGGACGATGTTCGCGGCCTGGATGGGAACTCAGATGGCTTCGGTCACCACTGGATTGGAGAGGACACCGATCTTTTCGATTTCCACCTCAGCGACATCGCCCGCCTGGAGCCACAGGGGCGGCTTGCGCGCGTAACCCACGCCATGCGGGGTCCCCGTGAGAATGACCGTGCCGGGCAGAAGGGTGCGGCTGCCGCTGAGGAAACTGACCACGGTCGCGACGTCAAAGACCATGTCCTGCGTGGTCCAGTCCTGCCGGACTTCTCCATTGATCCGCGTGACGAGGCGGAGCGCGTTCGGGTCCTTCAATTCGTCCGTGGTCACCAGCACCGGGCCAAGGGGACAAAAGGTGTCGAAGCTCTTGCCATGGCAGAATTGTCCCCCGCCCAACTCGAACTGCCAGTCGCGCGCGGAGACGTCGTTGGCGATCGTGTAGCCCAGAACGTAGTCGAGTGCAGACTCTTTGGATACATTTTTGGCCGGCCGGCCGATGACGACGGCGAGTTCCCCTTCGTAGTCCACCTTGTGGGAGGCGCAGGTGGTGGGGAGCACAATGGGGTCGCCGGGATTCTGGACCGAGGAGACCGTCTTCATGAACCACATGGGCCGGGCCGGCACGCCCTTGCCGCCTTCTTCGGCGTGTTTGCGATAGTTCAGGCCGATGCCGATGATTGTGGTGGGAGCAATCGGTGACAGCCGTTTCCCAGGACTTGCCACTGGCGAGCCGAGCTGGATCGGGCCGGCGAGCGGGTCACCGATCACGGTTTGGGTCGAGCCGTCGGGAAGGAGGGCGGCATAGGCGGGACCCTGGGCCGTGAGGTGTCGGAAGAGGCGCATGAGCGGAGTCGAACCAGCCTGGCCGGCGGAGAAAAGAAAAATGAAAGGGGGGGGCGGGTCTCACGGTTGCGTTTTGCCGGGATCAGCATGAAAAGAAATCCGAGTCACCATGCAGGTTCATGTCCGCCATCTCTTCATCTCACCCGGTCACAATTTCTTTGGCCGGCACGGGCAGCCGCCGGGTCCGCATCCCACCGTGGCCGTTGAGCGCGTGCAGTGCCGGGAAGGACGTGGGATCGAGGGAGACCGGTTCTTTGGCTACAAGGAGGACTATCGCGGCCAGATCACCTTCTTCGACTTTGCTGTGTTTGAGAACATCAAGCGGGCCCTGGAGGTGCCGGGGCTTTCCCCCGGGGCTTTCCGCCGCAACGCGGTCGTGGAAGGACTTGATCTTCCCTCGCTGGTCGGCGTTCGCTTCATGCTCGGGGAGGTCGAGTTCGAAGGATGTGGCGAGTCTTCACCCTGCCATTGGATGAATCAGGCGGTGGGCCCGGGTGCCGAGGCCTGGCTGAAAGGCAAGGGCGGGCTCCGGGCGAAAATCAGGAGAGACGGCAGCCTTGACTGCGGTCCCGTCCCATTCGCGATCGTGAGCGGGCAGCTCGCGTTGGAGCCGCCCACGCTCTGACTGCTGACGCGGATGCTCCCGGTTTTTTCCAGGAGCGGTTTCGTTGGCGAGGTGACGCAGCCCGGTCCGCCTAGCCGCGTTTCTTGATCAGGAGCTGCTCCAGCTTTACAATGTCAGCGGAGAAAAGGCGGATGCCTTCGGACGTCTTTTCGGTTGCCATCGCATCTTCGTTCAGGGCGAACCGAAACGCCTTTTCGTCGAACGACACCGGGGGCTGGGGATCGGAGGCGGCGTTCGCGGGAGACAGTTTGCGCACCACGGGCTCCTGGCTGGCCGCCAGCTCGGCCAGCAGGGGAGGGGCGATGGTCAGAAGATCGCATCCGGCGAGTTCAAGGATCTCGCCCTTGTTGCGGAACGAGGCCCCCATGACCTCGGTGCGGTGCCCGTACTTCTTGTAGTAGCTGTAGATGGCTGCGACGGAGCGAACCCCGGGGTCCTCCGTCGGAGCGTAGTCCTTGCCCGTGCTCTTCTTGTACCAATCGAGAATGCGTCCGACAAAGGGGGAAATGAGCTGGATCTTGGCCTCTGCGCAGGCGACCGCTTGGGCGAATGAGAAAAGCAGGGTCAAATTGCAGTGGATGCCTTCACGTTCAAGCTGCTCGGCCGCTTTGATGCCTTCCCAGGTCGAAGCAATCTTGATGAGGATGCGTTCCCGCGGAATTCCTGCGGCGGCATAGAGACCGATGATCTCGCGCGCCTTGGCGATGGTCGCATCGCGATCAAAGGACAGGCGTGCATCCACCTCGGTGGAGACGCGACCGGGCACGATCTTGAGGATTTCGAGGCCGAACAACACCAGGAGACGGTCAATGACCTTCCCGAGCGGCGCTTGGGTGCCGGCGTCCTTCAACGACTGGTCAACCAAATAGCTGTAGTCCGCCATGGCGGCGGCCTTGAGGATCAGTGATGGATTGGTGGTCGCATCCTGCGGGGCGAATTGCTTCATGGAAGCAAAGTCACCCGTATCAGCCACAACTTTTGTAAATTGTTTTAGCTGTTCGAGTTGTGTGGGCATATGTTCGGTTTGGTCGGGACTGCGGCCGGTGGTCGTCCGCTCCTGTCCCCAAACGACCTTATTTGGCTGCCTCGGCGCGCCGCAATCGGTTTTTCGCCCACTCGAGTGCACCCGCCTCGTGGTGAAAGACGCCGTCCAATTGGGCGTCGAAGGCGTCATCGAGGAAGGGCTTGAAGTGGGGGCCGGGTTTTTCGCCAAGCGCGATCAGGTGTCGTCCGAGCAAGATGGGCTTCGGAGCACTTGCGGCCAGATCGAGCAGACGTGATTTGGCACGCAGTTTTTCGATCAGGTTGTGAGTCTCTGGCGAGTAGAGGGGAGGCC
>JAEUGZ010000360.1 GCA_016794725.1 Opitutaceae bacterium | reverse complement strand
CGGACGGTCCGGCATCCCGGCGGACTTTCGCACCAAGCCCTCCGCAATCTCGGTGCCCGCAGGGTGTGACCGGTTGCTCAACAGCACGGTCGCGATTCCCAGGTCGCGATTGACAAAGAGGGCAGCGTGAAAACCACCGGTCATGCCATTGTGCCAGCGGGTCCGGCCATCCCCGGCCAGCATCCACCCCAATCCCTGCCCGCCTGGGGACACGCTCTGCTTCAGCTCTTGTTTCGACCAGGCCAGCTCGATGGCCCCTGCCAGCGGGGTGCCTTTGGGCTGGAGCATCACCGTGGCGAAACGGACCATGTCGGCCAAGCTGGAACGAATGCCACCGGCCCCGGCCAACGCCTTGAATTCCCAAGGCGTCCAGGGTTTTCCCGCGGCCGTGAAGGGCGGCGCGCACTGCGCTCGAAACGCCTCGGGTACGGCCACCAGCGTGTCCACCAATCCCAGCGGCCGCAGGATGCGTTCGGAAAGCAGCGCCTCGTAACTCAAGCCGGCGCGTCGCGCCAGCAAGGTGCCCAACAATCCCGCCGCCAGGTTGCTGTAACTGGCTTTCTCGCCGGGTTCAAAATCGAGCTTCACGGTCCGCAACGTGGCCCAAAGCTCGGTCTCCCCGTAGGCGGCGTACGGATCGCGGTAGTCATCGCTTGGGATCTCCACGGGGATGCGGGGAAGTCCCGACGTGTGGGTCGCGAGCATGCGGAGCGTGATGCGGTCGCCCGCCCCCTGTGGCAGCGTCACTTCGGCGGGGAGCAGACGCGCGATGGGAGTGTCCAGCGACACCTCTCCCCGCACCACCGCATCGGCCAGCAACAGGCCGGTGAAGACCTTGCTGATCGAACCGATCTCGTAGAGCGTGCGGTCTGTCGGGCCCTCGGTGCGGTCGGGCGCCAGCGCGCCTGCATGGGTCAGCACGGTCCCGCCAGGCTGGATCACAGCGACGGAAACCGCCTGAAGCAGGCCGGCCTCGAATCGGGGCGCCAGGGCTTGTCGCACGTCCGCATCGGTCACGGCGGAGTGGAGCAAACCAGGGACAAGGGAAAGGCCAAGCAGGGCGATTGCGAGCGTGCGGTGTGACATGGAATCAAGGATGCAGATGAAGTACGGTTTCCAAAACAGTTCAGCTGATCCAGGCACGGAGAACCCAAGGGAAATGGACAGAGGCACCTGCTGTACCCAACCTGGAGACCATCGACTCACTTTGCGAGTGAGTCATCGGTGTGCTGGTGATGCTGAGATGCCATTCTGTGCTCTCTGTGTTCTCTGGGGTCTCTGTGGTTAACCTGCTGAACCTAGGTTGACGTCTCCATTAGATGCCGTCCCGGAGACTTCCTTACACGAAATGTCAGCGTTCACCGCCGAGACGCGACCTGAGTCGCCGCGCGGCGGCGGCCACTCAATCGAGTTGGCGGTAGTAAAACGTGGTGCCGCAGAACCCGCCCCGGGGCCAGAGGGCAAACCCGGGGACCTCACCCACACGCACCCAGCCAAGGCGCTCATAAATCCTCGCCGCGTCACTGTCGGTCACGGTGTCGAGCACGAGCAGCGACTTTCCGCAGTCCCTCGCCATCGCCTCCGCTCCGCGCAGCAAGGCGGTGGCCACCCCCTGGCGTCGCACCCGGCGGTGGACCAGCATTTTTGCCAGATCAGCGCGATGGGGCTGGTTTTCGGGTTGATCGAGGATGAGTTGGACGGTTCCGCAGATCCCCTGAGCATCTTCAGCCACAAGGAGCGCCCGCGCGCCGAGGTGCACCCCGTCCGCGACCCTGCGCCAAAAGGCGGCTGCTCGTTCGCACGACAGGGGGAGCATGAAGCTGACCGAGGCGCCTCCCTCGACGCAGTCGATCAGGACATCGGTCAAACCGGCGATCTGCTCATCGTCGAGGACAGTCAGGCGGCGCAAGGACCAGGAGGTTGCATTCATGCGAAAGGCGGGCTCATTTCAGGAGCGGTGCGAGGTGGCGGACGGTGACGCGGCGGCACTTAAACGTCAATCGGAGGCACGGCCCGCCTCGGTGCGGCCCGCAGCCCGCGTTGCAAATCCGGCGGATCACCGCCGGGGGGCCATCCAGACGCGACCCCGGGGTCGCCGCCGCCTTGCCCCACCCGCTCGAATTGCGCTTGGTTGGGGCAAAAGGGTCCGCGACCCCGTTCACCGCGGAAACCACCCCACTCGGGTCCGGGCAGTCCTTGGCTCCCGGCACGAAATCGACGCCCGGTTCCCTCCGGCGGGCTTGCCCAAAGGATCCTTGGCGGGCGATAGTGCCCCGCGCCCTTCCGCTCCGAGCCTGCTTCTCTCATGCGAACGTTCCGATTCCATCCCGCCCATTTTCTCCATCGTTGGCTCGGCCTGTTCGCCACCCTGGCGGCGGTCCTGCCCTCGTCGCTTCCCGCCGCGGAACTCGACCGCTCCGGCCCGGTCATCTCGCTTCAGAACACCGTGTATCAGGTCGACGGCGTCTGGTACTGCCCTCTCTGCCGCCAGGCGGTGCCCAAAGGCGACCGGACCGGTCTCGACCTCAAACTGCAGCTCTCCGAATGGCACGACGTCTACATCGAAGCCACGTACTTCCAAACCAAGATCCGTTCCATCTCGGACGAGGAGCTGGTCAATTCACTCCGGATCCCCGCGCTCGAGCCCGCCTTGCGCGCCGCCCTCGCCGCCGGGGACCACGCGCGCCTGGCAGCGTTGCTGCACGACTACTTTCGTTCGCGTCCCGACAATCGTCGCCTGTCCAACTACGATCCCCTCAACAAGCGCTCCTTCGTGACCATCGACGAATTCCGAAAGGACGTCGCCGCTGATCCGTCCCGCGCCCAGGCCATCGCCGCGGCGGCCGACCAGGTCTACAGTCCCGGAAAGGGCTTCACGCTCTACGACAAGACCTGGGGCGAGCGGATTGACTTCAACCACACCTACGCCACCGCCAGCAAATGGGGCGTGCACTACCTCTCGTTCCTCGATCCCCTGATCGCAGCCTACCTGGTGAAGCCGCAACCCGCGCTGGCCCGGGCCTTCGAGAGCGCCTTCAATCAGTGGTACGATCAGCTCGACGCCGTCCAGCACGAGAAAGTGATCAACATCACCACCTCGTATGACTTTATCTGGTACGAATTGGGACTGGCCAGCCGCACCGAGCGGCTTGTCAACGCGCAGCGCACCTTCGTGTCGCAACTCTCTCCGGAGAGCCACCTGCGCCTGCTGAAGATCATCCTCGGTTCCGCCCGCTGGCTGGAGCAGTGTCTGACGCGGACGCCCTTCCATCCCTACAACTGGCAGACGCACACCGCGCACACGCTGTCCTATACGGCCCTCGCGCTGCCGGAGTTTGCCGACTCAGTCGCCTGGCTCGATCACGGACGCGCCAGCATGGTGAAGCACATCGAAAACGACATCCTCAACGATGGGGGCTATGTCGAACGCACCACCAGCTACGCCGCCTACATGTTCTCCGTCTTCCACCGGTACATGCTCATGCTGGACTACTTCGCCCACAACCGCTCGTTCCTCGACCGCTACCTGGGACGGCTGGAGAAGTTCATCGAATTCTACGTGCTCACCCACACGCCCGTCGGAGTGAACGCACCCTTCAATGACGCCGTGCGCGGCAAGGAGCTCGTCCCGCTCTTCCGGGAAATGGCGGTGTTCTTCAAACGCGGCGATTTCGTAGGTGCCGTGCGCCAGGAGTTCTCTCCCGCAACGCTCGCCGCCCTGCCGTTCCCCGTGGTCGAGCCAAAGGTGCGGTCGGTGGATTTTCCCGACTCGCGCTTCGCCGTCATGCGCGACGCCTGGAAGCCCTCCTCGCACTACCTGATCATCAACTACGGCGATCACCAGAATCACAGTCACTCCGACCAGCTCTCTTTTGAAGCCTATGCCAACGGTGTCGCACTCGCGGTGGATGCGGGGCTCGGCAAGCTGGGCTACCTCGAGGAGAAGCAGGTCAGCTGGTATAAGCATCCCACGGCCCACACCATGCTCACCGTCAACCAGGCCATCCCGGAGAAGCGCAACCTCCCGGGCTATGACAAAGTCTGGTCGGCCCAAGGGCGTACCGAGGTGTTCGCCGCCACCCACGACGGTTACCTGCCCTTTCAGAAGGCTTGTCACCGGCGACATATCGTGTCGGCCAAGGAGCACTACTGGCTCATCGTTGACGAGATCACGACCACTGCGGGAAAACCCCAGGAAATGGACTTCAATCTGCACACCCCGCGCACCCTGCGGGAAATCCCGGACGGGTTCGTGTCCACCGAGGAGGTCGGATTCCTCATCAAGCAGGACCGCCGCGACGCCTCCCGGACCACCCGCCTGCTGCAGAAAGGCGAGGCCAACCTGAGTGGTCTCGACGGCGAACCCTCGCACCGCGACATCGACTGGCTCATCTTTCGCAAGGCCCTCACTGGCGATCCGGGTCGCGACCGGATGGCAACCCTCCTGCTCCCCTATGCCGCCGGCCAACGTCCCGACCCCGCCCGCGTCAGCGTCGAGCAGGTCGATCTCAAGGACCCCACCGCCCTCGCCTACCGGGTAACCATCGGGGAACGCCAGGATCTGATACTTGTTTCCGATGGTGCGTATCGCACGTTCACTGACAGCATCGCCGGTGACTTCCGCTACGCCCGCATCAGCCTCACGGGAAACCAGGTCGACTCCGCCTCCTTCGTCACCGTCTCCCGGACCCAAATCGACGGACTCTCCCCCCTCCGCTTCGACTCACCCTGCGATTACGAGCAGATCCGCTGAAGCGGGAGTAAACGCCCACAGGTCTCGCCCCCACCGGGATCACAGAAATGGGTGGCTCTCCACTCCCCACCTTTCCCTTCAGAATGCCCTCATCATGGCACGCCGTTGGCTGCGGGAGTGACCATGGCCAAGCACCCCGTTGCCAAGGTTTCTGAACTTCCTCCCGGCACCCGGCGTCTGGTCCGGGTTGGCAACATCGAGGTGGGGCTCTTCCATGTCGAGGGACGCATCGTCGCCTATCGCAATGTCTGTCCGCACGCGGGCGCGCCGGTCTGCGTCGGCCGGATCAGCGGCACCTCCCTGCCTTCGGCGGTGTACGACTACCAATACGGTCACGAGGGGTGCATCCTGCGTTGCCCGTGGCATGGTTGGGAGTTTGACCTGCGCACGGGTGAACACCTGGTCGATCCTGCCACCCGCTTGAAAGCGATCCCGGTCGTTCCGCCCGCTTCGCCAGCCTCGGAGCAACTCGAGCCGATCCCGATCGAACGCGAGGGCGACTCCCTTTGTCTCGTGCTGCCCGGCGAATCCCCCAATCCCTGAATCCCATGTCCCGTTCCGCTCCGCTGATCGATGCTGATGTGCACAATGCCTTTGCCGACATCCGCGCCGAACTTCGCCCCTACCTGAGTCGCTACTGGCAGGCCTACGCCGACGCCCACGGCATTGTGGTGCCACCGGCTGGTTATGTGTCACCGGTGGGTGTGCAGCGCGAGGACGCGCGCACCCCGTCCGGAGGGATGGCGGGGAGCGATCCGGACTTTCTGATTCGAGACCACCTGGATCGCTACAGCATCGATTTCGCGCTGCTCACGGGTTCCCATGTGCTCGGGTTATCCGTTCATCCCGATGTCGATTGGGGAAATGCCATCGCCACCGCCTACAATCAGAATCTCGCCGATCGCTGGCTGGGTCGATCCCCGCGCTTCCGCGGTTCCATCGTCATCAATCACTCCGATCCGGCCGCGGCCGTCCGCGAAATCGAGCGCTGCGCCCAAGACGGGCGGTTTGTGCAGGTGCTGATGGCCAGCGGATCCTCGAGACTCTTTGGCCAGCGTTTTTTCCACCCGATCTACGCCGCCGCGGCCGAACACGGTTTGCCCGTTGCCATCCACCCCGGCACCGAGGGCGCCGGAACGGCGGGGGCACCCACCCCGGCGGGCCGCCCCACACGCTACTTCGAGTGGCACAATATCGTTCCGATCAACTTCATGGCGCACGTCAACTCGCTCGTCTGCGAGGGCGTCTTCGAGCGCTTTCCGACGCTGCGCTTCGTCGCCATCGAGGGAGGCCTCGCCTGGCTGCCATCGCTCCTCTGGCGCATGGACAAAAACTACAAGGCCCTGCGCGCAGAAACGCCCTGGTTGAAGCGTCTCCCCAGCGACTACATCCGGCAGCACGTCTTCTTCACCACGCAGCCGATCGAGGAGCCGGAGCGCCCGGAGCACTTCCTTCAAGTCCTCGAGATGATCAACGCGCCGAACAACATTCTGTTTTCAAGCGACTACCCGCACTGGGACTTCGACAACCCACGCATGGCCCTGCCTCCGCTCCCCGCAGCCTGGAAGTCGCGCATCTATCATGAGAACGCCGCCGCGTTGTACGGCCTGACTCTCGATGTCCCCGTCGCGCCGTCCGCCCCCTGACGCCGCAGACCCAACCTGGCGGACGGGCGACACGCCTGAACTCCGTCATCGAGCGTTCGCCGTTGTACGCGGGCGCACGGCGCGCCTAGACTGATCGTGTCCCTCCGACATGACCTCCGCCGAACTTGCCGCCGCACTGATCCTTGCTGTCCAGGCCCAGCACTTTGAACTGACCCCCGATCGCCTGCGGGACGGTGCGCCGGTTGAGGTTTTTCCCACGCTTGATCTGGCCGTGATTGCGTTTCCTGAGCAAGGTGAACCCGTGGGTGCCAATGTGCTGTTCTCGCGCGACCTCGCCGGGGGCCTCGTGGCCCAACCTGCACCCGGATTTGGACGCGTCACCAACGTCCACTACCTCGCGGACCAGTGCGACGCCAAGGGCGACTCCGCCGACTGGCTCCCCGGCGCGAATTGGGACGCCATGACTTGGTCCACCCTGGCTGGTCAGCCCCCGCTTCCACGATTTGTCGCTCCGTACCCGGCTTCGCTGATCAAACTCATGGTCTTGGTCGGCGTCGCCCGGGAAATCGATGCGGGCCACGCCACGTGGGACGGTGCCTGGGCTCATGCCGGTGAGACGCGGCGCGTGGTCGACTGGGCGGATGCCATGATTGTTGTCAGCAACAACGCCGCCACCACGGCCCTGGTCGCACTCCTCCACCACACCGGAGCAGTTGTCCGCGACGACGCCGGGGAGAAAGTCAATCGGGTGAATACGGCCTTCGAGCAGTACGGACTACCCACCTTGCAGCTCTCGCACACGCGCCCCAACGGCGGCTGGATGAACCGGGACGGAGCCGGGCTCGGCGCGCTGCAGATGACAGCCTGGGACACGGTCCGCCTGCTCTGGCTGCTTGATGCGGAAGCACCACGCGCCCCGTGGGTGACGAGCGACCAGCCACCCCTGCTCAGCCCGGCCAGCCGGGACCAGGTGCGACGTCTGCTCGGCGATCAAGCGCTGCACGAGGTGCTCTCCAGCACGGTGCTTGCCGGGGTCCCCGGCTGGCAGCCCGGCTTGCCCGCCCGGTTGCCCGAACGCTGGATCACCCCGACGGGCAGTGTCAGCACCGGTGACCACACGTTTCCGGGCGACGTCCGTCCCGTCAATGCGGAGACCGAGGTCCGATTTGCGCACAAGACTGGCACCACGGAAAATTTTCTTTCCGATGCCGGCATCGTCACCGGCCTTCCGCCCGCGCGCCGCCACTACCTCATTGCCCTCACCAGCAATCTCGGCACCCGCTACGCCGCCACCACTCCCGGCGCCACCACCTGGCGCATTCCGCAGCTCGGAGCCGCCATCGATCGCTACCTCAAGGCTCACCTGGAGCGGTGATCCAGGCGCAACAATTCCGTTGAACCTCGCATCCCGTCATTGAGCCTCGAAGCGTTCGACGGCACCTTACTCGCTTCGAGCTGTTCATGTCCAAGTCCTCTTCCTTCGCCCCTCTCGTTCCCGGCGCCACCCTGGGTGTCATCGCCCCGGCCGGCCCGGCCCCCGCAGAAGCCGTCGCCCAGGTCCCGGCCCTGATCGAACGGATGGGTTACATGCCGCGGCTCTTTCCCGGTTGCCACGAGCGCCTGCCCTTTCTCGCCGGCAGTGACGCCCGGCGCCGGCAGGACTTCATGGACGCGTTCACCGACCCCGGGATCGATGCAATCATCTGCCTGCGCGGTGGGTACGGCAGCGGGCGGCTGCTTGACCAGATCGACTGGGCCGGGGTGTTTGCCCATGCCAAACCGTTCATCGGGTACAGCGACATCTCCGCGCTGCAGGCCCAGTTCACCAATGCCGGGCTGGTCACGTTTCACGGTCCGATGCTGACGTCGGACTTGATCCGTTCCCCCTACACCCCGGAAGAGTTGGGGTACGATCTCTTCCGGACCGGACTCAGCGCCGGCACCACCTGGAAACCCAGCCTGGAGCCTTCGCTTTTCACGCTGCCGGGTCGCACATCCGGCAAACTCGTGGGGGGGAACTTGAGTCTGATCACGTCACTGCTGGGCACTCCGTACGCGCTGGACCTGCGGGATGCGGTGCTCTTCCTCGAGGAGGTGGGAGAAGTACCCTACCGCATCGATCGTTACCTGCAGCAACTCCGGCACGCCGGAGCGCTCGATCAGGTGCGGGGTTTTGTGCTCGGGCGCTTCAACGACGCAGACAGCCCCGCGGACGTGCTCGCCGAGTACCTCACGCCCCTGCGCAAACCGGTGCTCGGGGGCTGGCCGGCCGGTCACGGCGTCGGAGCCCGCGTGCTGCCGCTTGGCGTTCCGGTCGAAATCGACGCCGCCGCCGGTGCCCTTACTTTTCTCGAAACGGTGATCGCCCCGGCGACCTGATGATTTCCGCCTCCATCCTTCTCCCATGTCACTGACCCAAACCCCAGCCTGATCCATGGTCCTCAACTCCCTCTGGGTTTGTTTTTTTGCCATCGGCTTCATCGCCGCGCTGGGTCAGTGGCTTTTCACCGGCAACGCCGAGGTCTTCAAGACGGTGGTCGACGGCACGTTCACCTCGTCCAAGATGGCGGTGATGGACATTGCCCTGCCGCTGGCGGGCGTGATGACCCTCTGGCTGGGGTTCCTTTCCATCGCGGAGAAAGCGGGGGCGGTCCAGGGACTCTCCCGTCTTATCGGTCCCTTTTTCACCCGGATTTTTCCGGAGGTGCCAAGAGACCACCCCGCGGCGGGTCACATGATGATGAACTTTTCCGCCAACATGCTCGGTCTCGACAACGCGGCGACGCCGATGGGCCTGAAGGCGATGGAGAGCCTGCAGTCGCTCAACCCGAACAAGGAGGAGGCGACGAATGCGCAGATCATGTTCCTCGTTCTGCAGACCTCGGGGCTCACCCTCATTCCCATCTCGATCATCGCCCAGCGCGCGGTGCTCGGCTCGGCCAATCCCGCGGACGTGTTCATCCCCATCCTCATCGCCACCTATGTCGCCACCGTGGTGGCGTTGATTGCGGTGGCGGTGCGGCAGGGCATCAACGTGTTCGACCGCGTGATCTTTGGTTGGATCGGAGGCGTCACCGCGGCGATCGCCGCCCTCGTGTGGTACCTGAGCCAGCACCTCAGCCGGGCTGAAATTGAATCCTTCTCGAAAATTGCAGCCAATGTCACCCTGTTCACCTTTATCACTGGACTGATCGTGGTCGCCGCCCTGCGCCGGGTGAACGTCTACGAAGCGTTCATCGAGGGCGCCAAAGGCGGTATTCAGACTTCACTCACGATTATCCCCTACCTGGTGGCCATGCTGGTCGCGATCGGAGTGATGCGCAACGCCGGGGTGCTGGGCCTGCTCGTTTCCGGCTGCGACTGGGTCCTGGTGCACCTCGGCTTGCCAACGGAGTTCACGCCGGCCCTGCCCACCGCACTGATGAAGCCGCTCTCCGGCAGC
>JAEUGZ010000303.1 GCA_016794725.1 Opitutaceae bacterium | reverse complement strand
GCGGAGGATTTTCCTGAGAATCACCTCTTTATCTGGAAACTCGAAGAAACGGTGACGCGCTCGATTCCCGGGGTCACCCTGGAGCTTCACCCCTTTGCAGGCATCATTGGTGTCCAGCGCGCTGAAATGGGAGAATTTCGAACCCGGGCGCCCGGTGCTTTTGGCGGGAACATGGATGTACGTCACCTGACTGCCGGCACCACGCTCTATCTTCCGGTGTTTACTTCAGGTGCCAATCTCTTGGCGGGAGACTGCCATGCCGCACAGGGCGATGGAGAAGTGTGCATCAACGGCATGGAGGCGCCGATGGACATCACCTTGACCATCGGTCTGCAAAAGCAGCGCGCACTGGCCGGTCCCTATGCGATTTGCCCCAATCCGTTGGTCCCTTCGCGCTATACAACCAAACCCTGGCATCTGTTTGTGGAATCCGATGAAAACCCCCGTGAGGCCGCGAAACGGGTCGTTCGGCGTGCGATTGCGTTTCTGGTGGAACGACTCGGGATCAGCCGCGAAATGGCCTACACGCTTTGCAGCGTCGTCCTCGATCTCAAGGTCAGCCAGCTGGTCAATGTGCCCACCACCACATTGACGGGATACTTGCCCGAGGCGATCTTTGATTGATTGCCTCCTGCACGCTCAGATCGTCATGGCGTGGTAACCACCGTCGATGACAATCTCGGAACCGGTAATAAACCCACCGGCCGAGTCGCTGGCCAGCAAGAGCGTGGCGCCGATGAGTTCGCGCGACTCACCAAAACGCTTCATTGGGGTATGGCCAAGGATGCTGGCGACGCGCTCCGGAGAGAGGATCTTCCGGTTTTGTTCGGCCGGGAAGAAACCAGGAACCAGCGTATTGACGCGCACCTTCTTGGGAGCCCACTCCCGGGCGAGATTCTTGGAGAGGTTATGAACGGCCGCTTTGCTGGCTGAGTACGTGAACACCCGGGACAGGGGCACCAATCCTGACATCGATCCCAGATTGATGATGGAACCCCCTTCGCCGCGCTCCACCAGGTATTTCCCGAACACTTGGCATCCAAGGAAGACGCTCTTCACATTGATCTTCATGATCCGTTCAAACTCGTCCTCCCCGATCTCCAGGAACGGCGTCGCTGAATTGGTTCCTGCTCCATTGATGACAATATCGACGCGGCCGGACCGCTTCAGGACGGCATCAAGAATGCCCTCAACCTCCACCTTGCTGCTCGCCTCCGCGGCATGGAAATACCCCTTGCCGCCCGCCGCCGCTATGGTGTCGAGGCGTCCCTGCGCCTTTTCCGCGTTCCGACCGACCAGCACCACCTCGACCCCGGCCCCCGCCAATCCACCCGCCATGGCGCTGCAGAGTTCACCCGTCCCCCCGATGACGACGGCCACTTTACCTTGAAGCGCAAATAACGATTGGAGATAGGAAGCAGTCGACATAGACCACGGTTGTCGGATGGGCCCAGACACGGCGCAACCGCGGGCTTGCTTAAAGTTAAACCTCCCCTTCCGTAGGAGCCTTCATGGCCAAGATACCGATCGAAGACACATTTGCGGACATCATCAACAAGGCCCAGCGCGGCCTGCAGATCAGTGATGCCGACCTCGCGGCCCGCGCCGATGTCAGCGCCGAGGACCTCGCCGCAGTCAAGGCGGGAAAACCCCTGATCGCCGTGATCCGGCGGGTTGCAAGACACCTTCGCCTCGCCCCCAACCCGCTTGAATCCATCGCCCGAAAGGAATGGTACCCGGAGCAGCCCCTCTTCCCGCGGGGTTTCGCCATGTTCAATACGACCTTCGGCGATATGACCGTGAACAACTATGTGGTGTGGGACGCCAAAACCCAGATCGCAGCGGTTTTTGATACGGGTGCGGAATGCGACGAACTGCTCAACTTCATCAAGGCGACACGGCTGGAGGTGCACTATTTATTCATCACGCACGCGCACGAAGATCATATTGCCGCCCTTGACCCCCTGGTCGAAGCAACCCGGGCGCAGGTGTGGACCCATCCGCTTGAACCTGTCAGTCGGGCCGGTGCAAAGACCTTCAAGGAGGGTTCATATTTCCATCTCGGCGAAGTGGCCATCAAGACCCTGACCACGAGCGGGCACTCCCCGGGCATGACGACCTTTTATATCACCGGGTTGAGCTGGCCCCTGGCAATTGTGGGCGACAGTGTATTCGCGGGTTCGATGGGCGGAAGCGCGACGGCCTTCAAGGAACAATACGAAAATGATATTCACAAAATCATGAACCTGCCGCGCGATACGGTCATCGCCCCGGGGCACGGGCCCCTCACGACCGTGGCTCAGGAAAAACAACACAATCCGTTCTTCGCCTCGCGCACCGAAAAAAACAATTTGTCCGATATTCTCTCGAAACCCAATCCTACCTCTACCGATGTCTGATAAAATTGCATTTGTTGGTGTTGGCCGCATGGGAGCCAACATGGCACGTCGCCTCCACGAGTCCGGCTTTGTCGTCGCCGCGGTTTACGATTCCCACGCTCCCGCCGCCGCTGCACTGGCCCAGGAGCTCAAGACCACCCACGCCACGTCGCTCGCCAGCGTTTCGGCCGCAGCCGACATCATCATTACGGTGGTGACCGACGACGCCGCCCAGCTCAGTGTGTTCGCCGAATCCGGCGACTCGCTGCTGGTCGGTGCTCGGGGCAAGATATTTATCAATTGCGCCACGCTTGCTCCCAAGACGCATATAGAAACCGAGCGCCGGGCTCGTGCGGCGGGAGCATCCTCCATGGAGGGCTGCATGGCCTCCTCGATTCCACAAGCTCGGGCGGGCACACTCTACCTTATGTGCAGTGGTGAGCGGG
The DNA here is from genome assembly GCA_016794725.1 of Opitutaceae bacterium. Taxonomy (GTDB): domain Bacteria; phylum Verrucomicrobiota; class Verrucomicrobiia; order Opitutales; family Opitutaceae; genus UBA6669. The sequence continues at coordinate 1,890 of JAEUGZ010000303.1, read as the reverse complement.
CAATATATGATCGGGTCAAGCCCGTCCTCGACAAGCTCTCCACGAATCCACGCTATATCGGCCACACGGGTCAGGCAGCTCAAGTGAAGGCCCTGGTCAACATGGTGATGAACATCAACACGGCCGCGCTCGCCGAAGGCTTGGGTCTCGGTTCTGCCCTCGGGCTGGACCTGGACATGCTGCGTGAAGTTTTTGCTCAAACCGGCGCGGCGTCCCAGGTGCTGAAGACGGACGGTGAAGATATGCAGAACCGGGCCCACGATTGCTATTTTTCCGCAGCTCATGCCGCCAAGGACTCAGGAATCGCCTGGACGCTGGGGGTTGAAACGGGCCTCAACCTCCCGCTTTCCGCCGCCACCAAACTCCAATTCGAACGCATGAATGCGCTCGGTCTTGGTCAATTGGATAAGAGCGGGGTGGCCGAGCTCACATTCAAAGGACGCAGGGGCTAATCGTCGCCGGCGTCCCGGCTCGTCCTGCCAAGGCTGGCGGCAAAAAACCCGGAACAAATGGCTTGGATCGCCTGCCTCCGCGGTGGGCGACCGGTCAGTTTCCTTTCGCATTCAAGCACTGCTCAAACTCGTCCGGAAGCGGTGCTCGAGCGGCGAAAGTATGGTTGCGACCCGCCCATTCGTAGTCGAAGCGGGTTTCCGCGGAGTGGAGAAACATTCGTCGTTGTCCGGTCTTTTTCGCAAAGTCTCGGTTAGCCCGAAAATCACCGTAGGTCGCATCCCCCACAATGGGTAGGTGACGGGTCGAACATTGCACCCGAAGCTGGTGGCTCCGTCCGGTCCTCGGTTCGAGCTGGATCAAGGTCAACGGCGGAAACCCTGTCCGCCGTGCCAGCACCCGCATCTGGGCTTCAGCCGGTATTTGACCCGTTCGCTCAGTCCTGACCATTCCGTCCCGTTTCTGAATCGCCAGTCGATCGCGCCAAACCTGCACCGGCGGTGTCGGCGCGCCGAACACCAACGCCTGATAGATTTTTTTGACCCGCTGCGACTTGAATTGAGAACGCAGGTCCAGTGCCAGGGCTTCGCTCGTCGCTGCCAAGATCACACCCGAGGTCCCCGAGTCCAATCGGTTGAGAAGGTAAGCGCGATGGACCCCCATATCGGTTTTCCACTCAAAACACTCCTTCTCCAACCGATACGAAGCCACGAGCACCGATCGTTTCTCATCGGCCGGAGTATTGGGGTGCGAGAGCAGGCCATCCGGCTTGCCCAACGCCACCACGCCATTCGAGTCTTTGAGCAACACAACGGTGCCCGGCCCCAGTGGCAGGGTCCGCCAATAGTCTTCCCCAGGTCCCGTCACGGATTGTAGTAGAACGTAAATGTCATCTCCTGCTCATGCCCGAGCACAGCCACCATTTCGTCACTCCAAAGACCGTAAGGAGCCCGCGCGGTGATCGCGCTCACACAGGCTCGTTTGGCCTGCAAGGGAGCTTCGCCTTCTCCCGGTGCGATATCAGTGATTTCACCCTTGTCGTTGATGATGAATTTAACACGGACGGTTGTTCCGGAAGGCGGATACACCGAACCCTGGGTGATGATCTTTTCCCATTGCACTTGGACCGTCTCGATCAACTTCTGCAGGTAGGCGCCGTACTCGCTCCACTTGGCATTGTACGCGACTGGGCCAATATTCTGCGTGCCCAATGGATTGTCGCGGAGGAACGCGGGGCGTGAGTTGCGCTGCTCGACGCGCTCGCGCTGCGCGGGGCGGCGGGGATCGATTCGGACAACTTGCCCGTTGAAAGACACAATCTCACGCACGTCCGCCTCGCCCTCCACCTCTTCCGTCGATCGTTTCGTTCCGGGCGGTGGAAGTTTGGCAATGTTGCTGCCCACGCTATCAGGCGACTCTCCTTCAAATTTCTCAAAGCCG
>JAEUGZ010000297.1 GCA_016794725.1 Opitutaceae bacterium | reverse complement strand
GAGGCGCCGACTCCGAGAAGCACGCCGAGGATGCCGCCGAGCAGGCTCAAAATCATCGCTTCAATCAGGAATTGCAGCCGGACGTCGCGGTCGTGGGCGCCGATGGCGAGGCGGATGCCGATTTCCCGGGTACGTTCGGTGACAGAGACCAGCATGATGTTCATGATGCCGATTCCTCCGACGATCAGGGAGATGCCGGCGATGGCGCCGAGCAGGGCGGTCATCGTCTTGGAGGTGGCGGTCGCGGCCTCGGCCAGTTCCATTTGGTTGCGCACATTGAAGTCGGGCTCGCGTCCGCCGCGTCGCTGCTGCAGCAGGTCGGTGATGTCTTGCTGGATACGAGGCATTGATTCCGGCGTCTGGGCCTGAATCAGGATGCTGCTCAGGTTGGTCCTCCGGGCGACCCGACGCATGGCGCTGGTGGTGGGCACGATGACAACATCATCCTGGTCCGAACCGAAAAAATTGTACCCCTTGGGTTTAAGGACACCGAGGATCTTGAAGGGCAGATTGCGAATGCGGATGGTCTGCCCGATGGGGTCACCATCCGTGTAAAGGTTGTTGGCCACGGTTTGTCCGATGATGGCGACCTTGGCCGTGCTGCGTTCGTCCGCCTCGGTGAACATGGCCCCCGACGCAAGTTCCCAGGCGCGGATGCTCAGGTACCCCGGGGACTCTCCCATCACCTGCGTATTCCAGTTCAGTCCGTTCGCCAGGACCTGCTGGCGGTCGCGCACTTCGCCACTGACCGCGACCACACCCGGGACTTCACGTTCGATCGCCTGGGCATCTTCGATGGTGAGCGAACTTTGGGATCCCCATCCACCCCGCATGCCACCCATGTTCGAACTGCCGGGGAATACCGTGATGACATTCTGACCGAGACTGGCGATCTGAGACTCCACCGAGCTCTTGGCACCGTTGCCGATGCTGACCATGGCAATGACGGCGGCAACGCCGATGATGATGCCCAAGGCGGTCAGAATGGAGCGCAGCTTGTTGCGTCGCAGGGCGCGCAAGGCGATGATGGACGTGGCGGTGATGCGCATGGGGAGGACGTCAGGCGGAGTGGATCAGTTTGGCGGCGGCTTCGGCGTTGCGCAATTTCTCCATTTCGACGGCGGAGATCAGTCGGTCGGCCACCGCCTCGTCGCGAACCACTTTGCCGTCGCGCACGATCAGGTTGCGTTTACAGTAGTGGGCAATGTCGAGTTCGTGGGTCACCATGACGATGGTGATGCCTTGGTCGTTGAGTCGCTGGAATACCCCCATGACCTCAACGGAGGTCCGGCTGTCGAGATTTCCCGTGGGCTCGTCGGCCAGCAGGATCTGCGGATGGTTGACCAGGGCGCGGGCAATCGCCACGCGCTGCTGCTGTCCTCCGGAAAGCTGGTTCGGCAGATGATCCGCGCGGTCAGCGAGACCGACAATGTCCAGTGCCTTCATCGCCCGCGTCCTCATTTCGGAAGGAGGAACACGGATCGGACTGTAGAGCATGGGCAGTTCGACATTCTCGACCGCGGTGGTGCGTGCCAGCAGGTTGAATCCCTGGAACACAAATCCGAGTTTCTGGTTCCTCAAGTCGGCCCGTTCATTTCTTTCCAAGTCGGAGGTGTCGACACTGTCGAGCAGGTAACGCCCTTTGGTGGGTCGGTCGAGGCAGCCGAGAATGTTCATCAGCGTTGACTTGCCCGAACCGGACGAGCCCATGATGGCGACAAACTCTCCCGCTTGGATCTGCAGGGACACGCCCCGCACGGCGTGCACCTGAACTTCGCCGTTGGTGTAAGTCTTGTAGATGTCCTCGAGTTGGACGACGGGTTTCATGCGTGGGCAGTCTGGGATTTGCGTCAGCGGCGACCGCCACCACTGCCAGGACCCATGCTGGGGCTGAATGGATTGCGCGCCGGCTGGCTGCTGCCCGTGGTGCTTCCCGGAATGATAAAGCTCGTCACCAGTACATCGCCTTCCGCCAGTCCTTCAATCACCTCGGTGGAAGTACCGTCCGTGATGCCCAACTTCACGGTCACGGCCTGGGCCCGGGGTTTCGCCGCGTCGCCCGCCAGCTTGTAAACCGTCCGTGTGGTGACCGCCCCAGGAGCACTGGAGCTGCGTCCGCCCATCATGCGCTCGGGGAGTTCAATCCCCCGTTCTTTGGCGAGCGCCTGGAGTTTGGCCAGAGCTTCGGGAGACGGAGGCCCGCTGCGAAAATCGATGCCGGCATCGGCCATGAGCTGACGCATGCCTTCCCGGCCGGCGCCACCTTTGGTCCCCCCGGAGGCTGATCGGGCGGGAGTCGCGGGCGAGGACGGGGCCTTGGCGGCGTCGCTCGCGGCGGGAGCGGGCGCGGCGCTGGCCGGCTGGCCAATCAGGTAGCCCTCGGGGATGCGGGCCCGGAGCGCAGAATTGGGGACCTTGGTGACCCCTTCTCGTTTGGCGACGATGATGGACACATTGGCCGTCATGCCCGGTTTGAGTTTCAAATCATCGTTGCGGACGCCGATGATGGTTGCGTACGTCACGACGTTTTGCGCCGTCGTGGGTAGGTTGCGCAACTGCTCGACCCGTCCCCGAAATTGGCGGTTGGGAAAGGCATCCACGGTGAAGGTCACATCCTGGCCGACTTCGACGTTGCCAATGTCGGCCTCGGCGACCGCCGCCTTGATTTGCATTTTGGTCAGGTCGTTGACGATCGTGAAGAGGGTGGGGGCATTCAAACTGGCCGCCACGGTCCGGCCGACCTCGGCGATGCGATCGATGACAATGCCATCGATCGGAGCGTAAATGGTACAGCGGGAGAGGTCGGTCTTGGCGTTCTCCACCGCCGCAGTCTGAATCAGCAGCTGCGCATTCGCCTGCTGATATTGGGCTTCCATCTGATCCAGCTCTTGTTGGGACACCAGATTTCGCTCAAACAACGCCTTGGAACGGTCCAGGTTGAGTTTGACCAAGGTGTGGTTCGCGCGGGTGTTGGCGAGCTGAGCCTCGGCCTGGCGAAGTCGCGAATCATAGGTGGCGGTATCGAGCCGGGCGAGGATATCGCCCTGTTTTACTCGGGAGTTGTAGTCCACTTTGACTTCGATGATTTGCCCGGAAATTTGCGAGCTGACATCTGTGGTTACCACCGGTTGGAGGTCGCCCGTCGAGGTGACCACTTGGGTGACATCACCCTTGGCGATGGTGGCAGTAGAAATTTCCGGAGCCTTGTCGGCGCCTTTCTGCCAGTACCAGTAGCCGCCGCCGGCAACGCCCAAGATGATGATTACGACCAGGATGAGGCCGCCGAAGCTTCGTGATTTCGCCATGGAAAGTGGAAAGGTGGATCGAGGGTCGGGAAGGTGATGGGAACGGGGTGAAGGTGGCCAACGTGCAAACGGAGTGCTCCGGATCCAGTTCTCCGGGTGGAAAGACGGTGAGAGCTGCCACGAGGTTACCAAGGTTTTTTCGTGGCAATTCAAGTTGCTCCCACAAAACCGGGCTTCTTGCCTCGGTGCCTACGTTTTCCATGCGCTTTTCTCTGTTTGCCCCGGTTCTTTTTTCCGCGGTTTGCCTGTTCACTGACGCCACGGCCCAAACCCGGGTCACTCCCCGGCCCGCCGAACCGCGGGAGTTTGATTTCTACAGCCGCGGGCCCTGGCGGGCTTCAATCCCGCGTCCCTCGGTCCTCTTGGGTTACGAACCCGGTAGCTTTCACACCACTTATGGCGGTTACGAAAAAGTCCTGCGGGCCTGGACGGGGGCATCGGACCGTTTCAAGACGTTTGAGTTGGGGAAGACGCCCGAGTTTCGTTCGCTTTATCTGCACGCCATCAGTTCGCCCGCGAATTTGGCCCGGCTTGACGAGATCAAGTCCAACGTCCGTCGGCTCGCCGATCCTCGGGTGCGACTCACCGACGCCGAGCGCGATGCCCTGATTGCCCGCACGCCCTTGATCGTCTGGTTTAGCTATTCGATCCATGGCGACGAGACCGCGGGATTTGAAGCCGGCATGCACGTGCTCTACACACTTCTGGCGAGCGAGGACAAACGACTCACGGCCGCCTTGGACAATGTCGTGCTGCTCATGAATCCGTGTCAAAATCCAGATGGACACGAGCGGTTTGTCGCCTGGTACAACACCCACGGGTTGGGGCGTCCCGAACCGTTCGCTTGGGAGAAGGAGAATCCTTGGAACGTTTCCGGACGCCTCAACCACTTCTACTTCGACATGAATCGCGACATGCTGGCTCTGTCCCAGATCGAATCGAGGACCGCGGCGGCGGCGTTCCGAGACTGGCGGCCGCAGGTGGTTGCGGATCATCATGGCGAGACTCCGTCCTATTTCTTCCCTCCTTCGGCCCAGCCGATCAACCGCAACCTTCCCCGGGCCGATTACGAGCGTTGGCTCGACACGTTTGGTCGCGGCAACGCCGAAGCCTTTGATCGCCAGGGGTGGATGTACTTTGTCCGGGATACCTTTGACGTGTTTTATCCCGGGTATTGGGATTCGTGGCCGTCCCTGCATGGCGCCACGGGAATGACGTATGAGACCGAAGGTGGCGGCAAACGCGGCTTTCGTGAGCGGCGCGACGACGAAACAGAGATCACTCTTCGCGAGTCCATCGCGATGCATGTCACGGCCAGCCTGGCAACCTTGGAAACCGCGGCTCAGAATCGGGTGCGTCGCCTTCAGGACTATCGGCAGTTTTTCGTCGATGCGCTGGCGGAGGGATCGAACGGGCCGATCCGCCGTTTCATTTTTCCCCCGGCGCTGGACGGCGGCCGTCTCGCTCGACTGATGGACGTGCTGGAGCGCAATGGCGTCGAAGTTGAGCGCATCACCTCGCCGGTCACCCTTCACCTGACGTTTGACTACTTAGGCAATCCGCCCGCTCGGCGCGACCTTCCGACCGGAACACTCGTGGTTGATCTCGCCCAGCCCCAGGGTCGCGTGGCCAAGGCCCTCCTGGAATTGGAAACCCCGCAGGATCAGGCGTTCCTTGACCGCCAGGAGCAGAAGCGGCAACGGAA
>JAEUGZ010000250.1 GCA_016794725.1 Opitutaceae bacterium | reverse complement strand
CCCGCAGCCGCGGCTGGAGAGGCTACATCGCCGGCCTGCTCGCCGCCGCCGGCGGTGCCTCGGGACTGGAAAAACGCCGGCCGGCACCCTCCGCACCCGCCAGCCGGGTGCCCTTCAAGCTGCCCCTCGAGGCGGGACGTGATGAGCGCTTCACCCAGCGCGGCGCCGACCTGAAGGGCATGCCGCCGGAAAACGACTACCGGGAACATACCGTCGAGGAGTTCGAGCGCTATTCGACCGAAATGCTCGCGGCCGAGACGGTCGCGGTCGTCCTCTGCGGCTTTTCCGACATGCCGTGGGAGTTCCAGTTCGACAGCGCCCGCCACCTTTACGATGAGGTGCGCCACTGCCTCATGGGCTACGAGTGGATGCGCGGCCATGGGATGAACCCCTTCGACTCGCCGCAGTACCTCCAGATCTTCCGGTGGCGCTCCCAGTTCCCGCCCCTCATGCAGTACTGCATGCTCACGATGGGAAACGAGGTGCATGCGTTTCCCTATCGTCACCGGCGCGTCGAGGCCCACCAGCAGTCGGGCGACGTGCTCAGTGAACAGTTTGTGCGGTATGACATCGCCGACGAGACCCAGCATGTGCGCTTTGGCAAACGCTGGCTGCCGGAAATGCTGAAACACGTGGGAGAAACCCGCGACCTGGAGACCTACACCGCCGAAGTGCTGCAGGTCTGGGAAAGTCAATACCGCACCGGCAAGCTGACCATCAACGTCGAATAGACCGCCCCCTCCTTGCCCATGGCTCTCGTTCCCAATCCCAATTCGATCCGCCTCGCCATGCTCGGCTCCACTCCGGGCAATGGCCATCCCTATTCGTGGAGCGCCCTGTTCAACGGGTACGACCGCGAGCTCATGACCAAGGAGTGCCCGTTTGCCGGCATTCCCGTCTACCTGAACAAGGAGCCCGCCGAGACGCTCACCATTCCCGGCGCCAAGGTCACCCACATTCACTGCGTGGGTGACGGCGGCTTCACCGCCGAACACGTCGCCAAGTGCTCGCTCATCCCGAACGTCGTGGAAAAGGCCACCGATGTGATCGGTAAAGTCGACGCCGTCATCATCGCCACCGACATCGGCGGGGAACACGTCGCACGCGCCCGCCCCTTTGTGGAGGCCGGAGTACCGGTGTTCATCGACAAGCCGCTGACGGACAATGAACCCGACCTGAAGACGTTTGTCGACTGGGTGGCCGCGGGCAAGGCGATCCTGTCGTCAAGCAGCATGCGCTACGCCAAGGAGTTCCTGCCCTACCGGATCTCCACCCGGGAACTCGGCGATCTGCGGTTCCTCAGCATCACCACCCCGAAAAGCTGGGAGACCTACGGTATCCACGCTTTGGAGAGCATCTATCCCATCATCGGCCCCGGCTTTCTCACGGTTCGCAACACCGGCACGGCAAAACGGAACATCGTCCACCTCACGCACCGGAAAGGCGCCGATGCCATCGTTGTCGCCTCCTCCGACATGTACGGCGGTTTTGGACTGCTTCAGCTCATTGGCACCATCGGCAAGGTCCAGCTCACCTCCGGGGACACCTACTACGCCTTCAAGACCCAGCTGGAGGCGTTCATCCAGTACCTGCGAACCGGAGTGGCGCCGTTCGCCTTCTCCGAGACGGTCGAGCTCATGAAGCTCATCATCGCCGGTATCCGCAGCCGTGAGCAGGGCGGACGGGAAGTCGCGCTCTCCGAAATCCTGCCCTCCTGATCCCCTCTCTCCCCTTTTTATGAAACTCCGCTCCAGCCGCGTACTGAAACTCCTCCGGGAGGGTCAGCTTCCGACCGTCCTGAAGATCAACCTATCCGACCCAAGGGTCACCGAAATCGCCGGCCTGAGCGGCGCCGATGCCGTCTGGCTCTGCACCGAACACGTCGCCAATGACTGGATCGGATTGGAGAACCAGATCCGGGCTGCCCGTGTGCACAATATCGATACACTGGTGCGGGTGGGACGCGGAAGCTACAGCGACTACATCCGCCCATTCGAGGCCGATGCCACCGGCATCATCGTGCCTCACGTCGCCAGCGAGCAGGAGGCGAGGCAGATCGTCGAGTGGGTTCGTTTCCATCCCATGGGCAAGCGCGCCCTCGACGGCGGCAACATCGACGGCCAGTTCTGCCTCGTCCCGGTCGAGGAATACCTGCGTCACTCCAATCAGGAACGCATTGTCATCCTTCAGATCGAGTCGCCCGAGGCCCTGGAACAGGTCGAGAAAATCTGCGCCGTGCCCGGTTTTGACGGCATTCTTTTCGGTCCGGGCGACTTCAGTCATCGCATCGGCAAGGTCGGTCAACTGGATGCGCCCGAGGTTGTCTCCGCCCGCAAACGCGTCGCGGCTGCCTGCAAACAGCACGGGAAGTTCGCCATGACCGCCGGTCTGATCGCCCCGTTCCCGGAGCTGGTCGCCGAAGGCTACCGCGTCATTGGCATTGGCGCCGACGTGGTGGGCCTGACCCAGTACGTCAAGCAGCGACTTGACCTGGTGCAGGGGCACATCGCCTCCCTGCCCACTCCTTTGAAACCCGCGGCACGCTCTCCCTATGTCTGATCAATCTCCACTCCCGCTTACGCTCAAAGGAAAGATCGTCGTCCAATTCGGCGGCACCGGCCTGCTCGGCCCCGCACTCATCAGTGCGCTCGGCGCCGCCGGTGCCACGGTGGTCATCGCCTCCCGCAACCGGGCCTCCCTCGACGACATCGTGGCCCGCGAACGCGCCGCCGGCGCTGACGTGCACCCGGAGGAAGCGGACCCGCAGTCGGAACCCTCCCTGCTCGCGCTGCGCGACCGGGTGCTCGCAAAGTACGGACGCGTCGACGGCATGGTCTACAACTCGGCCGCCCGGCCGATGAAGAGCATGAACGACGACCTGGCGGCCTGGAAGGCATCGATGGATGCCAACGCCACCGGCTTCATCGCCGCCGTGCGCACGTTCGGCAACGCCATGGCGGAAAAGAAATCCGGCAGCATCGTCAACATCGCCTCGATGTACGGCACCGTCGGCATGAATCCGTTCCTCTACGAGGGAACCTCGATGAGCGCCGCCCCCGACTATTTTTTCCACAAGGGCGGCATGGTGAACGTCACCCGGTACCTGGCTTCCTACTACGGCACCTCCAATGTGCGCGTGAACGTCGTGTCCCCGGGCGGCATCTACAACCCGTCCAAGCCGCAGGCCGCGGCCTTCCTCGAGCGCTACGCCAAGATGACTCCGCTCGGACGCATGGCGGACGCGCGCGAAATCGGCGGGCCCGTGGTTTTCCTGCTCAGCGATGCCGCCTCGTACGTGACCGGCGCCAACCTGCTCGTGGACGGCGGCTACACCGCGAAATAATGAAACCCTGGTTTTCCCTCGAAGGTAAGACGATCTGGGTGACCGGCGGCGCCGGTTACCTCGGCTCCGCCATCACCGCGGAACTCGACGGTCAGTGCGCCAAGGTGCTGTGCTTCGACCTCGGAGGCCGCGCGGAGGACTTGGTGCGCGAACGCGGGCTGGCACGCACGATCGGGCGGTCCCTCGACGTCAACGATCCCGCGGGTCTTCCCGCCGCGGTCGAGGCCCTCGTCGCCGAACACGGGCTACCCGACGGCGTCGTCCACCTCGCCACCGCCTCGTCGCGCGGAAAGTCGCTGGAGACCCTGCTGCCCGAGGAGTTTCAAAGCACATTCGACCAGTCGCTCACCCCAACCTTCGTGTTCTGCCGGCTGCTTGGCGAACGCATGAAGGTGCGGGGCCACGGGAGCGTGGTGCTGTTCGCCAGCATGTACGGCCTGGTCGCCCCCGACCCGCGCATCTACCATCCGCCGATGACGTGCAATCCGATTGACTACGGTGCAGCCAAGGCGGCGCTGCTGCAGATGTCACGCTACCTCGCCATCCACTACGGACCATCCGGCGTGCGCTTCAATTGCGTGACCCCCGGGCCGTTCCCGAATCCCGGGGTGCAGGCCTCGCATCCGTCGTTCATCCAGGATCTGAGCCGAAAAACCGCGTTGCGACGGATCGGATACAACCAGGAGATCGTCGGCCCCACCCTTTTTCTCCTGACCGACAGCGCCTCATTCGTCACCGGGCACTCGCTCGTGGTCGACGGCGGATGGACGGTCTGGTAATCGCCCCTCCCCACTCCATGACACGTTTGCTGGGCCGTTCCGGCCTCACCGTCAGCCAGCTTGGTCTCGGCTGCACCACCTTCGGCCGGGAAATCGACGAAGCCGAGTCCTTCCGTTTGATGGACCACGCCGTTGCCCACGGCATCACCCTCTTCGACACGGCCGAGGCCTACGGCGGCGGGCAGGCCAAGGCCTATCGCCGGGCCACGCTGGGGATCGACGATACCCGCGAGGTCTCCGATGAACTTCACTCCTCGGAAAAGATCGTGGGCCGGTGGCTGCGATCCCGCGGGGCTCGCGACCGCATCACCCTGGTCAGCAAGGCGGCGCGCGGATTCACCGTTCCGCAGGTGAGGCAGGCCCTGGAGGCAAGCCTGCAACGGCTGCAGACCGACCGGCTCGATCTCTACCTCTATCACTCCTACGATCCCAAGACGCCGGCCGAGGAGGCCGTCCAGGCGATGGCGGCGGTCGTATCCGCCGGGCTGACCCGCGCCGGGGGCGTGAGCAACTACTCGCTGCTCCACCTGGAGGAGGCCCTGTCACTGGCGGCGGAACTCGACCCACGGGTGCTGTCGGTCATCGAGGTCCCACACAACCTCCTTCGTCCCCACCACGAGACCGTGCCGGTGGCGGAGCGGGACCGCCTGGGCGTGCTCGGCTACAGCCCGCTCGCGGCGGGGTTTCTCTCGGGCAAGTACACACCAGACCGGCAGGCCATTCCCAAGGGCACGCGGTTCGACGTCATTCCCGGACACATCGACATCTACTTCAGCGAGGCGAATTTTCGTCGCGTCGAGCGGCTGCATGCCATGGCGAAACGCGAGGGGATTCCCCCGCTGCGTCTGGCCCTGGCGTGGGCCCTGCAGGATCCGCGCATCACCAATCTCCTGGTCGGAGCCCGGACGCAGGCCCATCTCGACAACGCACTCGAGGCGGCAAAACTCACCATCCCGTCCGCGTGGATGGATGAAATCGGCGGCTGGCGCTGACCTGCGCGCGACCCTTCGCACCTCCCCGTGAGCGCACCCGCCCCGTCCACCACGCGTTCCAGCTGGCCCGCGCTGCCCTTCACCGGGCCCTTGCCGCCGCTCTCCCAACTCTCCCCCGCCCGCATCGACGGGAGCTTTGTCCCCCTGGGTCAGTCCTGGCGCCCGGAGGGCCTCGAGTCCGGTTTTCAATCAGGCTGGGCGCGTATTCGCTGGTGCCCCACGCACGTCTGCTGGGAGGCGGTCTTTCTCTGTGGAAGTCCGGCCAACCGGGCTCGCCGGCTCAACGAACGGACATGGGAACTCGGCGATGTCTGCGAGGTATTTGTCCAGGAAGCCGGCGCCGACCACTACTTTGAACTTCACGTCACGCCGGAGAACCGCCGGCTTCAGCTGCGCTTTGACGAGCACGGCATCCAGCGACTGAGGTCCGGCATCGAGGCACTGGAGTCGTTCCTCCTTCCCCAGGCGGAC
>JAEUGZ010000230.1 GCA_016794725.1 Opitutaceae bacterium | reverse complement strand
GAGGGCGGCGGCCGCGTCTCGGGCTATTTCACCGGCGCGACCGGCACGACGGTGTACCGAGGCGATGCCTTTGGCCCGGAGTTTCCGTTTTCCACGTTCACCGGCGACGCCGGCGGGCAGTTGGTGCACCGCAAGGTGGTGACTCCGGATGGCGCGAGCTTCATCGGTCGGCGCGCGCCCGAGGAGGCGTGGGTCGAGTTTGCCGCCAGCACCGATCCATGGGTCCGGGTGGTCTCGTTTGCCAACGCTCCCGACGGCGCCCTTTACCTCTGCGACATGTACCGTGAAGTGATCGAGCACCCGTGGAGCATCCCGGAGGCGATCAAGCGCCACCTCGACCTCACCTCCGGTCGGGAGCGGGGCCGCGTGTATCGCATCGTTCCTGACAAGACGACGTGGCGACCCAGGACCGGGTTGGCGCTGGACCGGGCCGGGACCGGCGATTTGGTGGCGCTGCTCTCCCACTCGAACGGCTGGCACCGCGACACCGCCACCCGTCTGCTCTACGAGCGCCAGGATCTGGCGGCCGTCGAGCCCCTGCGGGCGCTCCTGCGGCAAAAGGGAGGAGTGCCGGTGTCGAAGGCGCATGCGATCGCGGCGTTGGAGGGGTTGAAGTCTCTCGATGACACAAGCCTCGCGACCGCGGCACGCGACCCGGACGCAGGTGTGCGGGAACGCGCGCTCACCGCCGTCCTGCGGCGCGCGCGCACCCGGCCGTTGGCGTCAGGCCCGCTCCCCCTGTCTCCGGAAGTGGCGGCGGCGGTCGCGGCCTGCGCGGCGGATCCGAATCCCCGCGTCCGGTTTTATGCGGCTCTGGCGGCTCCACTGCTGGATTCTTCCCTGCGGGTGCGGGTGCTCGCCCAACAGGCGAGCGTGGACGCGGCCGATCGGTGGATTGGCGCGGCGCTCCTGCACTCGGCCGACGCGGGGTTGTTTCTTGCCCTCGAACGCGACCTCGAGGCTTTGCCTTCGGCCTGGGTTGCGTCCCTGTTGGAAACCCTGGCTGCGTCGTCGCCGTCCGCCGACCTGCGGCGTGCGCTGCGTGCCGCCGTGATCAAGGGTCGTCCGCGCGTGTCATGGTTGCGGGCGCTGAACGAGGGATTGAAGCGGTCCGGTTCTGCCCTGGTGTCCGGACCGGAGGACGAAGCGCAGTTCGCTTCCCTGTTTCAGCGTGCGACCGAGACCGCCCTGGAGGGGCGCCGTGCCGAAGCCGATCGCATCGAGTCGCTCGGCGTGCTGGGTCTTGCCCCCTGGCGGGTGGCGAAACGGGCGGCGGAAGCCTGTAGTGGAAATCAGGTGACTGACGGGGTGCAGGCGGCCGCGATCGAGCTGGCGGGCCGGTTCTCCGAGGACGAGGCCGGACGTTTGCCCCTGTCACGCTGGTCCGGCCTCAAGCCGGGCGCACGCGCCCTCGCCCTGACGCAGATGCTGGCCCGACCCGAACGTTGCATGCTGCTGCTGGAGTCCCTGGAAACCGGGGGAGTGGCGGTGTCGGACCTCGGGGCTGCCGAACGCGAGTCGCTCTGGAACCATCCCAGTCCGCCGGTGGCGGAGCGGGCGCGACGCCTGCTCGCATCCACCCGTCCGGCCTCCCGGGAGAGCGTGGCGGCCTCCTTCCAGCCGGCGCTGGCGCTGACGGGCCGCGTGGAGAAAGGACGCGAACTTTATGAACAGCGTTGCCTGGTCTGCCACCGGGCCGAGGGACGCGGACAGGCGGTGGGGCCCGATCTGGTGACGGTCAAGACCCGCGGACGCGACGGACTGCTGACGGCGATTGTCGATCCCCACCGCGAGGTGGCTCCTGCCTATGTGGCGTACACCGTGTCAACCCGCGAGGGCGCGACCCTGGTTGGAGTGATCAGTCGGGACGACGCGACCGGGGTGGCGCTGACCCTGATGGGAGGGACCCAGGTCACGCTGGCTCGGGCCCAGATCAAAGGCACCGCCTCCGAGGGAAAGAGCCTCATGCCCGAGGGGCTGGAGGCGGGGTTGAGCGTGCAGGCCATGGCCGACCTTCTGGCCTTTCTCGAAGGATTGAAGGGCTGAGGCAGAGACAGAGGGGTCGACAACGGTGGAGTGGCACTCCAGCGTGGCGGACAGTCCTTCGACCTCACCCTCGAGTCTCTGCACCATGCCCACGTTGTCGCGCCGCGATTTCCTTCAATCCACTGTGCTGGGAGGGGCGGCGCTCGTGTCGTCGCTCCGTGGCGCGGAACCGGGCTCCACGCTCCGGATCGCCACCTTCCGGGCCGATGTCACTCCTCCCCTCGGGCATCCCCTGTGTGGGGGATGGATCACTCCGGCCAAGGAAATTCTGGATCCCCTGGAAGCCATTGGCTACGTCATTCTGGGCGAGGACAAACCGATCGTAGTCTGCGCCCTCGACTGGACCGGGGTGTTGAACGAGGCGAACGTCCGCTGGCGCACGGCGCTGGCGGCGGCGGTGGGCACCTCCCCGGACCGGGTGGCGCTGCAGTGCGTGCACCAGCATGACGCGCCCTTTGTCTGCCCCCGTGCCCATGCGCTGACGATGGAGCATGGGATGGACGTCATGAACCCGGAGTTTTTCCAGACCGCGGTGTCGCGGGTGGCCGAGGCGGCGCAGGCGTGCCTCGGACGGGCACGTCCGCTGACGCATGTCGCCCGCGGCGAGGCGGTGGTCGAGCAGGTCGCCTCCAACCGACGGGTGTTGTTTGACGCCGAGGGCAAAGTGGTGCGCATGCGGGGCAGCTCCAGCGTGGATGCGGAACTGATCGCACTGCCCGAGGGGTTGGTCGACCCCAAGCTGCGCACGGTCGCCTATTATTCGGGGACCGAGAAGGTGGTTTCGTGCCACTACTACGCGACCCACCCCATGAGTCACTACGGCAAGGGACGGGTCGGCGCCGATTTCGTCGGCCTGGCCCGCCGCCGCCGGCAGGCCGAGGAACCCGGATGCACGCACCTCTACTTCACCGGCGCGGCGGGCAACATCGCCGCCGGCAAGTACAACGATGGTTCGCCCGAGGCCAAGGTGCGGCTGACCGAACGTATCTACCGGGGGATTACCGCCTCGGAGCAGGGGCTCGCGCCCCGGCCCTTGCGGCGGGTGCGGTGGCGGACCACCACGCTGGTGCCTCCCGCCGATCCGGCGTTCGACGTGGCCCGGTTGCGCGCCACCCTGGCCGACACCACCCAGACCCGCGCCCTGCGCACCATCGCCGCAATGCGACTGTCGTGGCGCGAGCGGGTCGAAGCGAAGGTTCCCATCGTCGTGAGCGCGCTGGAACTCGACGATGTCTCGCTCCTGCACCTGCCGGCCGAGTCGTTCCTCGAATACCAGCTGCGGGCGCAGCGCATGGCGTCGTCCCGCTGGGTGGCCACCGCGGCCTATGGCGATGGCGGGCCCTGGTACATTCCAATTCGCGAGGCTTATCCCCAAGGTGGGTACGAGGTCAGCGTGGCCTTCTGCTCACCCGAGGTCGATGACCAGTTGAGCCGGGCCATCCGGGACGTGCTGACCTAGGGCCGCGGGACCGGGATGACCCCGGGGTCGCGGCCGGCCCGCTAGAAGCGCAGACAATATTGGACCGCGTAGGCGACCCCGACTTCTGACGTGTCCCCCGAAGGTCGATTCGACGTGACCTGTGCCTTGAACTGTGAATCCGGGGTGAACCGGTAGACGGCGGCAAGGTCGTACCTGGTGGTGTTGACTCCCCACCGCGCGCGGGAGGCACCCGCGTCGATCGTGGAGAAGGTCTGGCGATTCCACCGCAGCGCGAGAAACAGCTGCGGCGTCACTTTGTAGCGGCTCTCCACGTAGCCCGCCGTGGTCCTGGCCGAGCCGCCGGGGACGTCAAACGAGGAGTGAAAGGCCTCGGCCCAGACTTGCAGGTGACGCCACTCATACGAAAACTCCTGGGAAAAGAGTCGCTGGCGGTAGTCACTGAAGCGGCGGCCGCTTGGCAGAGTCCGTGCGGCGGAGGGAAGGAGGTACGTGCTGTCGCTGTAGGAAAGTCCCAGTTTCAAGCGCAGGTCGGGACGGTAGGCGAGGCGGGCGCTGAAGGCCGGATGGGAAAAGCCGACTTCCGTGATCGGCCATGCGTCGGGACGCGAGGAAGGTCCGGCATTCTTGAGTTCGACTGCGTACTCGATCCCGCCCTTGCGGCCCGAGAGCGAAATCCCGGTGGCGTAGCTCGGCCCCCAGACCACGGGCAGGTACGCATACTCGTCGACCCCCGCGCCGGGTCCGAGGTCCTGCAATCCCGATGGCGCGCGCTCGTCGTAGGCGCCGGTCAGATACTCGTAGGGGAGGGGGGCTCCGACAAAGGGATTCTGCCAGACGTCGTGTCGCGCCACCCAATTGCCGATGACGGTGGCAAACTGCCCGATCTGAACGCTGATCCCGCGTCCCTGAGGGGTGTACCGCAAGGCATATTCATCGAGGCGGACTCCCATCGGGTCCGCGCCCGGATCAAAACCGCGGTCGACCCGCGCCTGCACAAAGGCATAGAGCTCCCGTCCGAGTTCGGCGTCGAGGAACAGGGTCAGTCGGGGATGGATGAATGGGTCGCTCTCGGAGAAAACCAGCCCCGGATTGCCCTGGTGTCCCCGGTAGGCCTCCAGCGTCACGGCTCCGCTGACTTGCGCCTTCCAGGCTCCGTTGGGTGCCGACACCGTCAGCGCTTCGGTCAACGCCTCCCGCCACGTTGGTTGGTCCTCCGCCCGGGTGGGGAGGGTGAGCAGGACGACAAGGAGGACGAGGAGGCACCTCATGCCGCAGGATCAACCGGCCCGGGGCGACACCGCCCGGGGAAGCGTGATTTCAAACTCGGTCCAGTCAGCCTCGGAGCCGGCCAGCCGGACGTCGCCACCGTGGAGGCGGGCCAGTTCGCGCGCGAGATTGAGTCCGAGGCCGTGACCGGGCAGGTCCGCTCCGGTCGCGGCGCGCTGGAACCGGTCGAAGAGGTGCGGCTGATGTTCGCGCGGGATCTGGCGGCCGGTATTTCCGATCGTCAATACCACCCGGTGGATTTCGGTACGCGCGGAGATGTCGATGCGACCCTGCGGGCGGTTGTACTTGCGCGCGTTGTCGAAGGTGTTCTGGAGAATGTGGGCCACGTAGCGTTTCTCGCCCGAGATCGACAGCTGATCGGGCAGGCGGTTCGTGATTTCCAGTTCGAACGGGTCCGGCAGCACGCTGAAATCATCCAAACAGGTCGCCACCAGGTGAACCAGATCCAAATCAGCAAACTCAATGCGCACCCGGCCTGCATCCACCCGGGAAAGCAGCAGGAGGTCTTCGATCATGCCGGTGAACCGGGTCGTTTCCTCCACCAGGCCCCGCAGCTCTTCGCGGACCTCGGCCGGCAGGTCGGGCCGGGCCAGCAGTTCGTCGAGCCCCGCCCGAAGCACGGCGACCGGCGTCTTGAGCTGGTGTGAGGCATTGGCTGAGAACCGGGCGGAGCGTTGCAGTTCCGCCTGGGTCGATTCCAGTGCGGCCTCGGCCCGGGACCGCTGCAGGGCGTTCACCGCCGAGTCCATCGCCATTTTCTCGACGGGACGAGAGAGACGCGCGGCGAGCAAATGACTGGCGCCGAGTCCGCCGAGGAGGAAGAGCGCGCCGGCTCCGAGAATCTGCCAGCGCAAGCGACTTTGCTGCGCGAGCGCGGAGTCGAGTGGGTACAGGAAAAACTCATGTGCCAACGGATAGTTCGAGCCGGCGTTGAGTGGCTGGCAAAAGAGGAGATTGAGATGGCCGGCGAGATCGACGGTGGCGGTCGCACGTTGCCGGTTCTCATCGGCGACCAGCAGACGCAGGGCCGCGGCCAGGGCTTCTCGCGAGGCGGCGTCGGCCGGGAAAAACTGCAGTCGTCCGTCGACCCAGAGCCCGGTTTGCAGGGTGGAGGCGAGCACCGGTTCGGAGGCCGGGGTCGGCTCCAGGCCGACGACCAGGGCGGCGATGGCGCGTCGTGTTTCGCTGGAGACAATCGGGGTGGCGATGACCTCGTCGAGCAGTTGTCCGCCCGTGGCGGACGGAGTGCGGGCGACCCAGCCCAGTTGCGTGGTGGTCGGCAGGCGAGGCAGCGAGAGCTGGGCCGCGACCGCCGGATCGAGGGCCCCGGCGTCGTGGTTTTCGGGCGGAGCGATGACCGCACCATTGGCGTCGAGGAAGCGATAGAACCGGGCGTGCACCGGACGCCGGAAGGTGGCGCCCTGCGGAGTGGGGCGCATCAGGTCGCTCAATTCGTCCCGGGCGCTGATGTAGAGCAGATCCAGTGCGTCATCCTCCAACGCCGCGTGAATCCGCGGATTGCTGACGAGCGTGCGGCAGCGCTCGGCGAGATGGTCCGCCCGCGTGGCTTGGGCGGCGTTGAGCGCTTCGAGCGCGGCGCGGAATTCGCGGCGATGCTCGTTCTCGGCGTTGGCCAGCGCCTTGCCTTGGGCAAAGTAGAGACCGGCCACGGTGAGGAGGCCAACCACCAGCATCATGGCAGCCATCAGCCGCCAGCGAAAACTGCGGAAGGAGACGGGTCGGTTCGCCATCGTGCGAGGCGTCAGGGAAAATCGACGCGCAAGGGTCCGGCGCCTTCGATCTCCACAGTGCGCGCCCGCGTGGCCTTGCTGCTGATCCAGGCCTTCAGCACCCGCGTTCCGGGCGGCACCCCCTCCAGACGGTAGTTGCCGTTCGCGTCGGTCACGACGAAGTAGGGACTCTCCAGAACGAGAATCAGGGCCCGCATGTGCTGGTGGATTTCGCAGCGCAGCGTAACCAGCCCGGGCAAATCGAAGACCTGGGACGGCACCGGCAGGTCGGTGGGACGGTAGCGTCCCAGGTCAAAGCGTTTGGCCGGCGAAAAAGAAAACACATTGTGAAAGGTGTCGTCGTAGTTAGGAAATTCAACGCGTGTACCCGTCTGGATCGGGAGCAGGGAGGGGATGAAGGCCAAGTCCTTCTGCGCGAGCTGGACGGTGCGCGGTGACTCCTCCCGGGGAAATGGTCCCTCCACATAGACGACGGCCCGGGGTGGGTTCGTGGCCACGACACCTTCCTTGCTCACGATTTCGTAACGCTGCTGCACCACGGGCGCGGAGTCGGACGTCGGCAACGTGACGCGCCCTTCGACCACGCAGGTCGGCGCCGCGCGGGCGGACGAAAGGACGAAGGTTGCGCCGAGAATGAGAAGCGGGAAGTAGCTCATGGTTTGTCCCTGGCCGCTTCATCGGCACGGATGGTGTAACCGACATTGCGAACGTTGTGAATGAGCGGCTGGGGGTGTTCGGAGTCGATTTTCTTGCGCAGGCGAGTGATGAACATCTCGACCGTGCGCGAATCGTAGCTGTGCTCCCGCTGCCAGACGCGATCATACAGTTCCGTGCGCGCGAAGTAGCGGCCCGGTTCCTCCATGAGCACCTGAAGCAGGTCGAACTCCCGCGGTGAGAGGGAAATCGGCTCCCCCGATCTGAGCACGCGACGTTGTTGGACATTCATGTGCAGGTCCGCCACCTGCAACGCGGCTGCCTGGACCGGGGCGCCGCTGCGGCGTCCGAGGGCCTCGATCCGGGCCACCAGCTCCTCCATCGCGAATGGCTTGGGAATGTAGTCATCCGCCCCCGCCTTGAGGCCACGGACCCTATCGCCCACCTCTCCTCGGGAGGTCAGCATCAGCACCCGCACCGAGCACTTCGCGGCCCGGAGGCGGGCCAGCACCTCGAATCCATCAATGGTCGGGAGATTCACATCCAACACGATGAGGTCGGGGGGCGTGGTCAACGCGGCCTTCAGACCACTGGCACCGTCATGATGGACGGTGGCCTCGTGTCCGTGCCGGTGGAGCGCGACATTCACATGGCGCGCGAGTTGAGGTTCATCCTCGATGATCAGGATGCGCATGGCGGAGAAGCCGGGAGGTGAGACGGAGCGGACGGGTCACGGTGAAAAGGCAGGTTCATCGGAGCAATTGTAAACCCGCCGGCGGCAGGGATCGGGCGGTGGATGCGGACGGAGCATGAGGAGAGATGCAGCACACGTGCGGAGAGCGTCGGCCGGCGAGCGTTGAACCGGGGTTTTACCCCGAAAAGAGATATCGGGTAACGGTTTCAATACATTCACGACCGGGTGAAGCTCGGATCGCGCGAACGGTCCCGGCGCCAAGGGCCCGTCTCGTGGATGAATTCGTCCACGAAGCACCGGGATGAATTGGATTCACAGTGCAGACGGACTTGGGTCGACGGATTTTGTCCGAAAGTGGATTTTTCCGCCTGCTTCGTGTCGAAAGCGGTCAGTTTACGAGACCGTACTGTCGGCTTGCTGAGGTGTGGCATGGAGCCTGCGAAAGCGGGTTTTCATGAACCAC
>JAEUGZ010000209.1 GCA_016794725.1 Opitutaceae bacterium | reverse complement strand
CCCGAATTTATCCCGGTGTGGGACAACCCCGCAGACGACGGGGTGCTCTACTACCACATTCCGCAACTACTCGTGACCCGGTCCGGCGTCCTCCTCGCCTGCGCCGAGGCACGGCATGCACACGGCGATGGGGTGAAGGTGGACATCGTCCTGCGACGAAGCCTCGACGGTGGCCGCACCTGGTCAGCGAGTCAGGTACTCGAACGGGCCAAGGCCCGCGAAAACTACGTTCTGCCGGTGCTGATCCAGGACCGGAGGAGTGGCTCGATCTTCTTCCATTGCGCGCTGCGGGACGAGGGAATCGACGATCTCACCACCGAGAATTTCTATCGGACCAGCGAGGACGACGGCGCCACGTGGAGCCCACGCGTCGGCATCACCCCGCTGCTCGTCAACGCCGATCAAGCGCTCCAGGAGGCCATTCGCAAGGGACAGGCCGGTCCCGAATTCGCCGGTGAAGACGCGGCGCTCTACGGTCGCGGACTCTTCTTCGCCGGCCCTGGGCGCCCCGTGCAGCTTTCGGCCTCGCATCCCACCCATCCCCACCGGCTGGCCATTCCGATGCTGGTCATCAAGGATCGCAACTTCCCGCAGCGGAATCGTCGTGGATACGGGAATGCCCTGCTTGTCAGCGACGACGGCAGCAAGTATTGGGCCGTGGCTGGCATCACCCCGATTGGCAACCTCGCCGCCAGCGAGCCCAGTTTGCTGGAATTGCCGGACGGGAAGTTGCTCTTGAACACGCGCGAAACGCCCGGCCGGGCGTTCCTCGCCGCTCCCGCGGGACGCACCCGGAGCACCAGCTCCAACGGCGGCCAAACCTGGTCCCGTCCAATCGCCGATCCCTCGGGCATTCCGGCCTACCATGAGACCCATTCGGGACTCTTTCGGCTCTCCGACCCGCGTGCAGATCGCGCTGGCATGTCGCGCGTCCTCTTCAGTTTTCCCGCTGGTCCGAAGCGCACCCGGGGAACTGTGCTTCTGAGCTACGACGACCATCGGAGTTGGACGGTGAGCAAGCTACTGGTCGACGACGCATTCGGATACAGCAATATGGACCTGCTTGCCGACGGCACCGTGGTGTTGATCTACGAAAACGGCAGCGGGACATCGACGTCGATTCCCAGCCGAATCACCCTGGTCCGCTTCACTCTCGAATGGCTGACGGACGGCCGTGATTCGCTGTCACGTGGTCCCTCAAACCCGCCACCCCTCCCCAAGGCGGGATTCCGATGACTCGCGGTCGGGCAACGTTTCACACCGGTGGCTCGATCTTCACCCTACACTTCTTGACCGCCTCGCTCAAAGGGAGCTCATCGCCCCCAAGACAGCCTCACCACCTCATCGACGCCTGATTTCGCATACTGAATTCCGCTGGTTTTCTCTCCGGCTCAGCACAACCCGCCTGTCAACCGTCCAACTAAAGCCCATGTTTTCCCTTCTGCTCCCGCACCTTCGTTCCGGAATGATCACCTGGCTCGGTTTGCTTCTTTTCGCATCCGGGCTCCGCGCCGCCGCGCCGGAGACATCCGTGGTCTGGAACGGGGGTGAGGACGGCATCGCCATCTACACCATCCCTGGACTTCTTGTGACCAAAAAGGGAGTCGTCATTGCTTACGCCGAAGCACGGAACCACCGGGGCGATGGCGGAAAGGTGGACGTGGTCGTGCGGCGCAGCCTCGACGGAGGTCGCACCTGGCAGAAAAGCGTCTTCATCGAACGCGCGCAGGGGAACGAGAACTACGTTCTGGCCACGCTGGTCCAGGATCGGGTCAGCGGACGCGTCTTTTTCTTCACTGCCGTGCGGGACGAGGGACTGGCCGACCGAACCACGACCAATCACTACCGCTTCAGTGACGACGATGGCGCCACGTGGTCGGCTCCGCAGGACATTACCTCGCTGCTGCATGCCGCCGACGAAAAAGTCCAGCAGGCACTTCGCGCCGGACGCGCCCCGGAAGCGTTCAAGGGCGATGACCCCGAGCTTTTCGGTCGCAAACTGGTCTTCTTCGGCCCCGGTCGGTCGATTCAGCTCTCGGCACACCACGCGACGCACCCTCACCGCATCGTGGTCCCCCTTTTCTACATCAAGGACCGCGTCATCACCCCGCGAGCGAAACGGGGGTACGGCAATGCCGTCCTGGTGAGCGACGACGGCGGCCAATCCTGGTTTGTCCCGGGGACAGTGCCACTTGGCACTTACGGATCGAGCGAGATCAGCATCGTCGAGCTGGCGGACGGACGGATGCTGATGAACGCACGCTGCGCACCCCCGGAGTCGTCTGGCATGGCCGTCGCCGGTCGCACGGTATCCACCAGCTCCGACGGCGGGGCCACGTGGACACGTCCGCAACTCGACCCATCCGGAATCCCGCCCTACATCGAAACCAGTTCCGGATTGCTGCGGGTGTCGCACCCCGCGACCGACCCGGAGCGCCGGTCGCGCATCCTCTTCAGTTTCCCACACAGCCTGCCACCCGCCGACCCGGCGGGCCTGCGCAGCCTCAGTCAGGCGCGGTCCAATGGCACGATTCTCCTCAGCTACGACGAAGGCCGGAGCTGGCCGGTGCGGAAGCAAATTGTGCCGGGGTCTTTTGGGTACAGCAATATGGACCTCCTTCCGGACCAGTCCGTCTTGATGGTGTACGAGAATGCCACCGGTACGGTGGTGAAGGCGACGCGATTCACACTCGACTGGCTCACCCAGCCGGATGCTCCGTAACCGGGATCGCCGCATCCCGGCTCGCATCATTCCCTCCCTCTCACGCACTGCAGTTACTCCCGTCACCCACGAATCTCTCATGCAATCGAGCCGCCTTCTCTTCCTCTTCTCCCTCGTCCCGACCCTGTTCGGAGCCACGCCCGCAGAAATCGAAACGGAGATCCGTCGCATAGATACAGCCCGCGTGCAGGCCCTGCTCGCCGGCGATGTACCTGGATTGCGCGCCCTCTTTGGCCCGGGCTGTGTCTATACGCATGGGAGTGGTCGCGTGCAATCCGGCGAAGACTACCTGCAGCTCCTGGAACGCGGCGATCTTCGCTACGCCGCGATGCGCTATGAGTTCCCTCCTTCCGTCGTGCTCTACGGGGAGAGCACCGCGGTCGTCCACGGTCGGGTGCTACTGACGGGGCAGGGGAAATCCGGTCCCGCCAATCCGCGGGTCATGGCCGCGACCGCGACCTATGTGAAGGGCGGGTTGAGCTGGAGGTTGGTCTCCTTCCAAAACACGCCCGCCTCGCCTGCTCCACGGTTCTCCGTCCTCTCACAACAGGTCGCGGTGAAGGAGGTGTGCGCCTGGCCGAAACTGGCACGGCTGCGCGATGGCACGATTGTCGCCGCGGTCTACAATCAGCCCTCCCACGGTCAGCTCCCGGGCGATGTCGCCTGCTGGGCCAGCACCGACGGTGGACTCACCTGGATGCATCGCGGCGATGCCACCCGCCACGAAGGCAACAGCGCCTGGTTCAACCACGCGCTCGGACTCGCTGGCAACGGCGACCTGTTGGTGGCGACCAGCGGCTGGGACTATCACACGGACAAAGGGGGGAAACACAACATACCACTCGTCCCGATCGTCACCCGCTCCTCCGATGGCGGACGTTCCTGGAAGCAGGTCGGGCAGTTTCCCGCGGCGCCGGAGTCCGGCAAAGCCTTCGTGCCCTTCGGCAACATCGAGCGGGGGGACGACGGCATTCTCCGCGTCGCCGCCTACAGCTACGCCCGAGGCCTGCCGCCCCCGCGGACCGACACTGGATACGTGATTGCCAGCGCCGACGACGGGGCAACGTGGACGGTCTCCGCCGTCATTGGAAAACCCGAAGTCAATGAGACGGACCTGTTCTACGCCGGCCGCAATCGCTGGCTCGCCGCCGCCCGCAACCTCGGCGTGGCCGGCGGTGGCCGCGGGCATGGCATGGATCTGTACGTTTCCGACGACAATGCCGCCACCTGGAGGCGACACAGCCAGCTCTCGCTGCCAAATGAGCACCCCGGTGATTTGCTCAAACTCTCAGATGGCCGGATTCTTCTCACTTTCGGCGACCGCCGCGGTCCGGATTTCGGCGTCAATGCCATGATCAGCAGCGACGGAGGGATCAGCTGGAGTCCCGAATTCCGCATCGCCGGCGGACTGACCAGTCGTGACTCCGGCTATCCGTCGAGCGTCCAGTGTGCCGACGGCACCCTGGTCACCGCGTACTATGCCCGCGGATCGCGAGAATATGCTGGATACCAGATGAGCGTGGTACGCTGGAAACTGGAGGAATAACGCGTGAAACGGCTCGTCATCCAGCATCGCCCGAGCTGCTTCCTCCTCGGGCTGCTCGGGAGCCTGACATTGCTCATCGCTCCCTTGCGGGCGGCTCCCGATGCCACGCCCTCGGGCAGCGCCCGCCGTCCGCTCACGGTGTTGATCCTCGCCGGCCAGTCCGACATTCTCAACTGGCACGCCGATGCCAGCCTGTTGCCCAGCGACCCCCTCGATGCAACCATCCGGTTTTACTTCCACACGGGTGCGCCACCGCTCCATCCGCGCATGCCTCGGAACTTCTTCAACGCCACGTCGGGTGACACCTGGACCACCCTCCGGCCCCAGACGCAGGACCCCTATCACAAGTACTTCCGCACCTTCTTCGGTCCCGAAATGACCCTTTGCCGGCGCCTGGCCCACCGTGGCACCGAACCGCTCGCCCTCATCAAGGTGGGATACTTTGGCACCAATCTGGCCGAGGACTGGCACCCGCAGGCCACCACCGGAAACCAACTCTACGTCCTGTTTCACCGGCAAGTCAGCCTGGCGCTGCGACGCCTGAAGGAGGAAGGTTGGGATGCGCGCGTCGCAGGCTTCTTTTGGATGCAAGGGGGCAGCGACGGCGCACGCGCGGAGTTCGCGGCCCGCTACGGGGAGAACCTCGCCCTGCTCGTCGCTCGGATGCGCGCTGACTTCGCCACGGCACAGACGCCCTTCATTCTCGCCCGCACCGGTCCGGTCGCCAACGCCCCGCATCGCGAGGCCGTGCGCCAGGGCCAGGTCCACTTTGGATCGACCGATCCCCGGGCCGCCTGGATCGACACCGACGATCTGCCCCTCGATACCGACGGAGTCCATCTCATCGCCCCCGGCATCATGACCCTCGGCGAGCGTATGGCCGACGCGTGGATGAAGCTGACGACTTCACCGCCGCGCTGAATCGACCTTGGGTTTCAATCAACCCGAAGACCGCGGCTGAATTCGCCCTAGAGAACGCAATCGACAGACGAGCGAACCCCTTCGGCGGTGAGGTTTCGTGTTCCAGACCATTCTGGGTTTTCACTCTGTGCTCTCTGTGTTCTTTGCGGCTGGACTCCTGCCACCTCAGCGTAGGAGAGTTCAAATGTGGTCGTCCTCCCACCTCGGACGCGCACCCGACTTCACCGAGCTCCCGGTGCAGCCGGAGTATTCAGTTTCCTCCAGCGCTGCAGGGCTTCCACCAGGTAGTAGTCACCCAAGATCATTTCGCAGACAATTCCCTGCTGTTTGCGCAGGGATTTGCAGGCCCGACCGAGGAATCCGCGGGGAGGGTTGGTCTCAGGCCCGGTATCCACGAGGCATTGCGCCAGTAAGGGCACGATCAGCCGCTCAGCTGCAGCGCACCACCGTTGCCGCTCCGGACCGGAACCCGTTTCCGCCAGGATGAGCATCCCGACCGCCGCGATCGCCTGGGCGGAGGAGTCCTTGGGCACCGCGGGCCGGGCCGGATCATCGAGGTCGTGGAACACCACGCCGTCCTCCGGCAACCGCGAAAGAAAATAGTCTGCCATGGCCTCGGACACGGCTCGAAACTCCGGATTGTGCAGAAGCTGGGCCATGCGCGCAAATCCGTGCACGCCCCAGGCCTGTCCGCGCGCCCAGCAGGAATCGACCGTTGCGGCCATCACCGCCTCCCGCCTGAGGGTCCGGCCAGTGGCCGGATCCAGTCGCAACACCTGGCAGGATGATCCGTTGGCCCGGACGTGCACACGCGCGATCGTGGCCGCGGTTTTCTCCGCAATCGCGGTCAACCGGGTTTCTCCTGACCGTTCCGCAGCCCAGAAAAGCAGAGGTAGGTTCATCACCGTATCGATGATGGCGAAACCGGCCTCCGGGCCGTCGAACGGACCGTGCGCGGGAATGTAGCGTCCATCGCCACGGTAGCGGGCCGCGAGCCGCTTCGCCGCCGCCAGCGCCGCGGGCAGTCGCGCCGCCTCTCCCGTCAGTTCATGCTCCAAAACGCAGGACGTGAGAAAAAGAAACCCGAGGTCGTGGTCATCTGTCTCCGCATGCCGCGCCGCCACCTGGCAGGTGGTCCGACGCGCGTGGCCCTTCAATCGCTCGCTGCCTGTCTCGGCTTGCATGCGCCAGAGCAGCCCGGGCCAGAATCCCTCCGTCCATCCTCCGTTGACCTTCCACGGTCCGGTCGGGGTCTCCAGGTAGTCGGGAATGTCCGCGCCAAAGAAATCCGCCGCCCGCTCGACGCGCCGGCCATAAGCGTGGAGCAGCTCGTGCACAGCCGGAATGGTCAGTTCCGTTTTCAAGGTCAGAGTCCTGCC
>JAEUGZ010000136.1 GCA_016794725.1 Opitutaceae bacterium | reverse complement strand
CGTAGATGAACTCGAAGGGCTCACCCATGTCGCCGCCAAACTTCTCGTCAGACACCAAGCACGTCGTCAGCGTGTAGGGCTTCACTCTCTTCGCTGCCTCATCCACCTTGGCGAGAAACTTGGCCGGTTCCTTGTCGAAGTCCTTGACACAGCTCTTGCAGCACAGCTTGATCTCCCGTCCCTTGTAAATGAACACGTGGGGATCCCCCATATCGCCCCCGAGTTTTTCACCAGAAACCACGCACGTTGGCAGCGGATAGGGTTTCGGCTTCTCCGCCTTTTCGGCTTGAGCGGATGCGGCGGCCGGGTGCAGCAGGACAGCAAGGGCAAAGAAAGCGCCGGCGACCGTCGCTGATCGTATGAGTCTTCGCATGGAATTGTGATCTAATGGTGGTAGTTTGATCAGCTCCAATGGGAGCTGATCTCCCCATGCTTACGCGCCAGCAGCGGGAAACCCTCGGGCTCTCGGCTTCGCACCTGCAAGTCGTTTAGATACAGATTGAAGCACACGCCCTACTTCCGGAAGGATTGGCCTTGGTCGTCTGGCCTTCCCATGGCCGGCGATGTCACCGGGCACTTCAAAACCAGCCAGGGCGAGGTGGGGTTTTCATACTGGTTTGATGGTTCGTGGTCAACGACAACTATTTCTCCCCACCGCCTTGCCTCAAGATTTCGGTTACCGAGGTTTCACCGTTGCCTCATCAAGATGTTACCAAGACCCGAAGGCAACGAATGGATATCATCAGCAAGGCGACCCGACGCGAACTCGTCTCCGCGCTGCGAGAGCGATACCGGCTTGCGACCCGGCAGGCGAAGGGGCGGATTCTGGACGAGTTCGTCGAGGTGTCCGGATTCCATCGGAAACACGCGGTTCGCCTCTTCAGAATGAAGGCGAGTTCAGCATCCAAGGAGGCGTCCGTCGGCCGGCGAGTCTACGACGAAGCGACACGGCAGGCCTTAATCATGATCTGGGAGGCGGCCGACCGGATCTGCGGCAAGCGCCTGAAGGCGATCATTCCCGATCTACTCACCGCGATGGAAAAGCACGGGCATCTGAAGTTGGAGAGCGAGGTGCGCCGGAGGGTCCAATCGGCGAGTGCCGCGACCATTGATCGTTTGTTGAGGTCGGTGAGGAAGAGCGCGGGTAGTCGAAGAAGGAAACGGCCAGGCAAGCGGATGACCCGGGAGATTCCCGTCAAGACGTGCCATGACTGGCGCGATCCACAGCCGGGCTACCTTGAGATCGACTTTGTGGTTCATAGCGGGGGCTCGATGGCGGGGGAGTATCTTCACAGTCTGGTTGCGACCGATGTGTGCTCTGGGTGGACGGAGGCAATTCCACTGATCGCACGGGAGCAATCACTTGTGGTCGAGGGGTTGCGACGCATTGGGAGTCGTATGCCCGTGCCAATCGTCGGCATCGATTCGGACAACGATGGGGCCTTCATCAACGAAACGCTGGCGTCCTACTGTCGGCAGGAGCGGATCACGCTGACGCGGTCGCGAGTGCACCAGAAGAACGATCAGGCCTGGATTGAACAGAAGAACGGGGCGGTCATCCGCCGAATGGTGGGCCACGATCGTTTGAGCGGGATCGTCGCCGGTCAGGTTTTGGCTCAGCTCCTCGAGGCCGTTCGCCTCTACGTCAACTTCTTTCAGCCGTCCTTCAAGCTCCGCGAACGGGTGCGGGATGGGGCGAAGATCAAGAAGTCCTATCTCCCCCCGGCGACGCCTTGCGATCGCCTGCTGGCCCATCCCGCTGTCTCTCACAAGCTCAAGGAATCGTTGAAATCCCAGCGCGCTCCGCTCGACCCGGTCGGGCTCTTGCACCGCATACGCCGAGGCCAGTCGGCACTCGCCGCCCTGAGTAAGGGGGAGCCTGGCGATGCACCGGTTCAGAGTGATTTGAGGGAGTTTCTTTCGCAGCTTCCGGAAATGTGGAAATCCGGTGAGGTGAGGCCGACGCACCGAAAAGGGCCTTCGAAGGCGCGGCATTGGCGAACGCGAGAGGACCCTTTCGCACTGGTCTGGCCAGACATCCTTGTTTGGCTCCAAGCTGACCCTGATTGCACAGCAAAGTCGCTGATGGGCCGGCTCATCGAGAGGTATCCAGACTCCCAGCACGCGAGTCACTTGCGAACCCTGCACCGCCGCATCGCGGAGTGGCGATCGACGATGGCTCGCAGCCTCATGCTGCCAGGAACGGAGGATCGGCAAGGGTTCACCCCGGTCTCAGGAACCCCGCCCACAACGCTGGGGGAGTTTCCGCTGCGGCTCGCTACGCTCGCCTCCGCTCCAACTCCCCCAGCGTTGGCAGACCCGAACCCCTCCGTGAATCAGTGACGAAACCCACGAACCATCAATGGATTTGGCAACGCTTGATCTCGGTAACATTCGCTCTTGAGGCAACGGGGTGGGGAATAATAATTGTCGTTCTACGGGTTCGGAGGCGATGGATTTCAGCGTGACGCTGCGCGGATCGCGCCGTCGATTTGGGCGGGCGGGTGAGCGACGGGGACGGTCTTCCGAGCGTCAAGCTCGCGTCCCCGTCGGTCGCTACGCGTAACGGACTCACCTCGCCCGCACGAATAGGCGCGTACGAGGCGACAAGTTGGGCGGTGGTCTGGCGCATGGATGGAGGGCTTTCTCACGGAGCTTCTG
>JAEUGZ010000486.1 GCA_016794725.1 Opitutaceae bacterium | reverse complement strand
TCGGTTCGGTCGGGATCAGGAATCGCGGTGGAAGCCATTATCCGCATTTTAACCTATTTTCCGCAGCTGAAACGAATCGATCCGTTCATAAACCACGGATGGACACAGATAAACGCGGATGCGGAGCGTGGAGAGTGCTTCACCCACCAGGTGAATGCCAGCTTTGGCGTAACTCGTTTGTATCCGTGTCGATCCGTGTCCATCCGTGGTTCAATCGCGGTTTCTAGGTTTAAGCCGT
Source organism: Opitutaceae bacterium (assembly GCA_016794725.1). Lineage (GTDB taxonomy): Bacteria > Verrucomicrobiota > Verrucomicrobiia > Opitutales > Opitutaceae > UBA6669. The sequence continues at coordinate 16,660 of JAEUGZ010000486.1, read as the reverse complement.
GGGATCGGTTCGTAGACCACGAATCAACCGGCCGCGCAGGCGCGTCAACGCCAGCGCAATCGAAGGGTGGCCTCCGTTGGAGGTGGGGTCGCCGACCCCGCGTGGATGGGCATCGCATGAAGAATTCGGACAAAGGAGGCGGGACCCTTTTAGTCGCGTTGCGGCCTCGCCGAGGCCACCTCCAACCAAGGCCGAAACAAGGGACAGGTCAAAAATAGAGTTTGCTAATCAATGAATTGCAGAATGCCTCGGCCGGGTGCGGGCGCTGCGCTTGCCGTTTGAGTTGAAGGGAGGATGCAAGTGAGGGACGGCTGAAATTGCGGAGAGCGCGGTGGCATCTTGTCCGGTTCATGATTCGGTGACGACTTACCCAGACCGACATGGCCGAAGATGCTGAACTCCTGCGCCAATTTGCGACGTCACGATCCGAGGTGGCGTTTGCCGCGCTCGTGCAGCGTCATGTCAACGGTGTCTATGGCTCGGCGTTGCGACGCATGGCCGGCGATCCATCTGCCGCGGCGGATGCGTCGCAAGAGGTCTTTTGCCGTCTGGCCCGTGAAGCCGGACGTCTTGTGCATCACCCCTCGCTGGCGGGTTGGCTCCACACCACCACCCGCCACGTCGCCATCGACATGATTCGCTCGGACCAGCGGCGAAAGGTGCGGGAGAAGGAGGCCCAGACGCGTCTTGGGCTCGACCTCGACCCTTCGACTCCGGAATCGGGGGCTGCCCTGCAGTGCCTGCTGGATCCGGCCATGGATCAGCTGGGCTCGAAGGAACGCGAAGCGGTGCTCCTGCGTTACTTTGAAGGCCGGTCGTTTACGGAGGTGGGTCGCGTGCTGGGGCTGTCGGAGGAAGCGGCGCGCAAGCGAGTGGAGCGCGCGCTAGCCCGGTTGCGCGCCCACCTTGAGCATTCTGGACTCCGCTCGACGCAGGCGGCCTTGAGTGCGGCGCTCACGGCACAGGCCACCCTGGCGGCGCCCGCGGGATTTGCCTCCAGCGTCACCGGACTCGTGCTGTCCGGAGTGGGCGGTGCCGGTGCGGTCTCGCTGGGTGCAATCGGATTTCTTTCACTTATGACAACGACGTCCAAACTGGTATTCGGAGGGGCTCTGGTGTTGGCCGCAGTGGGGGTGGGCAGCGCATTGTTTTCGGGGTCGCGCGTGCGCGCTGCGGAACGACGGCTGATCGAGTCGCAGGCAACCGTGCGGAAACTGGAGCGTGATCTGGCTCACCTCGCGCAGCCGACCGGTGCTCGACGGACAACGGTGGATACATCTGCTTTCGCTGCGCCCCCCGCGGCGGAGGCGCGGGCTCCGGCGGCGTCCGCTCCCGCACCCAGCGAAACCGAGGAGGCGGTGCTGGACCGCCTGGTCCTGGGCCTTCCCGAGTTGCAGCGTCTGTACGTGAAGCAACAGGTGATTCGCATCGCCGAAAAGTTCGGGCCGCTCTATCGCACGTTGGCGCTGTCACCCACGCAAGCCGCCCGATTTGAGGCGATTCTCGGTGACTATGCCCAGATGTCCCAGGACATTTACGTGTCGGGATTGGCGAAGGGACTGCCCAAGACCGATCCGGCCGTGCGTGCCTTGGTGAAAGAAGCTGCCGACCAGCGCGACGCGGCACTGCGCGAACTCATGGGGACGGAGGGGTTTGCGACCTACCGTGAGTTTGACCGGACCAGCCTCTGGCGGGCGCTTCCGGCCCGCCTGGCCGGCATGGTCTACTCATCGGACCAGCCCCTGACGCACGAGCAGGCGGAGCGCCTCACGGCGATCGTTTCAGCGCCCGACCCCCAGGTTCCGAATCGGCATCCCTTTTCAAACGAGCGTTGGGCCGACACCCTCGCGCAGGCTCGCGCAGTCCTCGCGCCGGCCCAGGTTGCGGCGCTGGAGGTCATGCGGGAGCAATACAAAACGGGCCTTGAGGTGCACCAGATTGTGAACCCGGTCTTGCAGGCGGTGAAGCCTCGCAGCTGACCCACCGAGCCCAACGTTGCGGGCCGGGAGGCGCCGGGAAATGGCAGCCCGAGCTGGGTGCCGAATAAGGGACAGGTTAATTATGAGCGTTGATAAACAACAGTTTCCGTGTCCCTTGCGGTTGGCAGGTGCGGTGTCTCAGTCAGGCTGCTGCGGCGTCAGGGGCGCGCGTACTCGACGTACCACTTGTCGTCGTAGAGCGGATGTTCTGCGACCGGCTTGAAGCCGAGGGAGGCCATCCAGGTCTCCGACTGGGTCTTGGTGACCTGCAGGGAGGGGTCGTTCTTGTGCGGCCCCAGCTCAGGATGAAAGTCGATCACCACAATGCGGCCCGTGGGTTTCAGGTAGGTCGCCAGGCTCTTCAGATAACCCACCCGATCCTCGATATGATGGAGGACATCGTAAATGAAGGCGACATCGACGTTGCGAGCCGGCAGCGCGGGGTCGGTGAATTTGCCGAGCACGCCGACGACGTTGGGCACCTTTTCTTCCTGCGCCTTCTTCAGAATGTGGTCGACCAGTCCTTGTTCGATGTCGACGGCGTAGACTCGCCCCGCCGTGCCGACCGCCTTCGCGAGCGGCAGCGTGAACACACCTGAGCCGGCTCCGATGTCTGCAACGACGCTGCCCGGAGCGAGCTTCAGCGCGGCCACCGCGTCGTCGACTCGTAACTTCATGACCCGGTTCTTGGAGTCCAACATCCGGACCCACTCCTCGGCCGAACGCGCGCCGAGCTGGGCCAGCGCCGCGGGAGCTGGCGCCATGAGCAAAGACAGTGTGGCAAGTGCGACCTTTGGGAGGGAGGCGAAGCGGCGAGCGTTGAGCATGGGATGGAAAGGGCTGAGTAGCCTCGAAGGAACAGGAAGACGACCGGCGAACAAGCTTTGGATAGCCGACGGGAGCCCGAACAGCAAGAACCCGAGACACGGAGCTGCCGGACGGGTGGAGGAGTTGCCCCTTGACGTCCGGATCCGTCCGCGCGGTTCGCGATAGGTTCTCAGCCCGGAGAACACGCAAGGCTGACGGAGCGCCTCAGCACCCTTCCTTCTTCTTTTTCGGTTTGGCGCCCGGCACCCCGGCAGGAGCCGCGGCCGGAACCGGTGGCGTCAGCCTCGGCAGTGCCGGTGTCGATGCCGGCATCGGGGCACCGCCGGTCTGCGGAGCGCCGCCAAAGTACTTCGCCACCGCGGCGCGTTTCGCAAATTCAATGTGGTCTCGCGCAGGAGCCGACGCTGGCGGAGCCGCAGGGTAGAGCACGGTGTCTTTCCACTCCTCCAGTCCCCCGAACAAAAGGTACACGGCCGGGAACCCGAGGGAGCGCAGCAGGAACCAGGCTTGCGCCGCGTGGATTCCGCCCTCGCTGCAGACCACGATGCGTTCATTCCGTGCGACAAAGTCAGGGGTCAGCTCGGCCAGCGGCACATTGCGCGCTCCCGGAATGTGATAGGAGGCGAACTCTGCGGGCTCGCGCACATCGACCAGTACGAAGTCGCTCCGACCCTCGATGATCCAGTCGGCCAGTTGCGTGACGGACACGTGGTCCGACTTGGTCCCCGCGTCCAGGGCGAGCTGCTTGGTATCCACCCGGGCAAACGCGCCGCGGAACGGATTGCCGGCGAATGCAGCCACGAGTCCGAGCGACACCAGCACGATGGCGAACCGGCGCACCGGTGCGAGAGGACGGGCGGGGGCGAGCAGCGAGTCGGTGTCTGGAACCTTGCCGCCAATTTTTCGCTCCGCCCATTCGGCCGCGATGAATGCGCCCACCGCCATCAGCACCACGGCAAAGACCAGCAGGCCGTAGGGAAGGTTGAACTGCTGAGCGAGCGTCACCTGGCCCATCGGTGTCGCCTTCACGAGGTGTTCAATCCGAGGATAAATCTCGGCGAAACCCAGCAATCCCCCGATCATGCCGGCGAGGTAGACCATGCCATCGATCCGTCCCGTTGCCGCCGAAACGCAGGAGGTGCCCGGACAGTAGCCACCGACGACAAAACCCACGCCGAGGATCAAACCCCCGATGGCCTGGGGAAGCACGAACGTGGGGGTCAGGTAGACGAGCGAGAGATCGACCAGTCCCAGGCGGGAGAGGAAGAACAGCCCGACCATGGCCGTGATGATGGCGGTGAACATGACCTTCAATACCCGCAGGTCACGGAAGTAAAATTGGGCGGCGAGCAGGCGGGCCCGCCCGAAGCCGGCGCGTTCGAGAAAGAACCCGAACCCGATGCCGATGGCAAAGGCGACCACCAGCGAGATTTCGTCGCCGAAGAGTCCGTATTTGAAAAAGGGAGCATTCATAGCCACTGCCTCCGGAGGAACCAGGCAAACGCATAGGCGCCGCCAAACACGCACATCATGAAGATCCAGCTGCCGAGATTGAGCAGCGCACCGCCACTCAACGCCTGACCGCTGGTGCAACCCAGGGCCAGCTTGGCACCGACGCCCATCAGAGCCCCACCCGCGGCCGCGAGAGCCAGCCTCGCCGGGTTTGAGATCCGCGGGCCTTTTTCGATCGTGAACCGCAGCCGGTTGCCCAGGGCGCCGGAGAGGAACCCTCCGACGAAGACGCCGAGCACTTCAAACACGAGCCAGTCCTTGAGTGGGCTCACACTGCCGTCGCCCAGGTATTCGGCGTAGAAGGCATTGCCGGTGGCGTGGGCCGGGGCGACGGAATGGACAGCGGTGGCGACTGCGGTGGTGAAGGCGCCGGACGCGCCCAGGCCGCGGCCCATGACCACAAACGAGGTGAGCAGCACGAGACCGAGGCCGAAACCGGCCCAGTACGGATTCATATGCGGCTTTTCCAGAAGCGAATCGTCAGGCGTGGAGGACATGGTGAGAGGGAGATGGAGGTTCAGGGCAATGCGACGGACCAGTGGCTCGCCTGGCCGGCGCCCACGAGGATGAAGCGAAGGGCGAGTCCCCCGCCGAGGACGAGCAGGGCTGGCACCCAGGTGGACTGAATCCGGCGCTGCGCCTGCAGGAACTGAAGGAGCAACGGCAGCAGGATGCCACTTCCGACCACAAAGACCCAGAACGGCGCGGCCCACGGGCCGGTGAGCAGCAGCCGGGCACCCGTCTGATGCGCCAGAGTGGAGGTCATGAGGCCTCCGAAGAACAAGGCGAGCAGCGCCAGCTCAATCGTCAGGAAACTGTTGTCCGCCTGTTCGAGCTTTCTCGAGCCGTCCTGCGCCGAGGGCGGACGTAACCAGTTTACCATCACCGAAGCGAGGGCGTCGCTGAACCCCGGTGAACCCTCTCCCGCGCGCGGCGTGAGGTGCGACAGCAGGTGGAGCGTGGCCGCTCCGGTGGAGAGCCCGGAAAACAGGAAGAGCGGGCCGAGCAACGCACTGTTCCACAAGGGCCGGGCGCCGAGTGCGCTCAGGAGGACGCCGGTGTAGATCCCCAACATGGCACCCAGGACCACATTGGCGAAACCGATCAGGTGCACGGCGCCATTGTGTCCTGCCAGGGATTCGCTCACGCGTGCCAGCACCGGAAGCCGTTGCCTGAGTCGCGGCAGTGACGCCGCGAGCGTGAGGAGGGCCGAGGCCACGAGGGCGGGGTAGACGAAGAGCAGGATCCAGGATCCCCACGACATGGGAGAGGCGGGTCGAAACGTGAGGTAGAGCCGCCACACCTGCAGCTTGTGCTCAAGGTCCAGAAAGAGCGTGAGCATGCCGGCACTGAGCAGGGCCAGGCTGAGCAGCGGTGCGGTCACGTAGTGTCCCTGGGCCTGATCGCGATCCCAGCGCGACCGCAGGATGTGGTACCCGGAGAGGATCATCAGACCCGCAACCAATCCGCCGAGGAAAAGATAGAGTGGAATCTCCCATCCCCACAGGTGCAGGATCGGATCGACGCCGGGATTGTGTCGGGTGGTGGTGTACTCGATCATGGCAGGGGGAGTCAGGCGGTCATGTCAGGTAATAGATGCGCGGCTTCGTTCCCGCCTCCGGCAGCAGCGTGTGGTGGGGACGCGTGGCCAGCAGGCGGCTCACTCCACTTAACGGATCGTCGGCGTCGCCGAAGTGCATGCAGTGGGTCGGGCAAACCGAAACGCAGGCGGGATCCTGGCCGCGTTCCACCCGATGGATGCAAAACGTGCATTTGTCCGCGTAGCCCTTCGGATGAATGAAGCGGGCATCGTAAGGACAGGCCGCGAGGCAGGCCTTGCAACCGATGCACTTCTCATGCGTGACCAGCACGACCCCGCCGCGTTCGTGCACGTGGCTGGCCCCGGTCGGGCAGCAGTGGACGCAGGGCGGGTTTGCGCAGTGGTTGCAGCGCTCGGATCGGATTTCCAGCTGGACCGTGGGATATTCCCCGCGCGCCGTTTCCGTGATCCAGTCGCGACAGAATCCCGAAGGCACGTCGTTTTCCGTCTGGCAGGCGACGACGCAATCCTGGCAGCCGACGCAGCGCCGCGTGTCGATGACCATGATATTGCGTGACATGGTTCAGACCGCCTCCGCGGATTCGAGGGTGACAAAATTCACGTTCATCGCCGTGCCGCCCATGAGCGGATCGGTGCGGTAGCGCGTGATCAGCCGGGCGTCGCTCGCGCCCTTGCCAAAGGCGTGACGCAGGCCGCGGGCGGTGTGGCCGAAGCCATGGACGAGGTAGACGCAGTCCGGGCGGATCCGCTCCGTGGCCTTGACCGCGATGCGGTTGCTGAGCGCGCCATCCTGATTGCGCAAGCGGATAATGTCGCCCGACTTTAGGCCCTGTCGGGCAGCCACCGCCTCGTTGATCCAGACCACATTCTCGTCCATCAATCCGGCCAGCAGCCGGTTCGTGTGCGTGCGGCTGAAGGAGTGCATCGGAGCCCGACCGAAGAGCAGTCGGAACGAGCCGGGCGGTCCGGAAACCGGCGGCGTGTAACGAGGAACCGGATCGAAACCGGCCTTCTCCAGCTGCGTGGAGTAGAACTCGATTTTCCGGGACGGCGTGTCGAACTCGGCGGGCACGCCATCCGCCCAGTAGATGGGCTGCGCGGGACCGCGGAGAATTCCGTCACGCTTCAGCGCGGCGTAGTCCAGACCGGCCGCGCTGACCCGGTGTTCAAGGTACTCCTCGATGTGTTTCCACGGATAGAATGCCCCAAGGCCGAGCTTTTCGGCCAGCTGACGTGCGATCCACCAGTTGGGTTTCTGGTCGTGGGGCGCATCGACAACCGGCTGGCGCAGCGCGAGGAACGGCTCCCGGAAATACTCCGGATTCAGATCGTCGTGACGTTCCAGATACGTCGACTCCGGCAGGACCACGTCTGCCCAGGCGGCCATCTCGCTGGGCACCACGTCGACCACCACTAGCAGGTCGAGGGCCTGGATGGCTCGCAGCGTTTCGGCTTCGTTGGGAAGCGCCTGCAGGAGGTTGGTGGCGTAGACCATCCACCCCTTGATGGGGTAGGGAGCGCCCGAGATCGTGGCTTCGCGGATGCCCGTGGTCAGGGTCTCGTGGGCAAAGGGATACTTGTGTCCGGGATTGTCCACCTTCGCCTTCTTTGGCACAGGGAAAGGCGGGTAGGGATAGGCCGGAACATCCATGGTGACCGGCTGGTAGAAACCGCCCTTGCGTCCCCAGCTCCCGAGCAGCGCGTTGAGCAGGGCGATGGCCCGGCTGCGCTGGGCGTCGTCGCCGTTCCAGTTCACGTGACGACCCGGATGGACCAGGGTGGCCGGACGATACCGCGCCATTTCGCGGGCGGTGGCCCGGATGGTCTCGGGGTCGATGCCGGTTTCGGCGTAGGCCCATTCCGGCGTGTAGTCGACGAGGGAGGCTGCGAACGCCTCGAAGCCGAAGCCGTGCTGGCTGACATAGTCGATGTCGTACCGTTTTTCGGTCACGATCACCTGCATCCAGGCCAGGATCAGCGCCAAGTCGGTGCCGGGTTTGATCGGCAGGTAGTGGTGCGCCTTGCTCGCAGCGACCGAGAGACGCGGGTCGACGACGATGAGCCGGGCGCCGCGGCCGACGGCGGTGGCGAACTCCTGCACCTGCGTGTTGTGCATGTTTTCGCCGAGGTGGGAGCCGATGAGCACGAGACACTCGGCGTTGGCGATGTCGGTGCGTTCCGGCGAACCGACGTCCTCGCCGAAGGTCAGGCGGAAACCGACATCGCGCGGACCCCGGCACTGCGCGAAGGACGGGGCGGCGATGTTGGGTGTGCCGTAGGCCTTGAGGGTGTGCTTGAGGAAGGTGCCGCCGATGCCGTGACTGAAGAGGGCCATGGCTTCGGGGCCGTGCGAAGCGGCGATTCCCTTCATCTTTGCCGCAATGAATTCCAGAGCCTCCTCCCAGGTCACTTCCTTCCACTTTTCCTCACCCCGCTCGTGCGTCCGGAGCAGCGGTGCCCGCAGGCGGTCCGGATCGCTGTGCGCGCCGATGCCGCCGGTGCCGCGCGGACAGAGCCGTCCCTGGCAGAGAGGGTCCAGCGGATTACCCTCAATTTTCCAGAGTCGTCCGTCGCGCACGCTGGCGATCGCTCCGCATTTCCAGAAGCACAGGTCGCAGAACGTGGGTGTGCGTCGAATACCGCCAGGATGATTGCCTGGGCCGTCCCTGAAGGCGCCGAGCGCCCGGGCGCCGGCACCCGCGGCGATCACGGAGGTGGCGGAGATCCGGAGAAAGCGTCGACGAGAGAGGGCATTCATGGCGGAAGCGGGGAGGACGCGCCGCGGGCGCGGAGGTTCAGAAGCGGCGGGAGTACATGAGCTGGGCGTTGGTCTGCCCGTGGGAGATGCGGATGCCGTACCCGTTCGTCTTCTCCGCCTCGAAACCGTAGGTGAAGGAGGTGTCGATCGAGCTGCGGTCATTGAGCGCGTAACCGAAGCCCGCGGTCAGGTGCTTTTCGATGGTGGCCGGGAAGAGGCAGTTCAGGAACCGGTCGGGAATCTGGTCGCTGGAGTAGTTGGCGCCGAAGCGAAGCGTCAGTGCCCGGCTGCTGCGGAACGCGGCCCCGACCTGGAAGATCTGCTGGTTGTCCCAGTGCTGGAAGAGGGTGGCGTTCAGGCTCTGGTTGGCGAACGCGCCGTTCGAGGCGACTCCGGAAGCGGTGAAACGCATGGCGAAACTGTCCATGACGTCGCGCCAGAAGACCGTGCGAAAATCGGCCACCACCAGCCAGTTGGCGTTCGGGCGGATGGCGACTCCGAGGCCGGCGAGGGCGGGCCACTCGAAGTTTTCGACGACGAAGTCACCCGCCAGCGTCTGGGCCATGCTGCCCATGCCCGGAACGCCGAGCTGGAAACTCAACGAGTTTCCCGGAGCCTTCATGTCGCCAAGCTGCGTGCGGGAGTGGTAAGTCGCGCCGATCGTGACCTCGGGAGAGAGCTCGTAGACCAGGCCGATTTTCCCGGCGTAGCCGTAGCCCCGCGCCTCGCCGGTGAACGGGCTGCCGTTGGCGAAGTTGAAGTAGGCGTAGTCGACGCTCGTGTTGGCCGGCAGCGTGGCCAGCATGCCGGAGAAGGACTGGACGAGCGAGCCGCTGGCGCGGCCGAACTGCTGGCTGCGCGGATCGACGAGATCGAAGAACTGGGCGCCGCTCATGGCCATCTTGAGGTCCATGCCGGCCCAGACGAAGTCGGCGGTGGCGGCGAGGTGGAGCCGTTCGTTGACCCGCCAGGAGATCGGGGCGATCAGACGGCCGACTGAAACCTCGGTGGCGTTTTCCAGGTTGTATCCAAGTCCCCGCCACGTTGAGCCCTCATACTCACAGCCCATCCCGCCCTGCCCGAAGAGGCCGAGTCCGTAGGTCAGCGAGCCGGATCGGATGGCATAACCCACCGCCGGCATGAGAAAAGCCTTGGATTGCGACTCCGCCTCGGCGCCTGTCGGGCTCGTGGCCGTGATGCGGGGACCGAGGACTCCGAGTGCCAGGTCGAGCTGGCGATCGCCCGCGAGGAGCCCGAGGGTGGCGGGATTGTTGATCACGGCCGCGGTGCCGTTGTCGTAGGCGAGCGAGGCGCCGCCCATCGCGGTGGCGACAGGGCCGTAGCCCTCGAGGTTCATGCCGTTGGTCGCGACCAGCGGGCTCGTTGAGAGGAAGGCCAGCAAGCTGGCGGCTGACCATCGGAACAGAGGCAGGTTTCTCATCTTCGTAGCCGGTTGACTGAACGTCCGCACTGTCGTCCAACCGTGCGCTGGGGTCTGTGCGTTCTTTGACCAAAGATGCGCATTTAATGCTCATACGTGTAAATGCGCAGAAACTTATATAATGGAGTCGTTTTTCTTCTGTCCCTCCTACCTTGAGGGCGGAAAGGTCCGGGTTTTCCCGGGTTGCCGGGATATGGGTGGGGTGGGAATGAAAGCGGTGGCGGTCGACCGCCTGGGGTTGCTCGTCTTGTCGATGGAGAACTTTGGATACTTGCGTCCCCAAATCTCCGGGCTTGCTCCTGGTGCGTCTCGGTGCAATTGACCCCGCGTCGTCCTCGTGAGCGTTCCCTCGTCAGAACCCGACCACGCCGCCGCTGCCGCCTCTGCGCCAGCGTCACCGACCCGTTGGTTTGAAGAGCAGGTGCATCCGCATGGCGACCAGCTCAGGGCCTGGTTGCGGGGGGCGTTTCCGGCCGTGCGGGATGTCGACGATGTGGTCCAGGAGTCGTACCTGCGGGTCTGGAAGGCCCGGGCGGCCCGGCCGATCGCCTCGGCCAAGTCGTTTTTGTTTTCGGTGGCTCGGCACCTCGCGATCGACCTGGTCCGCCGGGATCGGGTGTCCCCGGTGTCGGCAGTACCTGATTTGGACGTACTGTCCGTCTTGGATGATGGACCCGGTGTGGCCGAGACCGCGTGCACGCGGGAGGAAATTGCCCTCCTCGCGCAGGCCTTCCTCGCCCTGCCGCCCCGGTGCCGCGAAGTCATGTTGCTCCGTCAGATTCAAGGGATTCCCCAAAAAGAAATCGCCCGCCGGCTCGGCCTGTCCGAATTGACGGTGCAAACGCATGTCGTGACGGGGCTGCGCAAGATTGAGGATTTCATGAGGCGACGGCTGGAAGGAGTCCGCACGCCATGAGCCGGACTGCGCCCACGTTGGAGGCCATCGATGCGACCGCCGCGCGCTGGATCGCGCGCCGTGACGCTGGTTTGAGTGACGCTGAGCAGGCGGAGTTTGCGCATTGGTACGCGGAAAGTCCGCTGCATGCCGAGGCGGTGGCGCGTTTTGAAGGCCTGTGGTCCACCTTGGGCCGACCGCGGCGCACGGGCGTGGCTCCGGTGCTGCAGGGTGAATTGGGACATCTGCTGCGTCAGCGACGCCAGCGTCGCGCTGGCGCCGCCGCCGCCGTCCTCTGCGCGGTGCTGCTGGCCGTGGGCTCGTGGGTCTGGATCAGCCGGTCTCCGTCCGATCCGGCGGTGGCGGCAGCAGCCGTGGTGCACACCACGATCATGGCACCGGAGCGTCGGGTCTTGCCGGACGGCAGTGCGGTCGAGTTGCGCGCCGGATCGGACATCGAGGTGGACTTTTCCGGCGTGCAGCGCCGCGTGGTCCTCGTCCGGGGTGAGGCGCATTTTGAGGTCACGAAGAACCCCGACCGACCCTTTGTCGTGGCGGCCGGCGGGGTGAATGTGCGCGCAGTCGGCACGGTCTTTACCGTGCAGCTGGGAGCCACCCAGGTGGACGTTCTGGTGACCGAAGGACGGGTGGCGGTTGAAGAGCCGGCTCCGGTGACCTCCCCCGGTTCTCCGGCCCGCGAGCCCCTCGCGTTTGTGGATGCAGGCCACCGACTCGAGGTGGGAGTGGCCCTCCAGCCGGTGGCGGTGCCTGATGTGCAGCCGCTGGCGACGAGCGAGGCGGCGGAGCGGCTCGCCTGGCGCACCCCGCGCGTCGAATTCTCGGGAGCTCCGCTGTCGGAGGTGGTTGCGGTGCTCAACCGGTTCCAGTCGACCCCGTTTGTTCTCGGCGATCCGACCTTGGCGAACGTCTCGGTCAGCGGCCTTTTTAGCGCCGATGACGCCGAGGTCTTCGTCAGTGGACTCAGGGCCGGTTTTGGCATCGCGACTGAGGAGCGGGACGGCCAGCGCGTGCTGCGCCGAGCTCCCTGAGTGGCGGCGTGTCGCACGGTTGGTAAGATTTTTCTACCTGAATATCCGGGGCGGCTCGTCTTGGTGCATGAACCGCGTTTTCGCGCGGTGACCAACACCAACCCATGAATTCCCTTGGTTTGCAGTTGGCGTGGAAACGCGCCATGTTTGCGTTCGTCGTGGCTCTTGCCGTCGCGCAACCCGCAGGGCTGCCCGCCCAGTCCACCGAAGCCCGTAAGACCTACGACCTGCCGGCGGACAACGCCGACAAGGCCCTCCGCCGCTTCTCCGAGCAGGCGGGAATCCAGGTGCTCTTTCCGACTGAGATCACGCGCGACGTCCGCACGGCAGCGATCAAGGGCAACCTCACGGTGCGCGAAGCCCTCGACCAGATGCTGGCCGGCACTGGCCTGGTGGCCGTGCAGGACAGCCGGACCGGAGCGTTGACCGTGCGTCGGGAAGGGCCCGCGGAAAAAAACGGGGCAAGCCCGGTGGCGACCGGAACGATCGCTAGCGGGCCGACGGTCAGGATGGAGGAAATCGCGGTCACCGGAACGCGCATCCGCGCCAACTCCGGGGAGTATCCGGTGCAGCCGCTGCTCACCTTTTCGAGCCTCGACATCGAACGCACCGGGGCAGCGAATCTGGGCCAGCTTTTTCAATACATCCCTGCCGTCACCAGCTCCACGTCCGGTCTTGGCACCGAGTTGGTGAACAGCACCTCCTCATCGGGTCTGGGTGCGGGCCAGACCCAATCGCGCACCTCGGCGCAACTCCGCGGTGGCTCGCAGACGGAGACGCTGTTGCTCGTCGATGGGCGGCGTGTGCCGCTCACAGGACTCCGCAACGCGGGCGGCAATGGGTACGATCTGGGAGGCATCCCGCTGTCCGCGGTCGAACGCGTCGAGGTCCTGCTCGACGGAGCCTCAGCCATCTATGGTGCCGACGCCGTCAACGGTGTGATCAATGTCATCCTGAAAAAGCGCTATGCCGGCACTGAGTTGCGGCTGAACTATGACAACACGTTTGACACCGACGCCGCCGTCAAAACCGCTAGCCTTACGCATGGTTTCGCCATGGGCAAGTGGTCCGGCCTGCTGACGCTCTCCGCCTCGGAAAACACGATCCTGCTGCTCGAGGACCGCTACCTCACCCGATCCTTCGACCGCACGCTCTATGGCGGTATCACCAATCAGGCCCAGCCCACGCTCTACGCCGAGGGAACCGGCAGCCTGAATGTCGCGTCGGGCAATCTCCCCGGCACCACCACCCCGCGTGTTTCGATCCCGGTCAACTACGCCGGCGGCACAGTCACGGTGGGCGACTATGCCGCGGCCCCAGCTCCAGTGGGTGGCGTCACGCCGGGCCGCCAGGGTGCCACGAGTCACGCCAAGGACCGGGGCGCCTACTTCCGACTTGGGTATGAATTTAATGAACACGTCACCGTCACCGCTTCGGCACGCGTGGGGCGCAAGGAGTTTCGCGACAACGGAACCTGGCGTCGCGTGGAGAACGTGACAATCCCCGCCGGCTATCCGGGCAATCCCTTTGGTGTCCCCGTGCGCCTGAGCAAGACATTCTATGATCTTCCACCGATCGTGAACGGGAGCGACACTTCCAACGATGAATTCTCGATCACGGTGGGGGGCGGTCTGCCGGCCGGCTGGAGATATGAGACGGGAGTCAGTTTTGTGCAGGGCACCAACAACATGGCCCCACCCGTGCTCGAAGGCGCGGGGGGTCAGTTCGGAACCCAAGTGGCCCCGGCTGCCCAGTTCACCGCCCGCCTCAATGCCGAGATCGCGGCCGGCCGGCGGCCGCCGCTCATCTACGACAGCAAGACGCAATCACCCAATGCCGCACGCGCGCTGGATGTGTTCTGGGTCGGCACCACGCAGACGAAACTCAATGACCGTGTCCGTACCTGGACCTACTCCGCCCAAGCGGACGGACGGCTCTTCAGCCTTCCGGCCGGTGAAGTGAAGGCGGTGGTCGGCGCTGAGGCGCGCGAAGAGTACGTCGCCTTCCCCGGCTCGATCGGCGGCCAGGTGTGGCCGGTGCTTCCCCAGCGGGATGTCGTGTCGTTCTACGCCGAGACCCGCATCCCGGTGCTGGGAGAGAAGCAGAAGATCCCATTCTTCCATCGGCTGGATTTGAACGTCGCCGCACGGACCGAACGGTACACCGATTTCGGTCGCGCCACCACCCCGCGGTACGGCGCCGCCTGGCGCCCCGTTCGTCCCGTGCTCTTCCGCGCCTCCTACGGCGAAGGGTTTCTGGCCCCGCAGCTTTACCGCACCGCCCAACAAAGCGCCTTTGTCACGCTTCCGGCCTCAACGGTCGCGATCGTCTTTCCCGGCGCGGTCGATCTGTCCCGCGGCAATGCGCCCATCACCAGCGCGCTCAACCAGCTCAGCGGAGGAAACCCCGACCTCAAACCCCAGCTTTCGGAGAGCTTGACCTTTGGCATGGTCGTCGACGTGCCTCGCACCAAGGGCCTGTCGGTGTCGTTTGACTACTACGACAACCAGTTCACCCGCGCCTTTGGCAGCATCTCCAGCATCATGGATCGGCAGCTCTTCGCTCCGGAGACGATCTATCGCGGCGACCGGCTCGCGAGCGATCCCGCCGGCTGGCTGGGGCCCATCACCGGGTACGACGGCCGCACCATCAACATCTCGAAGTCCCGCACGGCCGGCTATAGCTACGGAGTACGCTACCTGCGTCGCACCGTCTGGGGTGATTTCAACGTCAATGTCATGGGTGAAAAGACCCTCGCCCGCGAGGAGCGCATCCTGCCGAACTCCGCCCTGACCGCCACCGTCAACAAACGTTACGTGCCGGAACGGATCACCGCCTCCGTCTTTTGGACCCGCGACGCTTGGGAGGGCGGGATCACCGGAGTCTATGGTGGTCAGTATTGGACCGACACCAACAATGCCGCCATCTTCCCTTCGCGCTTCACCGAGGACGTCACCCGCTATGACGCGAGTGCCGTTTATGATTTCGGGCACCGCGACCGCAAGGGCCAGAGCAGCGGGAACGCGTGGTGGCGCCGCGCGCTCAAGGATACCAAGGTCCGCGTGACCGTGATCAACCTTTTCAATACGGAGCCGCCGCTCACGGTCAATGGCGCCTTCAGTCCTTCCATCATCGACATCCGACTCAGTCGCTACGTCTTGGACGTCACCAAGCGCTTCTAATGGCACGCCTTTCCTCCATGCACTCGTTCCCAGTCTCCCTTCTCGCCGCTGTCATCATCGCGGTCGCGTCCGTCCGGGGCGCGGGCGATCCCGCCTTCACCCAGCTGAAAACTCCGTTGGAGCCAACGCCCGAGATGCTGGCGGTCGCAGACGCGGACGCGGCGTTCAAGGCGGTCTCCTCGCTCAGCAGCATGGAGGCCCTCATGGCGGCGGCCGCGGGCAAGAAAACCCAGGAGGAGCGGATGGCGGCCATGCGCCAGCTCGTCGTGAAGGTTGTCCGGACCGGCTCGGCGTTCCTCCAGATGTATCCAGACGACCCGCGTCGCTGGCGGGTGGTGCAGATGCTCGAATCGGCCTCCAAGGAGCTTGCGACCGATGACGGTGCGCCAAAGGCGGCGCTCGAGGGTGTCACCTGGGACCCCGCGACCTTCGCCGCGTGGCGAAAACAGATCGTGGTGTTGTCGGCTGCGGCCGAACACGCACCCGACGCTCCCCCGGAGGTGAAGTGGCGGTCCGAGTCCGGCCAGCCGGGCGGACTGCGGTCGATGAACAGCGCCGTGCAGAAGGCGGTGGCCGCCAAGGAGTCGGTCGACTTCGGTCCGCTCAAGGCCGAGATTCTGCGGCTGGCGAGCAAGTACCCCACGGTCGAGGGCATGGGAGCGCAGACCGGCGTGTACTTCACCCTGCGCACGCGTTCGGGTGCGGCAAAGCCCGACCTGATTGCGGACGCGGAGTTATTTGCTGCGAGTCCCAACGCCGCGGTGAAGAAGGCCGCGCAGGCGGAACTCGACAAGCTCACCGCCTTCGACAAGCCGTTCGAACTCGTTTTCACGGCCGTCGATGGACGCAAGGTCGATATCAAGGACTATCGCGGCAAGGTGGTGCTCGTCGACTTCTGGGCCACGTGGTGCGGACCGTGCAAGGCCGAGATCCCGAACATCAAGAAAGTCTACGCCGAGTATCAGGCGAAGGGATTCGAGATCATCGGCATCTCGCTCGAGAATGCCGCGATCAAACCGGACGACACCGCCGAGCAGATTGCCGCCAAGCACGAGAAGGCCCGCAACGTGCTCGCGGACTTCACCTCAAAAACCGAGATGCCGTGGCCGCAGTATTACGACGGCAAGCACTGGAAGAACGACGTCTCCACCCGATTCGGCATCGCCAGCATCCCGGCCATGTTCCTGATCGACCCGGAGGGCCGGATCGCGTCGACCGAGGCGCGCGGTCCCAAACTCGAGGCCGAGATCAAACGGCTGCTCAAGCTGTAGGGCGAAGGGCGAAGAGTGAAGAGTGAAGAGTGAAGAGTGAAACTTCGCTGAACGCTGAACGCTGAACGCTGAACGCTGAACGCTGAACGCTGAACGCTGAACGCTGAACGCTGAACGCTGAACGCTGAACGCTGAACGCTGAACGCTGAACTGATCCTGGAACATGGCAGATGGTAATGAAATT
>JAEUGZ010000121.1 GCA_016794725.1 Opitutaceae bacterium | reverse complement strand
TGAACAGCTTCTCGTTGGCGGTGTACATGAATTTTGAAAGGGGAAATTAAACGCGGAGGCGCGACGACGCGGAGGTTCGAACCGGTTGCGGAGTGGGCGCCGATTCGATCGGTGCGTGATTTTCCACCTGAAAGTCCAGATTGAGGACGCGATGGATACCGTCCTTGATCAGAGGCACGTTGAAATTGATGAGAAGTCCCAAGGGAAGTTGGAGGAGTTTAAGGTAGGTCTGAACCTGGACGCGATGCACGGCTTGGATGCCCTCAACTGCCTTCAGTTCGATGAGAAGCTGGTCACCGACGATGAAGTCCAGCCGGTAGGCGTGAGGAATGGAACAACCGCGGTAGACGATGGGCACTTCCTTTTCGCGTTCGAAAGGGACATGGAGGTGGCTGAGCTCGATCGCCAGGCACTCGTGATATGCGCTTTCCAGGAGTCCGGGACCCAAGGCTCGGTGCACGGTCAGGCAAGCGTTGCACGTGTGGGCAACAAGCGCCTCGATCCGAGATGGAATCGACACCTGTTTCATTTCATTGCGTCTCCGCGCCTCCGCGTTTTCCAATCAGACGTCGAGGTATTGGACGTTGAGGGCGTTGTCTTCGATGAATTGGCGGCGGGGAGGGACTTCGTCGCCCATGAGCAGGGTGAAGAGGGCGTCGGACTTGGCGGCGTCGTTGATCGAGACCTTGAGGAGCCGGCGGTTGTCGGGATCCATCGTGGTCTCAAAGAGCTGCTTCGGGTTCATTTCACCGAGACCCTTGTACCGTTGAATGCTCAGGCCCTTGCGACCGTTGGCCCGGATCTGGGCGACGATGTCGAGGGCGGAGTGGAGCTCGATCCGGTTCTCGTTCTTTTGTCCCGGGTTTTCGGTGATGAGAAAACGCGGAGCCTCGGTCGAGGTGAAGCGGCTGACATCGAAGCCGGCGAGCGCGACGGCGTTGAGCAGCTTGGTCATTTCCGTGCCTTCGAAGATCTCGTGCAGGGTGATGCGTTTGACCGGACCGGTTGGTTTCTTTTCTCCGACGGCGAGCGGTTCGGTCTGTTCGAAGAGGTCGGCGTCGAGACCGTGCTGTTGCACGAACGTGGCGCGGGCGGTTTCGTCGCGCAGGAACTCGTGGGTCTCCTTGTTGCCTTCCCGAATACGGGCGATGTAACGCGGGAGCGCTCGGGTTTGCGGATCCTGTTGATCGAGGAAGGCGGCAAGGTCGGCGCCGTAGCGGGTGACGCCGCCACCCAGTTTCTCGAGGGCGGCCAGCGATTCCACGATGCGGTCGATCTGTGCCGGGGCGAAGACGTGCTGGTCGGACAGCCGGGTCAGGGTGACATCCTCGGACCCGAGCTCGAGGAGGATGCGGTTCAGCTGTTCATCATTGTCGACGTACTGCTCGCGCTTCTTGCGCTTGATTTTGTAGAGGGGCGGCTGGGCGATGTAGATGTAGCCCCGCTCGATCAGTCCCCGCATCTGCCGGTAGAGAAACGTGAGCAGAAGGGTGCGGATATGGGAGCCGTCGACATCGGCGTCCGTCATGATGATGATCTTGTGGTACCGCGCCTTTTCCACGTTGAAGCCTCCCACGGCTTCGTCGCCCTCGCCAATGCCGGTGCCGCAGGCGGTGATGAGGGTGCGGATTTCCTCGTTGGCGAGCACCTTGTCGATGCGGGCCTTCTCGGTGTTGATGAGTTTGCCGCGCAACGGAAGGATCGCCTGGAAGCGACGATCGCGTCCCTGTTTGGCCGAACCGCCGGCGGAGTCGCCCTCGACGATGTAGAGTTCGGTCAACGCCGGATCCCGCTCGGAGCAGTCGGCCAGCTTGCCGGGCAGGCCGCCGCCGGAGAGTGCGCCCTTGCGGACCGTCTCGCGCGCCTTGCGCGCGGCCTCACGGGCGCGGGCGGCGTTGAGGGTCTTGTCGATGATGCGCTTGGAGATGGCCGGATTGGACTCGAGGAAGAACTTCAGTTTCTCGCCGACGATGCGCTGGACGATCCCGTCGACCTCACCATTGGAGAGCTTGGTTTTGGTTTGTCCTTCGAAGCGGGGTTCCGGGACCTTGACGCTGATGACGGCGGTGAGCCCCTCGCGCACGTCGTCACCCGTGATCGAGGGGTCCTTTTCCTTGATCAGATTATTGCCACGCGCGTAGGTGTTGATCACCCGGGTCAGCGCGGTGCGGAAGCCGCTCAAGTGAGTGCCGCCCTCGATGTTGTAGATCGAATTGGCGTAGGCGAAGACCTGGTCGTTGTAGCTGTCGTTGTACTGCATCGCCACGTCGACGACGATGTTGGGCAGATTCGGATTGGTCTCGTTGGCGGCGCTGTCGCTGAACGTGATCGGCTTGTCGTGGACCACGTTCTTGTTCGTGTTCAAGTAACGAACGAACTCGGTGATGCCGTCCTTGAAGAAGAACGAATCCGTTTTCTGCGAACGTTCGTCGTTCAGCTCGATGCGGATGCCGGGATTGAGAAATGCGAGTTCCCGGAGGCGCTTGGCGAGGATGTCGTACTGAAACTCCCGCGTGGTCTTGAAGATCTCGGGGTCGGGTTTGAAGGTGATCTTGGTGCCGGTCTTTTTTGTGTCCCCAATCACCTGCATTTTTTGCGTGGTAACACCCTGGGCGAAACGCATTTGGTGGACCTTGCCATTGCGGCGGACCTCGGCTTCGAACCACTCCGACACCGCGTTGACGCACTTCGCACCGACGCCGTGCAGGCCGCCGGACACCTGGTACGCGCCCTTGCCGAACTTGCCGCCAGCGTGCAGATTGGTCAGCACCAGCTCCAGCGCCGGAATGTTGTAGACCGGGTGCATGTCGACCGGGATGCCGCGACCGTCGTCTTCCACCGAGCAGGAACCGTCCAGGTGCACGGTGACCCGGACCAATGTGGCGAACCCGGCCAGCGCTTCGTCGATGGAGTTGTCGACCACCTCAAAGACGCAGTGGTGGAGCCCGCGTTCATTGGTGTCGCCAATGTACATGTCGGGACGTTTGCGGACGCCCTCCAGCCCCTCGAGTTTCTGGATCTTCGACGCGTCGTAGTCAGCGGCGCCGGCCTGAGCTTTGGAGAGGTTTTGCGGTTCGGGTGTGTCGGACATGTCGGAGGGAAAACGTGACAAATGGGAAAGGGAAAATTGCATCCGAATTCCGGGGCGGGGACAACGGTTTTCTGTGGCTGAAACGGAGCTGTTTGGCGCTTGCGTTGAGGCAGGAAAAATGGTGCCGAAAACGCGTTATCGAGGTCATTTTAGGTTGCCGACCTAAGATTCGCTCGTACCGTGTGCGCCCGTGAAGCTCTCGGTCAAAGTGGATTATGCCTGTCGGGTCCTGGCCCGCATGGCGCGGCTGCATGGGACGGATGCCTTGGCGCACATTGAAGAATTGGCGCGGATTGAGGTGGTTCCGGCCAACTACCTGGTGCAGATTTTGACCGAATTGCGCAACGGTGGGCTGATCACCAGCCGCCGAGGCAAGCAGGGGGGGTATGCGCTGGCCCGGGCCCCGCAGGAGATCACACTTTACGACATCGTTCGCGTGATTGAGGGCGACCTTCTGGAAATCAATATGGCCAGCGAGGGCCAATCCGGTCGTCGGGTGAGTCAAATCTGGGCGGAAGTGCGGGCGCGGATGGAGATCCTTTGCAAAGATTACACCCTCGATAAGTTTGCCACCAAGCCGACTGACGAAATGTATTACATCTGAGGTCCGCGACCGGTCTGATGCCGGCTGACGTTCCTGAATCACCGATTTGCCCGCCATGCTTCCCGTTGTTCTCGAAAAGCTGCTCATTCTTCAGGCCCGCGATCGCCGGCGTAGAGAACTCGAGGTCCAGCTCAAGGCAGCCCCGGGAGAGGTCACCGCGGTGGAGAAGAAGATTGCCGCGGAGCGGGGGGCGATTGAGGCCGCCAAATTGGAATGGCAGCAGTTGGAGTCGAAAAAGAAGGTCTTGGAGACGGAAATCGGCGCCGCAGAACAAAAGTGCGCCAAGTACAAGACCCAGCAGCTGGAAGTGCGAAAAAACGACGAATACCGGGCTTTAGGGCACGAAATCGAGACCACCGAGGCCCAGATCGGCAAACTCGAGGAGGAAGAGCTGGGAATCCTCTATTCCATTGAAACGGCCAAGGCGAAGTTCGCTGCCGCCGAAGCTGAGCTGAAGGCGAACATTTCCGGCCACGAAGCCAAGATCCGGGCCCTGAAGGACCGCGCTGCCGTAATTGAGGCCGAACTGGCCACGGCCCGGGCGGACGTGGACTCGGCCCGGACCCCGCTGACGGAGCCGGTCCTGCGGATTTACGATCGCATCGCCCAGCGCCAGATGCCCGTGTGCGTCCCGCTGCGGGGCGGCAAATGCGGCGGTTGCCACCTCAAGGTGTCCTCGGAGGTGGAATCCGCCGCCCGCGGCAAAGGCGACGCCACCTCGGCGCTCCCCACCTGCGACCAATGCGGTCGCATCGTGTGGTGGGAGTCGGCGCTGACCTAGCGCAGGCGTAGCTTGCGTTCACCCTGGAGACCGGTGATGCTCTCCCTCCCGCAGCCACCTCAGGTGGAGACGGTTTTTGGTTTTGGGGCCTGATTGTCGCTCCTTGTTCTTTGATTCCTGCTTCCGCGCAAGCGTGAGGTAGGTCTTTGCAATGGGGAGAGGAAAGTCCGGACACCACCGGGCACGAGGCCGCACAAGGGCTAGTCCCAAGTGCGGGCACGCCGCGTCAAGGCGGCGTGACGGACAGTGTCACAGAGAACAAACCGCCGGTTTGGATTTGAAATCTCAAATTTGAGATTTGAGATCCCAAGCCGGTAAGGGTGAAAAGGTGGGGTAAGAGCCCACCGCGTTGTCCGCGAGGACGGCGGCACGAAAAACCCCCTCGGGTGCAAGGCAAAATAGGCGACTGGACGGCCCGTCCTATAGTCGCGGGTATGCCGCATCCCGCTCCGGCGGGACAGTGACGCAAGTTGCTGAGAGAAATGACAATCGAAGTGTCGTACGGCACGGAACATAATCCGGCTTATCGGCCCCAAAACCAACCGCGTCCGCGGAGCGGACGCGGAATGACGAATGACGAATGACGGGTGGCGGATGAGGAACCGAAGGTCGGAGGTCGAACCAAGTGGCTGCGGCTTTAGCCGCATTCGACGTCCAGCCTCAACAGTCCGTGCCACACGGCTGCACGCGGATCAACCGGGGGGCGTCGATTCCGCGCGACGAATGGCGTCTGGCGGAGAGGGCAACCCGTCGACGTGGCGTTGCTGGGAACGTTGTCGGGGTGGAGCGTCTTGAGGGGAGATTGGACTTTGACCTTGACTCGGGGGGCGGTGTCTGGGTTTTTGGCCGGCTTTCAATCTCACCATCTGTCATGGCCAATACCAAATCTGCCATCAAGGCCGCTCGTAAATCCGCTCGTCTCACCACCCGCAACCGGGGAACGCAGACCCGTTTGAAGACGCTCCATAAGAAGTTTGAACAGGCGGTGGCGGCGGGCGACCTCGCGGTGATCAAGACCGCGGGCAGCGCCTACGCCTCGGCGATGGACAAGGCCACCAAGTCTGGCGTGGTGCATCGCAATGCCGCTTCGCGCGCCAAGAGCCACGTTGCCAAGCACTCCCGCCCGAAGGCGGCTGCGGCGGCTCCGGCCGCGAGCTAAGCTCGTTTGAACGGCAGGCGGACCCTAAGGCCCGCTCGGTCAGTTTTTTTAAACCTCCGAGGCTTCGCCCGGAGGTTTTTTGCTTTATGGAATACGATTGCGTTTCCGTTGGAGGTGGCCTCGGCGAGGCCGCGACGGGACCAAGCGGTCCCGCCTCCGTTGTCCGAATTCGTCACACGACGCCAATACCCGCGGGGTCGGCGACCCCACCTCCAACGGACGCCGGCCGTGGATCGTGCTTAAACCTAAAATCCGCTGCTGGATGAGCCACAGAGAACGCAAGGAGCACAGGAAAAGCAGCTTGATTTACCCAATCTACGGACGAGCGACTCACTTTGCGGGTGAGGCACCCTGATTCTGGTTTTTCTGTGGGGCTTCACTCTGTGCTCTCTGCGTTCTCTGTGGCTCAACTGCTGAATTTGGCTTGAACGGTCGCGCCTGCGCGGGTGCAGGATCCGTGGTTTGCGCACTCAGGCACCCTGTGCCGTAGCGTCCATCAAGCGGTCGCAGAGCTGGATCAGGCG
>JAEUGZ010000118.1 GCA_016794725.1 Opitutaceae bacterium | reverse complement strand
CCTGCCCGGGCGGCCTTTGCAATATGGCACCACGGACAAGTTTCTCGATTTTGTTGGCGTCAAATCACTCGTGGAACTGCCATCGTCGGACGGCCTTTCACCCCGACAGATTGACGAGTGGTTGAAGTCAGCGATCAACCCCAAGCCGATCACCGATGCGGAAATGGGATTGCCCTTGGAAGAGGGCGAAGGTGAGTCACCGAACTTTGAACCAGTGACGCTCGATCACACGTCCGCGTCCGCCGACTCGACGTCCGCATCCCCGGAAGCAGCCCAAATCCCGCCGGCGGAGCCGGCCTCCGAACCTTCGTTGTCACGCACGGAAGATGTATCCAGCAGTGGCACCGTCCCTTCACCCTCCCCCTGATGGACCTCGCCCCGATACGTTCTCAGATCGACAGCCTCGATCGCCAGATCGTGGAATTGCTGAACCAGCGACTCGCGCTTGCGGCCGAAATTGGAAAACTCAAACGCAGCCAGGGTGGCCAAATCTACGTCGCGGAGCGGGAGGACGCGGTTTTTCGCAAGGTCTCCGAGCTCAATGCCGGACCGATTCGGAACGATGCGCTCAAGGCGATCTATCGTGAGATCATGTCGGCGGCCATCGCTCTCGAGAAACCGCTCCTGATCTCCTACCTTGGACCGGAAGCGACCAACACGCACGCCGCGGCCATGAAGAAGTTTGGCGCCAGCGTGGACTATCATGCCATGCCGACCATTGCGGACTTGTTCACCGCGGTGGAGAAGGGTGAGGCAGACTATGCCGTCATCCCGATCGAGAATTCCACCGAGGGAAGCGTGCGTGAGGCGCTCGATTGCTTTGTTGAGAGCGACCTGAAAATTGTGGCGCAGATCTACATCGAGATCACCCACGCACTGATCTCCAATGCTCCTCTGGAGCGAATTGAAAAGGTTTACTCCAAAGATCAGGCTTTGGCGCAGTGTCGCCACTGGCTGCAGCGGCATCTTCCCCACGCCCAGCTGATCGACGCTCCGAGCACGTCGCGCGCGGTCCAGATCGCCAAGGAAACCGGAGGCGTGGCAGCCATCGCCAGCGAACTCGCCGCCCAATATTACGGCGTCCCCGTGGTGGCCCGCAATATCCAGGACAAGGCCGACAACACGACTCGATTCTTCGTCCTGGGCAAGAAGCCCTCGGGTCCCGTCGGGCATGGCCGGGACATGACGAGCTTTCTCATTTCGCTGGGGGACGAAGCTGCGTCCCACTCCGGAGCGTTGCTCAGGATGCTCATGCCTTTGGCCGAACGTGGAATCAACCTCTCGAAGATCGAGTCGCGCCCGAGCAAAAAGCGGCCGTGGGACTATTACTTCTTCATCGATGTGACCGGACACTTCGAGGATCCGAAGATGAAACAGGCGCTCTCAGAATTGAAAGCGTTCTGCCCCATGGTCAAATGGATGGGAAGCTATCCCTCGGTCGCCTGAGAACCCGGGTTGGCTCTGCCCCGGATCGGACGACTTACCCGAGCAAGACCTGCCACTGATTATCCCGGGCCGAACGTGCGGCTTTGATGGCTCCGAGGGCGACGTAGCGTTTGTAGTCCTGTCCGGCGAGCCTGACTTTGGGAGCTTCGTAACCGTCGTCTACCAACCGCTGCTGCAGGACGGTGTCGATGCCCTTGATCTGCGAACCTCCCCCGGTGACCACGATGTTCTGCAGCAAAGTGACGACACCGTCCGAAGGCGCCCGTGCGATCAATGAGGTGAGGGCTGGATAGATGCGGTCGATCAGCGTGTTGGCCGCGCGGCCGAGCACCTCACCCAGTTCCAGCGTGTGGGCCTTTCCGCCGAGGATGACCCGAACGTCGATTGGTTTGCGAATCGCGCCGACGTAGGCATGGGCTTCCTTGATCTCCCGGATGCGTCCTCGGGTGAGTCCATTGTTCGGATACGTGCGGTTCAGATCATCCATGATCAGTGAATCGATGGCGTCACCGGCGAACGGGATGCTGATCTGGTCGTCGGGCGTCGGGAAGTAGCCCTGGACCAGGCACAGATCGCTGGTGCCCCCGCCAATGTCGACAAAGAGCGAGTTCGTGACAGGGTCGACATACCCTGGTTGCCCCACCCGGCCGTCCTCGCGGAAGCCGAGGGCGGCGAGAAACGGTTCGGGAATGAGGAGTATGCGCTCGAACGAGCCCATGGCGCACTGGCGGATGGAATCGCGGGCGGCGCTGCCGGCATTGGCGGGAATGCCCACCACCGCCCTGATCTCGGCTTGTCCGGTGGGATCGACGAGGGAGCGCACGTGATGAAAAAAGTCCCGAGCCGCTTCCTGCTGGCTGATGATGCCCTCGGCCAGCGGTGCGACCAGTTCCGCGTGCAGGGCGTTTTGCAGGGCAAGATCTCCAAAAAGGAGGCGCTGGTTTCCAGTGATGATGCCATCGACGATCCCTTCCTTCACGTATCCGACGACACTGGGTATGACTTTGCTGACAGCAAAATCGGCGGATCCGGGCGCGCCTGCCAGGACGCAGGACTTGTTGGTCCCAAGATCAAAGCCTAAGAGGATGACCTTGTGGTCGCTCCGGCGCGCAGTACCCGAGACCGTGCCATTGGCTGGAGTGGACCCGGTGGAGGAAGTGGCAGGTGAGGCGGATGGGGAAGACGTGGGACGTTCGGTGAGGATGGTGGGCATGGGAAAACGGTGTTCGACTCAGGTGCGATGGGGTTTGGGATGGGGACGTGATTCAGCTTCCAGCATTTGATCCAACAGATCGGCGATGGCGGGTGCCGCGGCATGGGATCCATCGCCACGGGGGTTGTGATGGACGGCGCGCGGAGGAGAGGCGGGAAGGTTCGAGCTGGAGCTGCGGGACCCGCCTTGGAACCACTCGGCCAGCAACTCGGCGAGGAGTGAGGCCTCGCTGACACGGAGGTATTCCGCCTCGAAGAGCGCCTGCACCTCGGAATCGGGCAGTGCAGAACTGTCCAAGGAGGAACGTACCGCGGCGAGGGTGGAGGGGAACTCGTCCGTTTCGAGAGTGCGCGCCTCGTCGTGACGACCCAAGGCCCGCAGCAAGCACACCCGGCGCACCAGTTGCACCAGCGGCTCCCGCGCAGCGGCGGACGGTCGAATCGGAAATACGTATGAAGGCGCGAACAATCCGCGGGGCTAGACCCCGGAGTTTGGCATCGGTTCGCGAAAACTTCGCTTGCCGCTCGTGAACGATGCAGGACGCTGAAGGACATGACTCTATCCAAACTTCGCATCGGATTTGTGGGGGCGGGAGACAACACGCGGAAGCGTCATTTGCCGGGATTTCGGGCGATCCCCGGTGTTGAGCTGGCTGTCGTGGTCAATCGGTCGCGTGAATCTTCCGAACGGGTGGCCCGCGAATTCGGAATTGCGCGATGTGCCGACCATTGGCGCGAAGTGGTGTCGTCTCCTGATGTGGACGCCGTGTGTATTGGCACCTGGCCCTACCTGCACGCCGAGGTTGCGGTGGCAGCGCTGCAAGCGGGCAAGCATGTGCTGACTGAGGCCCGGATGTCGCGAACCGTGGCGGAGGCAGAGCTGATGGTGGCGGCGGCCGAGGCGGCGCCCACCTGCGTCGCACAAATCGTTCCAGCTCCCATGTCACTGGCCTACGACGCCACGGTCGCCGAGCTGCTGAGTTCAGGAGTTCTTGGTGACATACGGGAAGTATGTGTGACCCAGACAGGCGGGCAGTATTGCGATCACCGAGCTCCCCTCTCGTGGCGCCAGGATGCGGAGCTCAGCGGCTTCAATGTCCTTACCCTTGGCATCACCTACGAAATCATCCTGCGCTGGCTGGGCTGGGACGCCCGGGTGGTGGCCGCCGATGAGGCGATCTTTACGCCTGAACGGATCGATGGAGCGGGGATCCGTCGTCCGGTGGGAATTCCCGACAGCATCAGTGTATTGGGGCGCTATGCCGCAGGAGCCAGGCTTGTCATGCACTGCAGCGGCGTGGAAGGGGGCGAAGGTCGAAATGAGATTCGACTGAATGGCAGCCGAGCCAGCCTTAGGGTTGAAGTGGCGACCGGGTCGCTGACGCTCGCGCCGGTGGGACAACCGCATCGCACCGTTCCCGTCCCGGCGGTGGCCGATGGCGGTTGGCGGGTGGAAGCGGACTTTGTGGGGAGCATCCGAGACGGTGCACCCGTGCGGTTGACCAATTTCGCGACTGGACTGCGGATCATGCGTTTCACCGAAGCAGCCCGGCGCGCCGCCATGGATTCAGCGCAACCCAGGTGAGCCGTTGGGAACCGGAGACGCAAAAAAACCGCAGCCGACGAAGGCTGCGGTTTGAAAAATGAAAACCGGGTGGACGTCAGACCACGGAGACGAGGCGGTGAGCCTTATCGAACGAAACGACGCCATCCTTGAGCGCAAAGAGCGTCCAGTCGCGACCGACGCCGACATTCTTGCCGGGATGGAGCTTGGAGCCGCATTGACGTACGAGGATGTTGCCCGCGATCACTGCTTGACCGCCGAACTTCTTGACCCCGAGACGCTGCGAGTGGCTGTCGCGCCCGTTGCTGGATGTACCCTGACCTTTTTTGTGCGCCATGACTATGTTCTCCGGTTAAGCCGTGATGGATTCGATCTTGATGACCGAAAGTTCCTGACGATGCCCCTTCTTGCGCTCGTAGCCCGTGCGCTTCTTCTTCTTGAAAACGACGAGCTTCTTGCCGCGTTTGTTTTCGAGGATTTTGGCGGTGACCGTGACGCCTGCGAGGGTAGGAGTACCGACTTTAAAAGAGTCGCCTTCACCGGTGGTCAGGACATCGGTAATCGTGACCGTGGCGCCTTTTTCCGTGTTCGGGA
The DNA here is from genome assembly GCA_016794725.1 of Opitutaceae bacterium. Taxonomy (GTDB): domain Bacteria; phylum Verrucomicrobiota; class Verrucomicrobiia; order Opitutales; family Opitutaceae; genus UBA6669. The sequence goes on along the minus strand of JAEUGZ010000118.1, from coordinate 678 downwards.
AGCGGTTCACGGTCAGGACATCGCCTTCTGTGACGACGAACTGCTGACCTTGGGTTTTGATCGTGGCTTTCATAAAATGAAACCGCGGAATAAGTGATGTTTGCGCCGGCCTAGCAAGGACATATTTCGCGAATTTCAGGAGTGAAACGTCGGGATCGCTATCAAACTAATGGATAGCGAGTTGCCGAATACAGCGCCTGGAGGGCTCCCTTTCGCACGCGGACCCAGGAGCAGTCCAGTGGCATGAGAGTCCGTCCGTTTCAGGGAGCAGGGGCCGGAGACGGAGCTGCCTTTGCGCGAATGGCGGCGTTTTCTGCAGCAATGCGATCATTTTGCATTTCTATCGTTTGGTAATAATGCTGCCTCCGTTTGTAGTCGGCAGGAAGGATTCCGCGGGTGAGCAGGGCGCGCTCGGCCTCCAGTTCGAGTTCACGCTGCTGGTGCAAGGCGGCGACCCGGGACGCTTCCCGCTCCGCGCGTTCCCGGCTTAGGCGTTCGGCGTCCTGCAGCTTGCTTAGGGCATCGGCCCGGGCGCGTTCGGCGACCAAGGCTTCCTTTTCGCGAAGTTCGGCCAGGCGCCGCGCATCGCCGACGGCTTGTTCGCGTTCCCGGGTCAGTCGCTCGCGGGTGGCCGCGGCCTCGCGGGCGGCCGCTTCGGCGGCGGCGCGGGCTGCCTCT
>JAEUGZ010000093.1 GCA_016794725.1 Opitutaceae bacterium | reverse complement strand
ATCCGAGTGCCTTGTTGAGCATCAAGACAATCAACCCAGGTCAATGGCCTCTGGAACTGGACGCGGGTTTGGCGAACCCCGACGAGGCCTGTCCGCGGATTCACTCAGGGGGCGCGGGCGGCGGGTGGGTATTCGACCTCGGGACGCGGTGGGAGCGGGGCGGATTCGTCGAGGTAGAAGCTGGGGTGGGGGGGCTGGTTGTAGGCCGTGTTCTGCCAGGCCACGGCGGCGCGGTACTGCAGGTCGTGCATGAGCGTCACGAGGCGGTGTTTCGTCGGGATCGTGCTGGTGTAGATGCGGAGCTCCTTCTTGTCGCGGGTGGCCCAGATGACTTCCTCGCGCCAGTCGCCCCAGAAGTCGGCGCTGACAGCGGGGGTGGACTTGGTGCCGTTGGCGGACGTGCAGGCGTGGGCGACCAGCAGGGGGTCGATGGACTCCGTTTCCCAATTCCACTTCACAATGCGGTTGCCGTCGAGGAGTTCGCGAAGGAGGTCGCCGTCCCAGTAGAGGCCGAAGTTGACGGGCATGCCGCGCGGGCGTTTGGCCACGATCACCTTGCCGGTGGCGTCATGGATACCATCCATGCCTGCACCGGCGGCCCAGGACTCGGCACCGGGAAAACGCGGGTCGATATTGAAGGTGTTGCCACGGCCCGGGCCCTCGCCGCGGTCCCCGCCTTCGGTGGCGGCCTTGACGGACGGGATGGTGAAGATCGGCTGGCCGGTGCGGGCGTCGCGGAGACTGAGGCCCTGCGCATCAAAGCGCTCCTGGATATCGCCGACCTCCAGGCCGGGGCGGTCGGGCACGAAGTCGCCGACGTGCAGGGCGTCGCCGTGACCCCAACCGGTGGAGTAGAGGCCGGTGCCGTTGTCGTCCACAACCATGGCGCCGTAGATGATCTCCTGCCGGCCATCGCCGTCGACGTCGGCCACGGAGAGGTTGTGATTGCCCTGACCGCGCCACGGATTGGTGCGGTCGGCGGGCCCGTGCTGGTCGCTGTCGAAGACCCAGCGCGAGGTGAGTTTGCCGTCGCGGTAGTCCCACGCGGCGATGACGCTGCGGGTGTAGTAGCCGCGGCAGAACAGGAGCGAGGGCAGATGGCCGTCGAGCCAGGCCACGCCGGCGAGGAAGCGGTCGGACCGATTGGCGTATCCATCGCCCCAGACCGCGTTCAACTGCTCGGTGGTCGGGTTCTGGGTTTCGGGATGGCGGCCGGGAAGGTAGGCGGTGGTGGCGAGCGCAGCGCCGGTGCGTCCGTCGAAGACTGTGAGGTACTCCGGCCCGCGAACGATCCGGCCCTCCATGCGGGCGACCAGGCCGGCGTCGGTCTGGGTGGCACCGGTGCGGTCGCGCGTCGGCACGGCGGCGGCCCCGAGCTCGCGCCAGTCGGCGGCGGCATCGCCTATGACCTTGCCGGTGCCGTCCACGGTGCCATCGGCGGTCCTGCAGGCGACTTCGGCGCGGCCGTCACCATCGAGGTCGATTGCCATGAACATCGTGTAGTGGGCGCCCTCGCGGATGTTCTTGCCGAGGTTGATGGTCCAGAGCAGCCCGGAGCCGGCGGCATTGACCTTGTAGGCCTGGATCAGGGTCTCGCCGGTCAGGCCCGCCTGGGAGTTGTCCCGCGGGTGCTGCTCCTGCTTGAGGATGATCTCGTAATCGCCGTCGCCATCGAGATCGGCCACCGAGGCGTCGTTGGGGGTGTATCCATCCGGGGTTTGGATCGGCACGGAGACATACGGTTGCGGTGAGGTCAGGGCCGGGAAGACGAAGGCCCGGCTGGGTTCGCCCTCGGAGCCGTTGAGGACCGGGCGGACGAAGTAGGAGGTTTGGCGGTCGAGGCTGGGAGTCGCGTCGATGAACCAGGTCGGGCCGGCCAGTGGCGCGGGGTTAAGTTTGACCACCGGCTCCCCTCGGGCCGGCCGGTTTGGGCCGAACGCCACTTGCACGGGGCCGGGGGCGGTTTCGCGGTAGAGATTGAACGCAGTGCCGGTCGGGTCGGAGGCGAGCAGGCGCCAGCTGACAAAAACCTTCCCGTCGGGCTGGTGGACGGCGACGACGCCGCGGGAGAGGGACTCGACAACCGGGACGGCTGACAGGAACGGCAGGCCCAGCAGCAGGGCCAGAAACAACAAAGTGAGGCGACCGCGACGAGGGGTGGGGGACTTGGGCATGGGGGAGGGGATTGGGGTCTGACGATTCCTTACCGGGGCGGCGACGGAAGATGGGAGTGAGATGAGGGAGTGCGACGAGGGGACGATGGCTGGCTAAGGTCCCGGCAGTGGGTTGTCTGCAAGGACCGGCGGCGTGCTGCTTGCAAGGGTACGCGTGTCTGCGCGCGGCGTTCCAAAGTCGGGGGTGCCGTCGGCACGCCAGACCACGGCCTGCACGCGGGTGTGGCGGTTGGGGTCCTTCAGGGGGTCGCCTTGGATTTCCCGGTAGCTGCGGGCGTGATAAACGAGGAGGTCGGTCACGCCGTCCTCCGCCACGGTGAAGCCGTGGTGACCGGGACCGTAGATCTTGTTTTCCTCGCTGGTGACGAAGACGGGCGAGGGCGACTTGGTCCACGACTTCGGGTCGAGCAGGTCGGCGTCCTCGTTGGCGGTGAGCATGCCCAGGCAGTACTCGGGCCCGGTGCCGGCGGCGGAATAGGTGAGGAAGAGCCGGCCGTTTTTCTTCAGCACGACGGGGCCCTCGTTGACGGCGTAGCGCACGCGTTCCCAGGGAAATTCTGGTTGGGACAGCATCACGGCCGGGCCGCCCAGTGTGGTCGGCGAGGCCATGGGGGCGATGTAGAGTTGGGAGTTGTCCTTGCTGCCGGGTCCCTTTTGAGCCCAGAGCAGGTAACGCTGTCCGCGATGGGTGAACGTGGAGGCGTCGAGTGCAAAGGATTCCCAGCCCGTCTTAAGTTGACCTCGCTCGATCCACTCACCTTGGAGGGGGTTGGGGGAGGAATTCTCCAGAACGTAGATTCGAATGTTCCAGATCCTTTCGGCCTCGCCTGCGGCGAAGTAGATGAACCACCGGCCGTCGATGAAATGGAGTTCCGGTGCCCAGATATGGGCGCCCATCGGACCGGTGGTGTGTTTGCGCCAGATGACCTTCTCCTCAACGGCGGCCAGACCGGCGACGGTGGGTGCGCGACGCAGCACGAGGCGGTCGTATTCGGGCACTGTGCCCATGAAGTAGTAGTACCCGTCGCTGTGTTTCAGGACGTGCGGGTCGGCGCGCTGGAAGATGAGCGGATTCGGCCACGGAGCCCGGGGCGCGGACGCCGTCCCGGCAAGCGGGGCAACAACAAGCGCGAGCCAGGCAACCAACAGGGGCAAACGGACAAGGGGCATGTCGGTGGACACTCGGACACGTTTCCCTCGGGGGCAAACGGCCTTTAGTCGTACAGTCAGGCCCTCGACCGGGCGGAGTCAGGCTCGTGCCGCGAAAGTGTGGTTGCTCCTGGTACGCGCTGGAGACTGCAGGAGCAGGCCAGCCTCATTCGGCGCGGGCGCGATCGGATTCACTCTCCGGACACAGGGGGTGCGGGCTTCAGCTTGAATTCGGCGAGAAGGGCATCGATTTGCTGCCGCAGGGGCGCGAGGTCGGTGATGCCGCTGACTTGGTGACGCACCGTTCCGTCGGGAGCGATGATCGCGACATGGGGAATGCCGTCGATTCCGTACTCGGGATTAGCGGCCTTTTCGCGGCTGAAGACCACCGGCCAGGTCATTGCCTTCGCTTTCATGTACTCGGCCATCAGTCGCATCTCCTTTTCGGGGTCGTTGCGACAATCAATCGTCTTTCCCATGCCGTGCACCGCGCCCTGCAGGCTGGTGACACCGACCACGACGACTTCGGTGTTGCGGTAGCGCTCGGTGAGCTCGGCCACTTTGGGGAAGGACGCCACGCAGTGGCCGCACCACGTCGCCCAAAAATCGAGCACGACCACTTTGCCGCGCAAATCGGAGAGCGATTGCCAATTTCCCTCGCTGCTCCAGAGGAAGTGCAACTCGGGAGCGGGCTGCCCGATGAGTGTTCCACCGCGCGCGGCAATGCTGTTCAATTGACCGAGGGCGTTTTCGGCACGGGCCCGGCGTTGGGCGCTGAGACCCGCACTTGGGGTTGCCAGCACAGCGGTGAGATAGACGGCGAGTTCTTGGCGAATCCGTTGGCGGGGTTCACCCTCGGGTAGGCCGCTTTTGACCTTGTCCCAGTACGCGGCGACGGAATCGGCGGCGGCGGTGGAATTCGTGGCATCGAGTTTGCCCGCCAGGCTCATCACGAACGCGCGATGCAGTTCGCCACGCAGTCCGGCGCGACACGCCACGTCGAGGGCGAGGTCGCCGTAGTCCCCCTGCAACAACGAAATGAAGGCAGGGTGGTGAAGCGCGGCCTGGATGGCCGCCGCTCGCTCGTCGCCTTTGATGCCCGCCGCTTGGGCGAGCAGGACGCGCAGCGCCGCCGCCAGAGCACCATCGACGTCGGGTTGTCCCGCCGGCGCTTTCAATTTTTCCGCGGCTGGTTTCGCCTGGGCGATAGCGACGTCGCTATAGCTGAACCCGTTCAGGCGCACCAGCTCGGCGATCTCCCTGGGGCCCAGCGACTCCACCGCCACCCGTTCGAAGAACTGCGTGCGCACGGCAACGAGGGAGTCTTTGGTGGTGCCCAGGACTCCGCTGTCCGTGTAGGCTTGGCGCAAATCGGCCAGCGCTTCCGCGTAGGCACCGTCGGGGGCGCCCTCGATGACAGGTGTGAGCGTGAGCGAAAGGAGAGCGCCCGAAAGTGCCAAGAGGGTTCTGGGAACAGGCATGGATGCCGATGGTTTGAGTTGATGCGATTGCGGAGGCGGGCGAGACCGAGCCTTTGGATAAAACAACAACCACCCGGCGCCGATTTGGTTACAGGAATTTGCTCAAACACCGCGGACCGAAACGGCGCGCCTGACGTCGGAAAAGTGAGTTCCAGACCGATTCTTCGTTGTTCGCGGCCTGGGATGGGCGACACCGGGAGCGACGCTTCCTTTGAATTTTTGAGCACCTCGCCGCCTCAGAGCGTAGTCAGACTTTCTCGACGTGCACCTTGACCGCGTGGGGTCAAAGTGCCGTTCGCGTAGCAAATGTTTGCAGGGATCTTCCTCGGTTTTTCTCGAGCAGGGACAGCTGGTCGCATCACTTTGGGCCCGTCAAATCGTTCTGTTTATAAATCCCTCAGCATCAAAAGAGAAAGCTGCCGTTTCCGATGCAATATACACGTGGGTTCCCTGTCACGTGAACAAGAAATGCCCAAATTAACGCAAGATATGAGCGGTAATGTTTCTTGAGATGCAAACGTTGTCATTCGACCTTTTTTCCTCCACCTTCACTCAGTCAGCCTAACCCCACCCCCAGCTTCACGGGATCTTCATGCCCTCGTTTAAGTTTACGCTTCTCGCCTCGTGGCTGACCCGCGGCGCCTCTGGCTTGGCGATCCTCTTGGGAGTTGGAGTGGGGTGCACCACGAGTGCGGCGAGCGTCCAGGAGAGCGAACTGCCCGATTTTGCAATTTCGTCCGCTGACCACGCCCTTCTGGAGGAAATCGAGCGCACCGGCTTCCAGTTTTTTGTCGAGCAGTCGCATCCGGTGACCGGGCTCGTGAGAGATCGCGCCCGCGCTGACGGTTCCGCCAGCCAGGGGAAAGCGAGCATTGCCTCCTCCGGCTTCGATCTGCCCACCTGGGCGATCGCTGTGGAGCGGGGCTGGATCAGCCGGGCAGAGGCGGTCAAGCGGGTGCGTGCGAAGCTCCGTTTCATCGCGAGGAAGGTACCGCGGCAGCGCGGCTTCTTTTATCACTTCCTCGAGATGGAGACCGGCGCGCGCGCATGGACGTGTGAGCTCTCTTCCATCGACTCCGCGATTTTCTATGCGGGCGCGATCGTCGCCCGCGAGTACTTCGCCGACCCGGAGATCACGACCCTCGTCAATGGACTGCTCGCGGATGTGGACTGGAATTGGTTCCGCAATGGGGGCGAGCTCATTTCGCTTGGCTGGCATGACGAGACCGGTTTTTCCCGCTACCGCTGGATCCGGTACTCCGAGCATGTGCTCATGAGTTTCCTCGCGCTGGGCGTCTCGCCGCACCCCCTCGATGCCGGCTACTGGAATCGCTGGCTCCGACACCCGCTGGGTCAGTATGGAGATTTTGTCTACCTGCAGAGTCCGCCCCTGTTCGTAAATCAGTTCCCGCACGCCTTCATGGACTTGCGCGGACGGCGCGACGCCTTTGCCAACTACTTCCACAACTCGCGGCTGGCCACGCTGGCCCAGCGCCAGTTCAGCATCGATCTCCGTTCCGAGTTTCCCGCCTGGGGCGAGAATCTCTGGGGCATCACCGCCTCCGACTCCATCCGGGGTTACAAGGCGTGGGGAGGCCCTCCGCGAACCCTGCACTACAACGCGCTCGACGGATCGGTGGTGCCCTGCGCCACCGCCGGCTCGCTGCCGTTTGCTCCGCAGGAAACGCTCGCCGTGCTCCATCACCTGCGAAGTGTCTACGGTGACCGTATCTGGAAACGTTATGGGTTTGTTGACGCCTTCAATCCGCACACTGGCTGGGTGAATCCGGATGTAATTGGGATCGATGTCGGCATCTCCGTGCTGCAGGCCGAGAACCTCCGCACGGGCTTGGTTCAACGCCTGTTCATGCAGTCGCCCGAAGCGAAACTCTCCCTCGCCAAGGCCGGGCTGCTCTCCGTGGAGCGTTCCCTGACCAGCGCGCAGCGGCACCGCGTCCTGGCGCGGGCCGGCGCCGCCTGGGACCTGCTTCGGAAACAACCGGCCAGTGCGGGACTGCAGCTCACGGCCTGGGTCGCCGCCCGGCAGCTCGGGCTGGTGGACGAGTCTGAGGCGGTCACCGCCGTGCGCGAGCAACTGGACACAAACCCCGCCGTCGACGGGCAGTATGCCGCCGGCCTGATCGTTGTCCGTCAGGCTTTGCCGACGTTGGTGACTGAGGCAACGCGACGACTGGATGCGATGGAGTGGCCGAAGCTGCCCACGGTCTCCAAGAAGCTGAGCAACGCCTCCCGGCTCACGCTCTTCCTTCAGATCGCCCGCGGAGCGCGGCCGGCATCCGATTGGTCGGCGCTGGAGCGCGCGACTCGGACCGTGGGACCGGTCCAGGTCCTCGATCCGATGGACGTTGCAGGCGCCGTTTTGCCCGGGTTGTGGCTGGATGAGCGGGCGATACTGAGCGGTGCCTCCGCCGCGCAACTGGCCTACGCAACCCTCGTTGGGGCCGAGGTGCCACCCAGTCCCCTGCTGTCGGTGCTCGAACTCGACCAGTTTCCCCACGAAGCGCTCCGCAGCGACTGTGAGTCGATGGATTCCGCCTCCTCGGACGTTGCCGCGGCCGTGGTGATCACTACGGCGAATCTGCTCGGTGACGATGTGATTCGGCGCTCGTTTCAACAGGATGCGATCGTTCGGGCGGGACGGGCTGCGATCACCGAGTTTTCCGAGGCCGCCTTCGGCCCGAACTCCTCGGTCATCGCGCAGCGCGAACTCTCCGGCATTCCGCCGCTGGAACCCGCGCGGAAAGCTCCCGCTGTTGCTGCATCCTTGCCGCGCCACGAGTGGAGTTGGCAGGACGTCTCCGGTCTCGCCTACAAGGAGTCCAATGCGGACGTACGCGCTGGCGATCCACCCTTGAGCCTTCGTTTTGCCGTCACTTGGGATTACGCGGCGCTCTATCTTCACGCGGAAGTCATGGATACGCCCGAAGGCTATCAATACCCTGCGGTCAGGAATCGTTTCGTCGAGCTGTTTGTCGACCCGGCGGCGGATGGTCTCGTGTGGACTGGGCCCAACGACTACCAGTTTACCTATCGAGTCGGGGCGGGTGGGGCCAAGGAGCTCTTCCACCACGCCCCCAACCAGGCAACGATCACCGCAACTTCCGAGGGCTATACCATCGAGGCTTCGATTCCCTGGGCCAGCCTGGGGCTCGCGCCCCGGCCCGGCTTGGAATTCGGACTGAGCGCCGCGGTCACCTCTGAGGGTACGCGGGAATGGGAACCCAACCTGAAACTCAACTGGTCCCACGCCAATTTGAGTCCCGGCGTTTCCAGGCTCGGTCTGATTCGACTCCAGTAGACCCTGATTCCCCCGGACCATCCTCCTTCTCTCCTTTGGCGTATCAACCTGTAACTGCCCCTCGGACATGACCAAACGCATGCAAATTAAACTCGCCCAGGCTCTCAGCCTGACGCTCGGCCTCCCGGCCGCACTGCTGGCGCAGACAGTTCCTTCCGGTCCTCCGGCAATCGATGAGGATCGCGAGGTTCTACTGGAAACTTTCGTCATCAACATTGCAAAAGACAACGGATACATCGCCGTGGACTCGCTGGCGGGTGGCCGCACCAATACGCCGATCAAGCTCACTCCTGCGGCGATGTCTTCGCTCACTCGCACCTTCATTGACGATGTGGCCATTGAGGACATTCGCGAATCCCTCCAGTGGGGACTCAATGTCATCCCCTCCGACTACAACGCGGGAAAGACTTCATCCCCGTTCGGCGACTTCGACTTCAACTTCCGGGGCGCGGGACAGTCGCTCCAGGGTGGCGCCGGTCCGACGCGCAACTACTTCACCTACTACCAAAGTGGCGATACCTACAATGTGGAGCGCATTGAGTTCGACCGCGGTCCCAATTCGATCCTCTTCGGCATCGGAACGGTCGGCGGGGTGCTCAGCACGTACACCAAGCAGGCGCGGCTCGATAAGGATTTTGTCGCCCCTCAGTTTGTTTTCGACAGCAATGGAAGCGCGCGTTTCACGGTCGACGCGAATCGGCGTTTTTTGGACAACAAACTCGCACTCCGCGTCAACGCGCTCGCGGAACGCCACAAGGGCTGGCAGGATCAGGACATAGACGACCAGCAGGCGGCCGACCTTGCGCTCACTTACCAGGTCACCCCACGCACGGCAGTGCGATTTGATGCCGAGGTAAGCCAGTCGAAACGGACTTTCCTCCGGGCCACTGCGCCTGAAGGCACGAGCCGCTATGATGGTGTCTCGGTCTCCAACACCTGGGGTGCGGCTGCGATCACCCCCTCGGGCGCCGCGGCGCCCGCCGGCGCGACCGCGCGCATGGATGGCGGCACCTACTGGAACGTCTACATCCCCAATCTGCCCGGCATCGGCGTCAACAACTGGAACATCGGCCAGCGATCCAACGGTCTCTTTCTGCCGATCGCGCCCGAGGCGGGATGGTACCCCTCGATGATGACCAACGGCACACTCACGATCGATGGCGGCAAGATCGCAGTCATGCCAAAGCGCGAATTCACCGTCGCGGCCCGGGATGCCTACTCAAAACCGAAGTATGAAACGGCGACCCTCTGGCTCACCCATCGCGTCACCGAGAACCTCGATCTCGCCCTGACGGGATACTACTACAGCGACTCGCGCGACTCACAGAACTACGAAGGCATCGGATTCCTCGCCTACGACATCAACAAGCAATTGCCGAACGGCCAGGCCAACCCGAATTTCGGCAAGCGCTATGGCGATTTCATGATCAGCGCGCAGACGCAGGAGCGTGAGGTGCAGGAAGTCCGCGCCCAACTCAACTACAAGCTGGAGCGCCAGCTTTTCGGACAGCCGTATCGGCAGACGTTCAGTGTGTCTGCGGGTCGCCAGGACATCACCTGGCGCGCCCGTCAGTTGAATGCGCAGCTGCTCAACGCAGGCATCACCGGTGCCGGCAACCGCATCATCCGCGCGCGGATTTACGACGACGACACCCACCCGACGATCGCGCTGCCCGCGACGATTGGGACCTACTCCGTCGCTTACGCGCCCCATGACTCCAACTGGTTCGACTTCGACGAAGACTACACCCTCCAGAACGTCGCCGCGTTCACCCACGTGCGGGCTTTCGACGACCGGTTGAGCGTCCTGGTGGGCGCCCGCCGGGATACCTACGATCAATACCGGCTTAATGCCATCATTCCCACGACCACGGCCTCGGACGCCTCGGGCACCACGTACTCGGGTGGTGCCGTCTACTATTTCGGGCCCCTCGGCGTCTTTGCCAACTACTCGAAGAACTACGAGCCGCTCGGCCCGGGTCGCAACCCGAGCCTGAGTGGAGAACCACTCAAGGTGACGGAGGGCGAGGGCATTGACACCGGACTGCGCCTGTCGACGAAGGACGGAAAGTACTATGCGACCGCGATCTACTATGATGCGAAATCCTACGATCGCATCACAGGCACCAAGATCGGCTTCGGCGGCATCTGGAACCAGTACTACGACGCCCGCGGCGAAACCCGCGATGCCGCGCTGGGTTCCCTCACCTACGATGACACCCAGTCGCTGCACGTCCGCGGCTATGAATTCGAAGTCACGGCCAATCCCCTGAAAAGTCTCCGTCTGCAGGCCAGCTATGCATTGCCAAAGTCGGAGATCGTCGATGCCCTGGCCGGCCAGCGCGCCTATTATGCAGCGAACTTTGCGAAGTGGGATGCGGCCGCCAACCTCGGAAACACCGCGGCGACGAATCTGCGCACGGCCCTGGTCAACGCCCAGACCACACTCGACAACAATGTCGCAGGCCGCACGGTCGCGGGCACCACGAAGTATGTAGCGAACATCTTCGCCCACTATTCGTTCATGGAGGGTGGACTCAAGGGCTTCTCTGTCGGTGGAGGCGTCTCACGCACCGGCCAGCAGTTCTCGACCATCATCCGCAACGAGACTTATTATCGTGCGGCGCGCATCAACACCAACTTGGTCCTGGCCTATGCGACCAAGATCCGCGCCGTCCCGACCCGATTCGCGCTCAATGTCACCAATGTTCTCGACGATACCGATCCCATCGTCACCAGCTACGACGGCAGCTGGCGCGACGCCAATGGACGCGCGATTGTCAATGGATTCAGCCTGCCCAGCCCGCGCACGCTGAAACTCACCGTGGGGCTTACCTTCTGAGGCCGGCCGGGCGGCCGACGGCCACGGCCGTCGGTCGCCCGAGGGGCCGGGACTTCTCCGCTCGCAGGTGATTCACCCGCTGTCACAAACTCCTTGTTACGTTCCATGTCGACCTCCCGCCTGTTCGCGTCCCCGGTGTATTCCACCGCCCAATTTGGCCTGATCGAGCTTGGCTCAGCCAACGGCCTGCGTGCACAGGTGCTTCCCTCCGGGGCACTCTTCGCCCTCCGGCACCGGGAAACGCTGATCAACCAGGTATTGCCCGGCCCGGCCGAGGATGGCCTCTTCCGGCTCCTGGTGCGGCGGTACGATGTGACCGGACAACCGGCGGGCTGGGCGCCGTTGGTTGGACCGACTCTCGAGTTCAGCCATGGAAGTGGCGCCACGTGGAGCCTGCGACAGCGCGATGGACTCGAGACGACGACGCGCCTCTGCCTTCATCCCACTGAGTCTGCCTGGGCCTGGTGTGTGCAGCTTCGCAACCGATCGACCGAACTTCTCCACCTTGACGTCCTGCATGCCCAGGATCTTGGACTCGCCGATGAAGGCGCGGTCCGGAACAATGAGGCCTACGTTTCCCACTACATCGACCTGCTTTCGGTCAGGGATGCCCGCCTTGGTCACGTCATCTTCGCCCGGCAGAATCAGCCTGCGTCCGGTGGCAGGCACCCCTGGGCCGGTTTCGCCTGCGCCCAGGGCTCCGCCGCGTTCTGCACGGATGGCTGGCAGTTCTTCGGTCCCGATCACCGCGTGACGGGTGAACCCGCGGCGGTCCGCCTGCCCTCGCTCCCCTCCAGGCGACTGCAGTACGAGTTTGCCCTGGGCGGCTTGCAAAGCCAGCCGCTCGTCCTGCCGCCAGGAGCGACGACCGAGGTCGGCTTCTTTGCCGCCTACCTTGAGGATCACCCGGCGGCCTCTTCGACCGCCGACGTTGCCAGACTGCACCGCCTCCTGCCTCTCGTGTGGGCCCCGCCGGATGCACCGGCACCGGTTTGCCCCGAGGCCGGGTCCCTTTTTACCCGCACCAGTTGGGTGCATGGCCGAAGTCCTTCCGTTCGCGATTGGTCCGAGTGGTTTCCCGGCCCACGCCGTCACGAGGAAACGGATGCGGCCGGCCGGATTCTCTCTTTCTTTCACGGTGAGGCGACGCATGTGGTCAGCCGTGAAAAGGAGGCGTTGATCGTACGGCCCCACGGGCACGTGCTTCGCAGCGGAGAGTCCCGCTGGATCGATGACCGGCAGTTTGGTTTCACCTGTTATGCCGCGGGCATTTTTGGAGCCCAGGCCTATCTCGGCAATCCCAGCCTGGCCCGATTGACCAGTGTGGTCCGCAACTCGCTGAACGTGGCCCGCGCCAGCGGCCAGCGCGCTTTTGTTCGTCTCGGCATGGAGTGGCGCCAACTCGGCGTACCCTCCGCCTTTGTGATGCAGCCCGGCGTGGTGCGCTGGATCTATCGGCTTGACGATCGAGTACTCGAGGTCCGCGCCTGGTGTTCCGCAAGCGAGCCGGCCTCGTTGGTTGAATTCAAGGTCGTGGCGGGTCCGGAGACCGAGTTTCTTGTCACCCACACCCTCGCCCTCGGCGCCAACGAGTTTGATTCACTCGGCGAATCCGAGATCAACGACGATGGCTGGATCGCGGTGCGGCCGGGCGCGGACAGTTTTACGGCCAGGCATCTTCCGTCGACGTGCTTCGCCCTCGCTTGTGCGCGTGCCGGGGACCTCGCGGCGCTGGGAGGGGACGAACTGATCTATACGGACGGCGTGGGCCGTCATGGTCCGTATGCTGCGTTCCAGACCAAGCCCGTTGCCGGCTGTGCCTTCATCCTGCTCGGCTCGAACGATGGCGCGGCGTCGCTCACCGACGCGGTGGCAAGGACCCGACTCGACTATGCCTTGGAGCGGTCACCCGCCCAGCCCCCCGTCGCTCCCGTTCGCCTGCGAGGCTCGGCCGATCCCGGTGTGGACCGCCTCCATGAAATACTCCCGTGGTTCGCCCAGAACGCCTCCATCCACTTTTCCGCACCGCACGGACTCGAGCAGTATGGCGGCGCCGCCTGGGGCGTGCGAGACGTCACGCAGGGGTCCATTGAATGGCTGATCGCTGCCGGAGAACACGCCACTGCGCGCCGCGTGCTCACGGCGGTGTTTGCGCAGCAGTACGCGTTCAATCCGAAGGATCCGGGTGTGGCCGGTTGCTGGCCGCAGTGGTTCATGTTCGCGCCTTTCCATTTCATCCAGCAGAGCCACAGTCACGGTGATGTCTGCTTCTGGCCGGTGAAGGCCCTCTGTGACTATGTGGAAGCGAGCCATGACCTCTCCTTCCTCGAGACGGCGGTGACGTACACGGATCCGATGAGTTTCGCCACCGCTGGTCCGGCCGAGACCCTTTGGGTCCATTGCGACCGGGTGATCGCGCAGGGTGAATCGCGGTTCATTGCCGGCACCGCGCTGGTCAACTACGGTGACGGTGACTGGGATGACACCCTCCAGCCGGCCGATCCGGCGATGCGCACCCGCATGGTCAGCACCTGGACGGTCGCGCTCACGTTTCATACGTTTCGCCAACTCGCCGATGTGGCCAGCCGGTGCGGCCAATCCGCGCGCGTGGATCGCCTTGAGCGGCTGCTGGACCGCATACGCGCCGATTTCGTCCGATTCGCCATGCCCGACGGCATCGTTGCAGGTTTCCTCGTGAACGAATCGCCCGGCGTCTTCCGGCCGTTGTTGCACCCCACCGATTTGGTCACAGGGATTCGTTACCGGCTGCTGCCGATGACGCGTGCGATGCTTGCCGGTCTCTTCACGCCTGAGGAGGCCAGACGCCATGCTGACGTGATCGAGAAGGAGCTAAGGTTCTCTGACGGGGTGAGGTTGATGAGCGAACCGGCGATCTACCGCGGGGGCGTGGAAAAGCTGTTCAAGCGCGCCGAGACGGCCGCCAACGTTGGCCGGGAGATTGGACTGCAGTATGTTCACGCGCACCTTCGATATGCCGAGGCGATGGCGAAGCTCGGCGAAGCGGAGCGCCTTTGGGACGCGCTACAAGTCGTCAACCCGGTTGCACTGGAGCATGGGGTCCCTGGTGCCTCCCTTCGGCAGAGCAATGTGTATTTTTCCAGTTCCGACGCCGATTTCGCCGATCGTGTGGAGGCCGCCGCGCGGTGGCCGGAACTGCGCGCCGGCCGCGTGCCGGTTCGGGGCGGCTGGCGGCTCTATTCCAGCGGCCCTGGCCTCTACCTGCACAAGGTCCGCTCCTGCCTGATTGGGCTGCGCGAATCGTTTGGCGATGTCATATTTGATCCGGTCCTGCCTCCCAGCCTCGACGGTCTGATTGCGGAGACCCATCTGTTGGGCCGGCCCGTCCAACTCGTGTTCTCCGTACGACGGGGTACCAGCGCGCCGCACGCCGTTGTGGTGAACGACACTCCCCTTGTGATCGAGCGACGCGATCCCAATCCCTACCGTTTGGGTGGTGTTCTGATCGAGGGACGGCGGCTGGCGTCCCTCCTGCGACCGTTCCGGAACCTGATTGAAATCTCGCTCTAGCCCCCTAACCCCGATGACTCCGATAACCCACTTCACGACAGCCGACGCGGACCGAATTCCGATTTCGCAGAAGGTGGCCTATGGCATGGGGGCGGTCGTGACCATCGTCGCGGTCAATTCCGTGGTGCAGCTCACCAATCTGGTCTACATTGTCGGCCTTGGCGTCAGCGCCATCTGGATCGGCTGGGCGCAGGCCTTTCCGCGCCTCTGGGATGCGGTGATCGACCCGTTCCTCGGACACCTCTCCGACAACTCGAAATCGCGTTTCGGACGGCGCATTCCGTTCCTGGTTGTGGGGGGCCTGCTGATTGGCATCGCCTTTGCCCTGCTCTGGATGGTGCCGCGGGACTGGAGCAAGGAGTGGATGTTTGGCTACTTTGTTGTCACCTCGCTGTTCTTTTACACCGTGATTCCCATCTACGCGATCCCGCATGGCGCGCTGGGCATGGAGATGACCGATGATTACCACGAGAAGACCAACCTCTTTGCGTACGCCAGTTTCATCGGCAACATTGGTGCGCTCACCCTGCCGTGGATCTACTACCTGGCCAATCGCCCGTACTTCGGCGGTGACACCGTGAATGGCATCAAGTGGGTCTGCCTGGGCATGGCGGTGATCCTCACCGGGTCCGCCATGGCCTGTGCGCTCGTTTGCAAGGAAGGCAAACTCCAGCAGGCCCGTGCGCAAGCCCGCGTTCCCATAGTCGAGAGCTTCCAGACCACCTACCGGAATCGCACGTTTGTCCGGCTCGTGGGTGCGTTTGTGCTGCTGATCGTCGCTTTCCAGCTGGTGATGGGGTTCAACAACTACATCACGATTTTCTATCTCTTCGGCGGCAACACCGACGCCGCCTCCGGAGTCATGGCCTACAACGGCACCCTCTGGGCGGTGGTCGGCCTGGCCGGGGCGTTTCCGATGGCATGGATGTCCAAGCATTTTGGCAAGCGGGTGACCGTGATCTTTGCTTTCCTCCTGATCATTGGCGGCAACCTTTCCAAGATTGTCTGCTACAATCCTGCGCATCCCTACCTCACGACCATTCCCACCCTCTGTCTCTCGCTCGGCATGGTGATTGGATTCTCCCTCGTGAACGCGATGATCGCCGATATCTGCGACGAGGACGAGCTTGCCACCGGCATCCGCCGTGAAGGCGTCTATTTTGCCGTCTACAACTGGTGGTGGAAGGTGGCGGTTTCGATCGCAACCGTGATCAGCGGCTACCTGCAACGCCTCACGGGATTTGTTGAAGGTTCGCACAGCCAGAGTGACTCGACCCTGTTCTGGCTGCGCGCCTGGGAGATTGGCCTGCCGCCCTTGCTCTGCCTGGTCAGCGTCTGGTTGCTCTTCGGCTACCCACTGACCGAGGCCCGTGCGTACGAGATCAAGGGCCTGTTGAAGGCCCGCAAAGGGGCGCCGGTGGTCGCGTAGTAAATCGTGGGCGCTGGAATTGGCCTCCCGCAGCCGCAGGGCTTCAGGCCTGATTTCGTTTTCTGGCTGCAATCTGGCAGCGGGCGACCATGGGCTGGGCCTCCATCTTGGCAAAGGCCTTCTCGGCCGCGGAAAGTTCGAGGTCTGCTTCCTCAGCGTCGCCGGCCTGGACGAGCACCTCCGCCAGACGGAGCCGGGTATGGGCGGCGTTGATGCGAGAACCCACGTCCAGCCAGATCGCGAGAGCCTGTCGGAGCGCAACAATGGCAGGCTCGTGGCGTCTTTCCGCCAGGGCGACTTCGGCGCGGGCCTGATGGAACCAGGCTTCGCAGCCCGCGGCTTCACGCAGGCTTGCCGCGGCCTTCAGTTTCGCGAGCGTTTGTCGGGCCAGGGACAGCTTTCCGGCCCGCGCCGCGATGCGGGTGAGATGGGCCAGCAGGATGCCGCGACGCTGTCCGTCGGCCCAGTTCGGCGTCTGGAGGCCGCGTTGCAGCGTCGTGATGGCCGCGGTCATCTGTCCGTTCTCCGCCTGAAGCAGCGCTCGACCGGTGATCGGATTCCATCCCAGTTCGTGTGCCTGACGGAACGAAGCATCGGCGCGGGAGAGATCCCCGCGCAGCAGGTGGATTTCCCCGAGCACGCGACAGGCATCGCCCTCCGCGTAACGTGCGCTCTCGGCCAGAAGCTCCCGCGCCTTGCAGATTTCCGACTCGGCGGCGACGAGATTTCCCTGCGCGCAAAGAACCTCTCCCCGGTGAAGCCGACACAGTCCGGGGAAGCCGTAGGCGGAGTTGCGTTTCGACCAGCGCTCGAACTGGTCCGTCCACTGACCGGCCCGATGCAGGTCACCACGATCCAGATACGCCCAGACGATGCTGCAGAAAACAAAACCGGACGCCCACGGACTGACGGTGCCGGCGAGCGTCGCGGCGCCCGCTTCGTCCAGATGAACCAGGGCGGCGCGAATCCTGCCCGTCGCGAGTTCCACGTGACCCTGATAGATCAAACCCAGGGCTTCCACATCCGCGTCGCCGACGCGCCGCGCGATCATCTCCGCCTCCTTCGCCAGTTCACGCGTCCTTTCCAGGTCGCCTTCGAACAGTGCAATCCGGGCCGACAGCCACTGGAGCATGCCGTGCTCATGCGTCTCCTGCGGCGCCTGGTTGAGGTACACCTCCGCCCTACGGTGCCATCCCTTGGCGATCGCCAGCGCGCGACCTTCCAGGTTTACGTTGGTGAGTGACAGCGCCGCGCGGGCTGCACCGATGCGATTGGCGTCTTGAATGTGAGCCGCCACCGCGCGCTCCAGCGGATAAATCGCGTCATTCGGCTGCCCGATGTAGAGGGCCGCGTTCGCCCAGCGCTCGAAGTCCTGTGCCTTGAGGTGCTGGGCGTGCTGTACCTTGCGGAACGCCTGCAGCGCCTGGCGCCAGTCGCCCCGGTCGCAGGCGGCATGCGCCTGGGCGATGTCCTGGTCGGTGTGCGCTCCAGCCGATGCGTCGCCGAAGTCTCCGACAAATCGGTAGCCCTGACGCGAATAGGTCTGGATGGCGTCCGCCTGCCCGCCTTCGCGAAGGATCGTCCGGATGAGGCTCACTGCACGCATGATCGAGGAGTCGGTGACGATCACTTCCGGCCAGATCGCCGAGAGCAGTTCCTCCTTGGGCACGACGCGTTCGTGGTTGCGGACCAGGTAGACGAGCAGATCGAATACGCGCGGCTGCGTTTCCAGGATCCGGGTGCCGAGTCGCAATTCCCGTTTGCCTTCGTCGAGTTCAAAACGTCCGAATCGGAAAATCATGTGAGGGTGAAATGCCGGCGAGATGGGTGAAGACCTGCACGAATAAGAAAACCGTAAGGTCCCGGAAAGGACATTTGTGCGGCCTTCCGGTAGGATCACCCCGTCGCTCCTTCACCTCGGAGGAGTGAAAAATACAAATCAACCATCATCTACAGAAGTTCATCATCATGAAGACCTACGTCATCACCCGCCCCAATGGCTGGAGTTCGACCCAGGAATTGGAAATTGCCGCGGGTATCTCAACCCGCGTTGGAAATGAAGAAATGCCGGATAAGGTGCGCTGGATCCGTTCGTATGTGACACGCCACGAAGGGGGTCGCATTGGCACGGTGTGTGTCTATCAGGCGACCAACCCGGAGGCGGTTCGCGAGCATGCACGCCGGGTTGGCATGCCTGCCGACTCGATCACTGAAATTGCGGATACGGTGATTGTGCGACCGGATCCGAGCAGCGCCTGAGCGACCAGACCGCCTCTCCATCCCATCCTGTTTCCCATGAACAAGCTCCTCTCACTTACGCTGCTGTCCTGTGTGACTGCATTTGCGGCCCCGCCCCTGGAGAAGTCCAGTCCGCCCGCCAAGAAGTACTTCATTGACGTTCACGAGTTCGGTCCGGGCAAGGTGACGGCGGCCGCCGTCGCCGAGGCCCATTGCTCAGATCTTGCGGTGCAGGCCAAACACGGCGTCCGTTTCATCGAATACTGGCTCGATGAGGAAAACGGCCGCGTTTACTGCCTATCCGAAGCCAGCGACGCGCCGAGCATCGCCAATGCACATCGAGAAGCGCATGGCCTGCTTCCCGCGAGGATTCTCTGTGTTGCGGGTGGTGATGCGGCCCCACTGACGGGCACGGCTCCGCTGTTTCTCGATATCCATGAGCTCGGTGCCGGCAATGTCACCGCCCGCGGGGTTGCGGACGCACATGAGAAGGATCTCCGCGTCCAGGGGCAATTTGGGGTTCGGTTCATCAACTACTGGGTCGACGAGGTGAATGGCAAGGTGCTGTGCCTCTCCGAGGCCCCCCATGCCGATGCCGTGATCGAGACCCACCGGCATGCCCACGGACTCCTGCCGCACCAAGTGGTCAAAGTCACCCGGGGCAACTAACGCGAGCCTCGAAGGCCGGGTTCTACTTCCTGGTAGGAACCCGTTGCCAAGTGTCGGTGACGCGGTCGCTCATCGGTATCGATCGCGTCACCCATCCGGGGCGTTCTCCTCCCCTTCGCCAACGGACCACAGCCTGCGCAGAAGGCAGGGAGGTGAATCCACTGCCTATTTCCCGGCGCGGGCCAGTTCGGCCGCGAGCAGGAGGGCCATGGCTCCTCCCCGGTCATCGCGTCCCAGAATGGCAGGTCGGAGGAAATAGTTTTCCAGGGACACCTGCTTGTCGGTTCCGGCGCAGACATCGACCAGCTCTTTGCCTTCCCGGTCGATGCGCAGCTTGATCGCCTCCCACGCGCGCTGGCAGCTCGTCTCGAACCGGTTGTGCTCCAGCCAGCCCTCGCGCATGCCTCG
>JAEUGZ010000088.1 GCA_016794725.1 Opitutaceae bacterium | reverse complement strand
GCGCAACCGGCGTCGATCCCGCGACTGCGCATGCGCGTCAACCTCAGGGTGGTGTTCGTTGGAGGTGGGGTCGACGACCCCGCGGGGATGGGCGTCGCGTGAAGAAATCGGTCGCCGAAGGCGGGACCGTCGGTCCCGTCGCGGCCTCAGCGAGGCCACTTCCAACAAGAACGCTGCGATTTTCCAGGCCCAATCTTTAGGATGACGCGCATGCGCGACTGCGGGAACGCCCTCCATCCATCCAACGCACACCGAGGGGGTCCCCACCTCGTCATTTCTCAAAGGTAACGCTTATGGGCCAAACCCCTTGATTCAGGTCGCGGTCGCATTCCGCTCCCGCCAGCGAGCCGACGGGAGTGGGGCGCTCGGAGTCTTGCCCGAGCCCATCCTGCCCGCCATCGCACGCTTCAGACCGGGGCGGCGTGAAGGTGAAGTTTCTTCCCCGGGTTGATGATGCCCCAGCAGAGTGCGCCGATGAAAAAGAGCGCACTCATGATGAAGATGGAAATGTCCCAGTTGTTGAACCACTTCAGGGTGTAGGCGACGATGAGCGGGCAGAGGAGGCTGCCGACCTGCCCGGCGGTGTTCATGGTCGCACTGACGACTCCCGCGTTGTTCCCGCCGATGTCGATGCAGGTGTTCCAGGCGGCGGACAGGGTGAAGGTATTGCCGGCCATGGCGATGGAGATGAGCACGGCCGCCGCGATCGGCGAGCCGCTGAACGGGGCGAGCAGGAGACACACGGCGGCGACCGAGTAGGCGGCGGCCCCCAGACCGCAGCGGCCCACGCGTTCGCCGTAGCGCGCGGTCAGTCGATCCATGGCGTAGCCTCCGATCACGACTCCGACCATGCCGAAAATCAGGGGCAGCCCGGTGAAGACGTCGAGGCTGCGGTCGGTGAAGTGGTGGCGTTCGCGGAGGTAGGTGGGCAGCCAGGTGATACAAAAATAGAAGACGAAGCTGTTTGGAAAATACATCAAACAGAGTGCGAGCACGTTCCGGTTGAGGAGAATCTTCCGCCAGAATTGTCCCCCCATGGGGTGCGGCAGCAACGGATCGCACCCCGCGGCGATGAGGTCACGTTCGGCGGCATTGACCCCGGGGTGCTCGGCGGGTTCGTTGCGGAACCAGAGGTGCCAGACGGTGGCCCAGATGAGACCGACGCAGCCGAAGAGCACGAGGACCCACCTCCATGAAAGGTGACTGTGGAGAAAGCTGACGAGCAGCGGAGTGATGGCGCCGGAGAAATAGGCCGCACTGAAGAACATGCCTTGGACCGTTCCGCGTTCCTTCTTTGGGATCCAACGGGCGAAGGTGCGGGCCGCACAGGGCCACGCGCCGGCTTCACCCGCGCCAAAGAGGAACCGGGCGACGAGGAGCGAAACGTAGTTGAAGGCGGCGCCCGTGGCGATGGTGAAGGCCGACCACCAGAGCACGATCCGAGTCAGGATGGCCCGCGTGCCGATGCGATCGGCGTAGTGGGCAGTGGGGATCTCGAAGGCCGCGTAGGCGAGGGCGAAGGCGCTGAAGACGTATCCCATTTGGACCTTCGACAGTGAAAAATCCGCCATGATGCTTGGCGCGAGGGTGGCAATGCACACCCGGTCGAGGTAGGTGACCATGGCCAGCAGGAAGGCCAAACCGGCGACTTTGTAACGAACGCGGGTGGGTTTCCCGACCTGAGGGGAGTCAACCGGAGACAGGGGAAGGGACACAGGGAGGGGTGGGGACGGGCAGTTGGAGCAATCCACCAGGCAGGGCCGACGGCTGCGCCCTGCCGGGTGTGGGTGGACAGTGTGCAGGAAGCGAGGTCGCCGTCACGCCCATTGCCACCCGGGGGCGAGTTTGCCCGCGGGGCGCAGGTGGAGCGTTGGACGACCTCTTCCGTCAACGCGTTCGAAGATGGAACCGTGCACGGGGTTGGACGTGACCGACGGTGTGCGTCGAGGGCTGTGCTCAACGCCGGAAGTCGGGTTGCGATCAGTCCGGCAACACCCCTCGACCCTGCCTTGCCAAGGTGCCTCGGCGACTTCGGTTGACGCTTCTGGGAGCGTGCGCAGTCCGTCGTTTTCAGTTACGGGCCGGGCTGGGCGAGGAGGGCGGTGATTTCCGCGTCGTTCCGGAAGGCCGCCAGCCGGGGATCCATGTTCAGCCGCGAGCGGATAGTGGCGCGGCCGTCTTTGCGCGAGGTGCACCCTTCTCGGATGAGGGCGAGCGCGGTCGCGCGGTCGCCGATCAACAGGTTGGCCGGGATGGCCTGGAACCACCAGGAGCTGAGAGGGCCCAGGGTGAACGGGCGTGACAGCGACTCCATGTAGGTACGAAGCGCGATCCGTGCCTCATCGGTCCGCCCGAGGGCGTGCCTGATCCAGGCCTCGTTCAGGTAGGTCTGACTGTCTTCGGGATTCAACGCGCGCTGCTTCAGCAGTTCGGTCAGTGCCGGCTCATACTGAACACGGGCGAGTTCCTTCTTGCCGGATTGTTCGTGGAGGGTGGCCATGAGCAGCGCCCGGGGACCACGGAAATCGAAATCGACCATCCACGGCTCGACGAATGCATTGAGGGCCTCCAAACCCGCCTCGGGCCGGCCGGTGAACGCCGAGTAGAGAAAATAGCCGAGAACCGTGCGCTCAATGGTCCGCACCCGGGCCGGCACCTGGTCCAGAAATGCCTTCATGCCGGGCAGATCGCTGTGGAGCCCGAAGCGCACCCGTGCTTTCCAGACCAGGGCGTTGCCCAGGGGAGCGAGCGCAAGCGTCTCCTCGATCGCGCGCTCAAAGTCCGCAAAACGTCCGATGTCGCGATAGTGACGGCAGAGGTCATAGCGAACCAGCGCATCGCGGGGAAAACGTTCGACGGTGCGGAGCGCCGACGCGAGGGCCAGTCGCAGACCCTCGTTCTCCGTTTCCGAGATGTCTTCGTCGAAGACACTGCCCGGGGTCACATGGAGCACCCACAGGCAGTTGTCGCGCATGCGGTGGAAGCGGGGTTCATGGGGGGCGAGGTCCACGGCCCGCTGGGCGAGGTCGACGGCGCGCTGCGTCTCGACGCCCCGGGCATACAGGTGAGCGGCGAGCGCGACATGGGCCTCCGGTTCGTCGGGCGCGAGCAGCAGCGCAC
>JAEUGZ010000073.1 GCA_016794725.1 Opitutaceae bacterium | reverse complement strand
GGGTGTTCCCTGGTGGCCGTCTCTCCTCCGACGCGGTGTTCCCTCCGCGGATACCAAAACGGTCGGACGCAGCGTTTCGTGCTCCGTCCCCGCGGCGCTGACGGAGCAGCGCCCTCCAGGGGTGCGACCTTCGGTCGTGGTAGATGAGCAAAAACGGCGACTGCGGGTCGCCAAACCCCGTGGCCACCCGCAGGGTTGATCCCTGGAGGGCGTCGCTCCGACGACGCCGGTTGCGCGTCGCGGACACTACAACGGTCGGACGCAGCGATTCGTGCACCGCCCCCGCGGCGCTGACGGAGCAGCGCCCTCCAGGGGTGTGACCTTCGGTCGGGGTGGATGGGCAAAAACGGCGGCTGCAGGTCGCCGCTCCTCCATGCCACCCGCAGGGTTGATCCCTGGAGGGCGTCGCTCCGTCGACGCCGGTTGCGCGTCGCGGACACCACAACGGTCGGACGCAGCGATTCGTGCACCGTCCCCCGGCACTGACGGAGCAGCGCCCTCCAGGGGTGCGACCTTCGGTCGTGGCGGATGGGCAAAAACGGCGACTGCGGGTCGCCGCTCCTCCAGGCCACCCGCAGGGTTGATCCCTGGAGGGCGTCGCTCCGTCGACGCCGGTTGCGCGTCACCTGCCGCTCACCGCCATATTCCTTCCATTCACCGCCCATTGGCCCGCCCGCGGCCGACTCTGTTCACCCCGCGCCCCTCCAAACCTCACCGTTCAACCTCCGTCGCTCAGCCTTCACCGTTTCCTTTCGACCTCCACTCTTCTCCCCTCACTCTTCAGCACGTCCGCGCCGCCCTTTCACTCTTCGCTCCTCGCCCTTCACTCTTCGGCGCGCTCCGCGCCGTCTCATGACCCCCACCGGTACACCTCCTCCGTCAGATTCAGGACGGCGCTGGCGTCGCAACCTCCTCGGTGCGTTGGTGCTGGTGACGGGTCTCCTTTTCATTCCTGAGCCGGTCCCCGCGCCCCCGGAGGGCGCCGGCAAACCGGTTTTCGCCTGGAACCAGGACGCCTTCTGGGCCGAACTAGAGGCGCAGTTGGTCGCCGCCCGCCGCCTCGATCCCGGCGCGCTCCGCACCCGGATCGACACCGCCCTGAGCGAGCTCAGCGCCCAGCTCGACCGTCTGGCCGATCGTCCGCGCGGCCCCGATGACGCGGGTTTCAGCCGGCTCGAAACGCACTTGTTCCGCCTCGGTCCGCTGCTGGCAGTCCAACCCGCCCGGCTGCCGGAGTACGTCGCGCTGGTGACGCGGACGCGACGGGTGGTCAAAGAGCAGTCCCGCGCCTGGGACCTCAACGCCCTGGCCGCCCGCCAGCGGGTCTACCGCCTGCTCAGCGGCGCGCGCTGGGCCCTGGAAACGCTCCTCCTGCAATTGCCCGCCTCGGTCGAGTACCCGGAGCTGATCCTGGGCGAGGACGTACCGTCCGCCACCCCATCCACCACCGTCGCAGGGGTCACGCTGCACAGCGGTGACATCCTCGTCTCCCGCGGCGCCGCCCCCACGTCGTCCCTCATCTCGCGGGGCAATGACTACCCAGGCGTCTTCTCCCACGTCGCCCTCGTGCACATCGAATCCGGCACCGGCGCGGTTTCGATCATCGAATCCCTGATCGAGCACGGTGTCGTCGTCTCGACCCTCTCCGACTACCTGGGCAGCAAGAAACTGCGGCTCATGGTGCTGCGGCCGCGTCCCGACCTCCCTGCCGTCGCGACCGACCCCATGCGCCCCCACCAGGCTGCCACGGCAGCTCTGACGGAAGCGCGGCAGCGGGCCATTCCCTACGATTTCACGATGGACGCCCACGATCACGGCGCCCAGTTCTGCTCTGAGGTCGCCTCCGCCGCCTACGCCACCGTCGGCATCCCGCTCTGGATGGGCGTGTCCTACCTCTCCTCACCCACGGTCACCGCCTGGCTCGCCTCGACCGGTGTGCGGCACTTCGAAACCCAGGAGCCCGCCGACCTCGAGTACGATTCCCAGCTCCAGGTCGTCGCCGAGTGGCGCGAACGGAGCACGCTCTTCCGAGCCCACGTCGACGACGCCGTCACCGACGCCATGATCGCCGAAGCCACCCCAAAAACCCCGCTGCCCTACTCGTTCATCAAACTGCCCCTCGCCCGACTGGCCAAAGCGTACAGCCTCGCCCTCAACTCTCTCGGCCGCACCGGCCCGATCCCTCAGGGCCTTAGCGCCAGCGCCGCGCTCCGCATTGAACGCTACCGCTCCGACCACGACGCCCGCGTCGAACGCCTCCTCACCCGCGCCGAAACCTTCAAGCGCGAACGCGGCTACCCGCCCCCCTATTGGGAACTCGTCCGCCTCGCCCACGATTCCAAGCCGAACTGAAGTGGGCTCAGAGATCAGAGGTCGGCGATCAGAAGTCAGATTTCAGAAACTCCGACTGACCTCCGACCGCTGATCTCCGCCCTCTCGACGCGCCAGGACCACTACCCTATTCCCCTTTTCACGCTTCGCTCTTCGCACTTCCCTCTTCGGCGCGCTCCGCGCCGCATCGCCCTTCACGCTTCACTTTTCACTCTTCGGCGTCCCGCCGTCAGCCGGCAGGTGCTTCGCGAGAAAGGCATCGATCCGCTGGTACATTTCCACGCGGTTGCGGAAATCCAGCAGCCCGTGCTGCTCGTTGTACTTCGACATGAACTCGTGCGGTTTGCCGGCCTTTTCCAGCGCATTGACGAGGCCGCGCGCTTGGGGAAACGGGACCGCGGGATCATCCCGTCCGTGAATGATGAGCACGGGCGCCCGCATGCGGTCAACCAGATGGACGGGAGAAATCGAGCGCAAGAGGTCCGCATCCTTCACGGGATCGCCCACGAGGGTGACATTGAAACCGAAGCTCCGGGGGAACATCTCGGCCTTGTCCTTGATCAACTCGATCCAGTCGGTCACGCCAGAGATGTTGATGCCGCACCGATAAAGTTCGGGCTCAAGAGCGAGTCCCATCAATGCAGAGTATCCGCCAAAGCTGACGCCCATGATGGCGAGGCGCCGCCCGTCAGCGATGCCTTGCTGGACGGCCCAGCGCACGCCGTCGGTGATGTCGTGCTGGACTTTCCCACCCACCTCCCGGCGGGCCATCTTCTGGAAGGCGTCTCCAAATCCCACCGAACCGCGATAGTTCACCTGGAGCACAGCGTAGCCGCGGTTGGCAAGGAACTGCACATCAGGATCGTAACCCCAGACATCCCGGGTGTGAGGTCCGCCGTGCACCAGCGCGACGAGGGGAAGGTTCTTGCCGCCACGCCCGGGCGGCAGGGTGAGGTAGGCCTGGAGGAGTGTGCCATCGCGGGCCCTGAGGCGCACCGCCGATGATTCGGCCATCTTGGCCGGGTCGATCCATGGCATCCGCGCCAGGAGTTTGGCTAGCGTCTTCGCCTCCGTATCAAACAGGTAATACGTGCCCGGATCGGCCGACGACCACGACTGCACGAGGAGCCGCTGGCGGTTGTCACTCAGGCTGATGATCGTGTTGATCCGACCAGGAAGCGCGGAGTTCAGGGCCGCCTGGGCCTGGTCCAGTCCTGGATCAAACCAGACGGTGCGGGGAAACTCGGTGAGAAAGTGGGCGCCGAGCAGTTCCCGGGAGCGGTCCCGCGCAATAACGAGCCCCTGCACAAGAATGCCGTTGGCGACCGAGCGCCAATCGTTGGGAACGATGTCGAAGTGCTCATGGGCGATCACCGGCTCCCCAAAGGAATGCTCAGCCAGGTCGTAGGGGTACACCGCCCAATGGCCCTTGGGGGTCTTGCGGTTGACGTAGAGTGTCCGGTCGTCAGACGACAGCGCCAAGGGACGCAGCATGGGATCGTTCCAATCCATCCCGGGAAGCGGGGCCCACGGCGATTGGGCATCCTTTCGGTACACGGTCCGGGCGATGCTTCCCTTGACTTCCAGGGCCACCCGCAACGTCCCGGCCGAGTCCGGGATCCAGAGTTCAATGGTTCCGGGATTCTTCTCAACCCGTGACCAGGCGCCGGTGCGTGTGTGCATGCGGATAACATTGGGAGCATTCAGCACCCTCCATTCACCCTGATACTGGGCCTCCCGGGACGGGTACTCGGTCATCAACACACTCTCCTCGTCGCTCCCGCGAAAAAAGTGGATCAGTCCAGTGCTTTGAATCTCGGTGTCGTCGCTCAGGTTCCTGTCTCGATACGAGCCCGTCAGGCCCCGCAGCCGCTGGCCGTCGCGATCCACCGCGGAGAAGCCACCCTCCGCCAGACTGAAGATGAGACGCTGGCTGTTCAGCCACGCGATTCGCGTGGCCTGCGGCACCCAGGGAACCCGCGAGGCCGGCATCTCCAACCGGATCGGTTTCTCTTGGTCGAGATCCCGCAACACGATCTCTTGAAGGCCCTTGAGATTCTGCACGTAGGCCACGGTACGTCCGTCGGGCGAAAGCGTCATGCTGCTGAAGGCGGCGAAATGCGCGAAGTCCTCAACCGGGATGCGCTCCGCCCGGGCTTCACGCCCCGACAAAATCCAGAACGCCGGCAGTACAAAAATAAGCGCGCGGGTACGCATGGAGCGAGGGAAGGCAAGTGGATGGCGGATGCACCTCCCCTGCACAATCCTGAAACCACCCACACCTTGGTTCCGACGCGAGTTCAGTCGTCCCTCTCGACCAAGTTCAGCCTTCGCCCCCTGTCACCGATGTCCTCAAGACAAAGTGTTACTCCTATCCTGATCGCACCCCACGTTCGCTTTCACCCTTCACTCTTCACTCTTCCAACCTCCGCCGCAGGCGGCAGGCGGCGGTTAACGCGTATCCGTCAGATACATCAACAGTTCCACCGCCTCGCGGTCCGGCAGCGATTGCAGCAATCCTGGGGGCATCAGGGATTGGGCCAGGGTTTCGCGCTTGCTGACCTGGCTCCTCGGCACCGATACGGTGTCCGTCACCGTGCGCACCACCAGCGCCGTGTCCGTCTCCCGCTCCACCATGCCGGACAGCACGCTGCCATCGCGCTGGGTGATGAGCGTGAGCTGGAAATCCGCCCCGACCACTGCGTTGGGGTCCACAATTGACTCGACGAAGTACTCGAGTCCGTTCCGCCAAGAGCCGGTCAGATCGGGACCCAGCCAGCCGCCCTGGCCGTCGAGCGTGTGACAGGTGGCGCAAAGCTGCTGGAAGGTCTCCCGCCCGGCGATCGTGCTGTACGCCCAGCGCGGTGCCTCGGCATACGCCTTCTTGATCCGGGCAATAGTGTCCTTGACGTCCGCCGTCGACTCGACCGTTCGTCCCCACACCTGGTCGAGCAACGTGGTCACGCGCTCCGTCCGCAGATTGCGCAACTGCCGCACATGCAGCGCCGTGATGCGTTTCTTGTCGAATGTGCCCGCACTCACCGCCTGCAGCAGCGCCAGGCCCTGCGTGGGGTGACTGGTCAGTGTCGTCAACGCCACCGCCCGGTCCGCCTCATTCAATTCCGGAAACCAGCGCAGGATCGCCGCCGCCGCCGCGGACGAATCCGCTCCGGCGAGCAGCGGGAGGACCGGTGACCGGAACGCCTCCTCGTCCAGCAGCCGCAGGTAAATCGGATGGGCCGCCGGATCGCGCGCCCGCTTGAGCAGGCCCAGCGCCGCCTGGCGGTCAGTCAACGACGCGCGGGTGTCCGCAAGCAGGGTCCGGTTGCGCGCCAACACGGCTTCGTCACCAAAAAGCGCCGACAGTTGCGCCACCGCCACCGCCTCGGGCGAGGTCCCCGGCTCGGATGCGAACCGTCGCGATACCTCCGCCCAACCACGCGGCATGGGCAGGGCGCTCTCACTCTCCAGCGCAAAGGCCAGGATCTGCACGCCCCGGGCGGCAGCCGCTTCCGGCACCCGGGCGAGGTGCGACACCAGTGCTTCGCGGCCCGCCGGCTTTTGCGCGACATACCATTGGATCGAATCCGCCAGCGTGGGCAGCCGGGTGCGTTGCGCCAGCCCAAGCGCGCGCACCGGATCGGCCGCCGCCAGCGGCGCCAGCCCAAACCAGATCATCTTCGGCAAAAAGCGATCGTCGGCATCCTCGCCATGCTGCGCGAGGGACGTCACCAGATCCCACCGCACCGCCTCCGCCAGCGCCGGCAGCGCGGACGCCAGCGCCAGTCGGACCGTGGGCGAGGGATCGGTGCGGGCCAACTCCTCCAGCCGCGACACCGGCACTCGTGGCTTGAAAGCGGTCTCGGTGGCCAGTTGCACCCCCCACGACCGCACGAGATCACTCGGGTGACGCAGCAGCGTCTCCAGCGCCGCGCCGTCAAGGGCACCAACCGCATGCAGTGTCCAGACCGCACGGAGCACCTGGGAAATCTCCGCCGACTCCGCCCCCTGGCGACGCAGCGCGTCCAGAGCCGCCGGCGACAGCGCCCGCTTCGCCGACCGCTCCGCCAGCAGGCGGCGCGCCGTGCGCACGTACCACTCGTTGCGGTGGGAGTGGAGCGACGCCAGTTCTTCGTCCGTCTTCGCGCCGAGGTCGACGCGCACCGGTCGCCAGGTTTCCTTCCAAGCCATGCGGTAAACCCGTCCGTTGGTGCGCTCCCAGATGTCATCGCGCGGGGTGTGGCAGTGCTGGTGGTCGCACCAGTCGATCACGTACACCGCGCCATCCGGTCCATACTGCAGGTCGACACCGACAAACGTGCGGTCCGGCACAAACAGCAGGTCAAAGCCGGCGTGCAGGGTCTCGTATCCAGAACCCTGTCGCACGCTGTGCTGCTGGTTCATCTGGTGACCGTGCAGGTTGAGGGTGAAAAGGTGGTCGCGGTAGATGCCGGGCCAGTTGTCCCCCAGGTAAATCATCGTGCCGACATGGGAGTGTCCGCCATACACCGCCGTGCTGCCGGGTTTTCCGGCACCGCCCTCACCGCTGTCATAGCGGGCGGAGGCCGGCAGGTAGTTCTTCAGCGCCGGGGCGAAGGCCGGGCCGCGGTTCGAGACAAAGGCTGCGTAGTCGGCGTTGGCCTGATTCCAGAAGTGACCATTGCGGATCGCCTGGGTGGTGCCACCTCCACCGTTGAAGCTGCGGCAATGCGTCAGGAAGAGGTGTCCCGCCTCGTTGAAGTCAATCCCCCACTGGTTGCTCCCACCGGAGGCGAAAATCTCGAATTCGCGCCGGATGGGATGGTACCGCCAGACCCCCGCCCGGAATGGCGTCCGTGCCTCGGCCGGTGTGCCGGGTTTTCCGGGATAGGAAAAGGTGAATACACCCTGGTTTCCGTACAGCCACCCGTCGGGGCCCCAGGTGAAACTGTTGAGGGTCTCGTGGGTGTCCTGATAGCCCCAGCCGTCGATCAACACCTCCGCCGGCCCGTCGGGACGGTCATCGTGGTCGCGGTCCGGAAAGAAGAGCAGCTCGGGCGCCGCGCCGATCCACACGCCGCCATAGCCCACCTCGATGCCGCTGACCAGGTTCAGCCCCTCCACGAAGACCTTGCGCGTCTCAAACGCACCGTCGCCATCCCGGTCCTCGAGGATAATGACGCGGTCCTT
Organism: Opitutaceae bacterium; assembly: GCA_016794725.1. Lineage (GTDB taxonomy): Bacteria > Verrucomicrobiota > Verrucomicrobiia > Opitutales > Opitutaceae > UBA6669. The sequence goes on along the minus strand of JAEUGZ010000073.1, from coordinate 1,446 downwards.
GCCCTGCCCGGCCGGCTGCTTCGTGGGATAGCTGAAGGCCTCCGCAATCCACAGCCGGCCGCGCTCGTCGATCGCGAAGGCGATCGGCTGGTGCACGTCGGGCTCTGCCGCGATCAGCTCGGCCTGGAAACCCGGCATGAGTTTCATGCCCCGCACCACGGTCTGCGCGTCCACATGGGCCACCGGCGAGGGCGCAGCAGGGTTGTCACGCAGGTGCCACAGCACCGGACTCTGCTGCTGGCGGAAACCGTCCTCATTGACCACGCCAAACTCGGGCCGGCGGTCATGGAAGACAAAGTCGTCGAAGTCGATGTGGGCATACCGGCCCTCGGTCGCAGTGTCGACCAGCCGGACGAACACCCGCCGCCCGAGCGCCCCACCAAAGTCGATCACCTCACGCCGCAGGGAGTCCGAGTTGCGTCCCGACGACGAGTGCAGCACCGCCCCGGACTCCGCATCCACCAACTCCATACGTGTCTGGTTGATGTCGCCGCCTCCGGCGACGAGGTAGCTGGCCCAGCGGTGGGAGACCATGAAAACCGGCGACCTCAGCGTGCCGGTGTCGCGCGGCAGGGCGCGTTTCGCCGGCCCGATCCAGTAGCTGCCGACCGGATCGGTCGGCACTTCGCCCTTGCGACGCGGCGTCGCCGGTTCGCTGTAGCGCACCGGCTGCCCCGTCCACGCCGAGCCCTCCGCGGTCCACCCCGCCAGCGTGCCCGTCTCGAACCCGAGGGGCACAGGTTGTCCCGCGGGATCCACCGGCACGATCGAGGCCAGTGGCTGCAAACTCGGTGTCCCGCCGGGCGCGAGGGGTGCCGGCAACGCCGTCCGGCCGAGGTGGGCCAGCCGGAGATTCCGGAACTGGACCTTGACCGGGCCGGCGCCGCTGTGCAGTTGCAGGGCGAGCCGACCGGAAAACTCCGCCTCGCCCCGCTGGTGGTCGTCGAGGGCGGCGGTGAGGACGCCGTTGATCCAGACCTCAACATGCGACGCCTTGGCCACGATGCGATACGACGTCCAGCCGTCGTGTCGCGCCAGGTCCCGAAAACCCGCCGCCGGAGCAAACGCATCAACCCAGCGACGCCCATCGGGCGCGACCGACACCCGCGTGCCGCGCTCCACCAGCAAACCGCGTCCCTCCTCGTCGTAGATCCGCCCCAGCCAGGTCGTGCCATCATCCAGGTCCGCCTGGTACCCCGCGGCATGCCCATCGGCCCGCCGCTGTGAACGAAACTGGATTCCCGAGTTGGCGGTAGGTCCCCCGCTCAGCCGGAACTCCAGTTCCAGGTCAAAATCATGCACCTCGCCGTCCCAGAAGAGAAATTCGTTCTGGCCCAGCGCCGCCCCCGCGCGGATTTCCCCCGTGATCGCCCCCTCCTCGACCCGCCAGCTCCCCTCGCTCCCCTGCCACCCCTGCAGACTCCTCCCATCAAAAATCGATTCCCG
>JAEUGZ010000001.1 GCA_016794725.1 Opitutaceae bacterium | reverse complement strand
CACCTGGAGAAAAGGCCGGGCAATCTGCCCGCCGTGACCGGCGCCCGCCGGCTGGCCGTGCTCGGCGGCTTGTTCCGGCCGGACTAGGACCAAAGCAGTGGACGGATGTAGCTGGATGAAGGCCGTGGATAAATCAAGCCGGGCAGTGGCGTCCATCTGTTGGAGGTGGCCTCGTTGAGGCCGCGACGGGACCGGCCCGGTCCCGCCTCCGTAGTCCGAGTCCTCGACGCGATGCCCTTTCCCGCGGGGTCGTCGACCCCACCTCCAACGGACGCCGACCTTGGATTCATCAGACACGGCGTGACTCGGCGCGGTCATCCGGCAACTAAGCCCGGCGGCGAACAGACAGGGGAATCTCGCCGGCCGCAATCCGATGCAGGACCAGCGCCACGACTTGGGCGCGCTGAGCGATGGTCGAAACGCGAACGTACTCGCGGTCGCTGTGCAACTGATCACCAATCGGGCCGATGCCGTCGAGATTGGGAAGTCCTCCGGCGCTGATGAAATTGCCGTCCGACGCACCGCCACCATGGACCCACGTGAACGGGGGCAGACCGACGTCGCGCGCCGCCTGCTGCCAGGCCGGAAAGAGTGCCTGCTCCGCCGGCAGATTTTCCTTCGGCGGCCGGTTGAGCCAGATCTTCAGGTCGAGCTTGATCCCGTCCTTCCGGTTGACCTCGTCGGCGAGGGCTTGCAGGCGCGCAAAAAGGGGTTCGCGATCGGAGAGTTTCGTCACCCGCAGATCGAGCTCCGCCTGGGCAAAATGGGGCACCACATTCGTCGCGGCCGTACCACCCTTGATGTTGCCGACATTGACCATCACGCCCGGCAATTCGGACGGAAGTTTCGCCGCCGCCAGCAGAAATTCCGCCAGCGCCAGGATGGCATTGCGTCCGTCATTCGGAACCTTCGCCGCATGGGCCGCCCGGCCGTGACAGGTCGCCACCACGCCACCCGTGCCCTTGCGGGAGTGGATGATGTCGCCATTGGTGCGCCCGGGTTCAAAGACAAAGCCGAAGTCATGCTCGCGGCCCGCCTGTTCAAACAGCGCCCGTGTGCCGTGGGAACCCGTTTCTTCATCCGGGGTGAGCAGCACCTCCCAGCCGACCTGACGGCGGTGCGGCGTCTGCTCGAAGGCCTCCAGTGCGGCCAGGAGGGTCACGATCCCACCTTTCATGTCCACCGCACCGGGAGCATTCAAAGTATCGGCATCCAGCCAGCGACACCCCTGGAACGGGTTATCGGCCTCGAACACCGTGTCGTAGTGTCCGCAGAGGAATACCTGATGGGGCGCTTCCGGGCGCATCCGGATCCGGATCGCCTTCACCCCGGGCGGATTGAACCCCTCCGCGTCCGCCGGCAGCACGGTGATCGTCGCCAGCGGAAAGACGCGGGCAAAATCGGCCTGCAAGGTCTGGCGCATGCGCTCGAGGCCCGCGCCATGGCCGGAACCGGAATTGATCGCGCACCAGCGCTCGAGCAGGGCAGCCCACTCCGGCGTGCGCGACGGCAGGGCTGCAACGGAAGGAGGGGTCAAGGTGGTCATGGTGTAAATGGCGCTGACTAAAGCCCGGCCTTCCGGCCGCCCGGCAGAGTCACCCGAGGGGCCTGGTCGCCGTCGATCAGCCGCAGATTCGCCAGGGGATTCTCCTCCAGGCGCAGAAACTTGAATCCCAGCAGGCGCTGCTTGCCCGCCTTGTCCTTCGCCGCAAGGTCCGCCGTCGAACGGGTGATGAATTCGGAGAGCGGCTCCTCGCGCACCGCCGGCTCGGCCGAGTGGATCATGTGCAGCACGCCATCCGGGCCGTGGGCCACCAGTCCGACGTGACCGATCCACGCGTTGCCGCCAAAGGTGTCATTGACCGGTGCTCCCGGTTTGACCACGCCCCGCACCACATTGACGAAGTCGCCGTCCTTGAGGTGTCCCGCCGCCCGCGCCACGTCCGCATAAGGAAGATAAAGATCGTGGTGATGCACCACCGGCACGTCGACCTTCAGCTTGTACCGCTGCAGCAAGAACCGGGAACGGTCGATCTTCTCTTCAAAACGCACCGCCTTGTCGCCGGCGATCTCGGCGGTGATGTCCCTCACCAGCCAACGATTTGACGGATTCCAATCCGACTCGGTGTAGTGGTTGCGCGTCACCACCCCGATCTCCCCGTTGATGTAGCGGATACGCTGGAGTAGCCGCATGAAGCCGGTCCAATCCGAGCTCAACGCCATGGCATAGACGTGTTCGCTGAACACCAGGCAGTCGCTCTTGGTCAGGCAGTAGAGCGGCTGCGGATCATACGTCTCGAACGGCATCTCCCCCAGCAGGTACAGATCGTACGGCTGCCCGATGTTCTTGCGCGCCAGATGCAGGATCCGCCGCCGCAGGTCCGGCTCGGTCTGCTGCAGGTGAGCGAGGTAGAGGCCCACCTCGGACTCGGTGAACTGGTACAGCGGCTTGGCGCGCAAGGCGACCAAGGGATCGACCGCCGCGGGTGCGGCGGTCGGTGCGGCCGCCTGAAGGGACACCCCCCCGCCGGCGAAGGCGAGCAGGAGGAGAAGGAGGAGAAGAACGCGGTGAGTCACGGGATGACAGGTGAAAGAAAAAGGGGCGATCCCGCGGGACCGCCCCCGATCAAGACTGCAAGACTGCGACTAGAACTGGCCGGTGACGCCCAGCTTGATCGACGTCGGCGCCACGAGCCGTTGGCTCGTGCGATTGTCGTACTGGAAGAACTGTTCCGGACCCGCCTCGGAGAGGTTGTCGAAGTTCAGGAACACCGTGGCCTCCGGACGCACGCGATAGGTGAAACCCACATTGTAGCGGGTGAGGTCACGCTGCCAGCGGGTGGCACCAGCCGTGGTGCTGTAGACCACCAGGTATTCACCCTTGAACGTCATGTCCGCCGAGAAACCAAATTTCTTGTAGACATAGTTGACGCGAGCATTGAAGAGCCGCGGCACAAAACCGGCGACCTGATTGGTGTTGAGCACCGTGGTGCCGGCGAAGCGGCCCTTCGTGCGCTGGTAGGTGTAGTTGCCGGAAACCGTCAGGCCTTTGAAGGCACCAGGCAGGAAGGAGAGGCGCTGGCTGTAGTCAAACTCCAGCCCCTCGGCTTCGGCATCACCCAGATTCGTTGGCTGGAAGATGGTGTATCCCGAGTAGAGTCCGTCATACCCGTTGTCCTGTCCCGACGGCACCGTGAATCCCGAGTTCGAGCTGGAGCCAATGTAGTCGGTGATCTTCTTTTGGAAGGCGCCGACGGTCAGCTTGCCCGTGCTCTTGAAGTAGTACTCCAGCTTGATGTCGATGTTCTTGGCCTCCTGCGGCTTGATCGCCGGATTGCCGACGGTGACCGTCTGGTTGGCATCGCTGACCGTGGCGCCCGGCACCAGTTGCTGCAGCGTGGCCCGGCCATAGCTGGTGGACCAGCTGGCTCGCGCCTTCCAGTTGTCGGTGATGTCATAGGCGAAGTGGATGCTCGGGAACATCTTGTTGTAGTCTCCGCTGGTCGACTGCTTCTGGAAATCCATCGCCGCACGTTTATAGTGATCCGGTTCAGTCGCGATCGGCGTCGTGCGGGCGCGGAAGTAGTTGAAGGTGTCGGTCGTGACCCATTCGCCGCGCACCCCACCGAGGAAGTTCAGACGATTGAGGACCTTGCCCTGGAATTGGATATACGCGGAGTCGACGCCCTCTTCCATGATGCGCCGGCCGATGCCGTAGGGGGAGGTCGCGTTGAAGTTCACGTCCTCGTACCAGAGCGCGGTGTTGCTCAAGGTGCCGGAGATCGCGGACGGCTTGTAGGCCGGCAGGCGCGCTCCTCCGTGCTGAAGTTCAAATTCACTGATCGGCATCAAATCCGCATTGATGGTGCTGCCCACCACCCCATACCAGCGCCGGGTGTCGTTCGGAGCCGTGTTCACGCGGCGGTTGACGGTGTCGGCTCCGGCCTTCACCGCCAGCGGTATTGCCGTGGCGAACGTGTAGGTGGCATTGACGTTGGCGGTCACCTCGTTGGTGCGGGTGTAGTTGTCACGCTTGACGAACGAGACCGAAGTCTGCGGGACCGGAACGGTCGTGGTGTTCGCGGCGGTCAGCACGATTGGCGAGTAACTGCTTGCTGCATACACACTCGGGCCGGCGGTCTGGGTGAAGACCTGCCCGTCCAGATTCGAGTTGTTGAGAATAAAGCCAATCGGAGCGTTGACCCGGGCAAGGTACTCGCCCGCCTGACGGTTCAGGCCCGCGCCGGACCACCAGGTCGTATTGCTCCAGCGATAGGCATGGTCGACCTTCAAGCGACCCCAGTCGTGCTCAAACGCGAGCGTTCCGGTCGGATTCTTGCTCGCGAAGGAAAATCCCCAGGTGTTGATGTCGAACCGGACGCCAGCCACCGGACGGACTTCGGTGCGATTCGCCGTGTAGTCGGGCAGGATCGCGCCGTTCGGCGTGGTGGTGGCATTGTAGATGGTGCGGGGCGCAAACGGATTGACGCGGGTGCGGTCGTAGAACGGTTCGTCGCCCGCATTGTAAAGGAAACGCAGCGACACCGTGGTCGAGTCGGAGAGGCGATAGTCGGCGCGGGCCATGAACGCCGTGATCTTGCGATGATTGAGGCCGCTTCGCTTGTCGTAATCGTGGAAGTAGGCGATCGGATCGTTGGTGAACTGATACTGCAGGAAATCGTAGTCGATTTGATTTACGACCTCCTGGTAGGAGGCATTGAGCACGATGCCGAGGTTGCGACGGCCGCCGAACACGTCATACACCCCCGTGTAGCCGACACTCATGTCAGGATGCAGGGGATGGTCAGCGAGCTGCTGGTTGCGGTCCGAATACGAGGGAAAGTAGCGCAGGTTGAAATTGTAGTTGTAGCGACGATTCTCCCGCATCGCGAGCGGCGAGCGGGTCTTGAGGTTCAGCTGGCCACCGAGGGAGTCGGCCCGCTTGTCCGGGGTCTGGCCGGCGATGACCTCAATCTGTTCGTAGTTGGAGGCGGAAAACGAGTGCAGCGTGGCGGTGCGTCCGATGCCGCTGACACCGGTGGTCGACATGCCGTCGACGTTCAGGCGTGTGTAGCTGTCGGGCTGTCCGCGGATACTGACATTGATCATCAGGTCGTCTTCATCCGTGGTGTAGGTGATGCCGGGCAGGCGGGACGCCAGTTCACCGATATTCTGCGTCGGCAGCACACCCCATTCGTCAAGTGCCACCACGGTCTTCACGTTCATTGCGTTGCGTTGCTCGGTGATGGAGAGGGCCTGTCCCTCCTTCATCGACTCGACGGTGAAGGCCTCCATCTGCACGATGTCGGCGCTGGCCAGCTCGAATGTCGCCTCCACGTTCTTGCCGCTTTCGGCGACAATCCGTTGGGTGGAATCGGCGAAACCGGTGTACGATACCACCACGTCCAGTGCGCCGGCGGGGAGGTCGCGGAGCGAAAAATTGCCCGAACTGTCGGTCAGGACCGAGCGGTTGAGCGACGGTACCATGACCACCGCGCCCTGGAGCGCATTCTTCGAGGATTTGCTGGTGACCGCACCTGAGATGCGCGCCGTGCCGGTTTCCTGCGCAAATAGGGCGGGAACAAACAGGGTCGCCACCAGGACAAATACGAGGCTCGTTGCATGAGGCAACAGCCGGAATAGAAACGAACGGGGATAACGAACGTCTGGATAGCTCATCGTTGGATGGTTCTCTGCACGCGACACGTCATGCGACGGGCGCGATCGGCTTGGTTTGGTGACCAGTGAGCCTAATCCGGCCGGCTCCATCTCCAAGGCTTTTCTCGCCGCGCGCCCACCGTCGGGCGTCCTCGCCGAGGGAAAGGCGGGAGCTCGCTGGCATTATTGTCAAAAAGTTCATCATTTTTGATAATGTCACCCGGAGCCCTTCGTGACTTGAGCCGGGAAAGGCGGCTGCCGGCCCGCGCACGGAATCCCGAACCAATCCGCGGGCACGATCAGCGCTGCACCTTGCGCACCCTCGCAACCGTCTTGCCACCACTGTGACGGTAGCCGAGCGGCGACACCCCATACGCGGCCCGGAAGGCACGACTGAAGGCGTGGATCGAGGAAAAGCCGCACTGCTCCGCGATTTCGGAAACCCGCTGGGGACCGAGTCGGAGCATCCCGCAGGCCTGCTCCAGGCGGAGTCGCCGCAGGTGTCGCCCAATGCTGACGCCGCACGAGGCACGGAACCGGGCCCGGAGGTGGCTGGGACTGATTCCCAGCGACTTCGCGATGTCCTTGATCCCCGGCATGTCACCCGTGCGTTGCGCGAGCTGGTTCACGCGCATGAGCAGTCCCGGCGCGGGCATCTTCGCCGTCGGCGCTGCATGAGGCGCCGCCCGCAGGCGCCGGAGCCGCGCCAGCAGGAGCGCCAGCAGCAAGATGGAGAGATCCGCCGCCCGCTCCGCCTCATAGGCGGCCACCAACTCCGCCGCGAGCGAGCGCAGCGTTGGCGTCAGGGAAAAGGGTCGATAACGGAGTCCCGCCAGCGCCTCCGCCTCGGCCAGCTCAAAGGTGACAAACAACCAGGACAGTGTCGACCGCGCGGGCTCAATGTAGTGATGAAACTGAAAGGGAAACACGAGCAGCCCTTCCCCCTCATGCAGGCGGATCGAGCGGTCGTCGACACACACCGTCACCGTCGTCCGCAGCGCGAAGATCAGCACAAACCGGTGGTGCAGCGCGCGGCCGCGCCGGGGCTTGTTCAGTTCGTCCGCCTCGCGGCGCTGGAAACACACGAGGTTGTCCGGCAAGACCAGCGGCGAAGCCGGACGCCCCAGCAGCTGGTGCATGGGCTGCGGCAGGCGTGCCACCAGTTCCTTCAGGTCGCTCGGGGCCGGTTTTGGCATTTTCGTCAAATCATGCGCCATTTCTGCCGGGGATCCACCCCAATCCAGCCCCGCGGGCGCGTCAACTTAGGGGGCCGTAGATGTACCGTGTTGATTGGAAGTGGGCTAGAATGGAGGGCGTCGCTCGGTCGACGCCGGTTGCGCGTGGCGGTCCCTTCCCGGTTCAAGGTGTGTCAACGCGTCGAGGACTAACACGCCGGCGCGGTAGTTCG
>JAEUGZ010000637.1 GCA_016794725.1 Opitutaceae bacterium | reverse complement strand
GATCGGGTTTCCAAAGAAGTCGCGACGCGTATCGGTCACCTGGAAGTTATTCGACTTGTTGTACGACACACTGACATTGAGGGGCAAACGATCGCGGCTGCCCAACAGCTTGTTGAGGTGGGCAACCACCCCACCGGCCGTCGAGTGATCCTCGAAGGTCTGATTGGCGGGGAAGGCATCCGGCAGACGGTAGACGTCGGGCTGGATGTTGAGGATCTGTCGATTGGATGTGACCGGAGTGGCGCCCACGCCCTTGCCCTTCACCTTGTCGTAGCGCCAGCCGAGGGTGGGGACCACAGCACCGTCCCAGAGGAAGCCCTGCCAGGTGCCGGCGTAGGACTTGGTCACGCGCAGCGACTTTTGAGCATTCGTGAGCAGGCTCAGGTCGGCGCCGTCATTGTAGCGCAGCAGGTTGTCCTGGAAGTTCGTGTTCCAGCCGATGTAGTTGGCGGGGTTCGACACTTGCGTGGTCGCGGTGGCGGCATCCAGCATCGACGTCAGGTTGGTCGGAACCGAATAGGGATTGTTGAAGGCGACTCCGGCGGGGTTGGTCCACGTCGAGGCAAAGTGGTAAACGCTCCCGTTGGCCAGACCCATGGCGCTGGAAATATTTGGGATGTAGGCGCCGGAAGCGGAGGCGGCGTTGGCGAGGGATGAACCCAGGTAGATGACCCCGACTGGCGCCCGGTCGCGGAAGTCGGAATTGCTGCCGTCGTTGCGGTTCCAATATCCGGCCCATTCTCGACTGTGGGCGTACATGCGCCACGAGCGATTTTCGGTTTCGTAGTCCTCGTCACTGACCACACCGTTCAGGCGGTGTTTGCCGAGCAGCTTGGTGAGGAAGCTATCCCGCTTGAAGAAGTCGGCCGAACGAATTTCGCCAAAGATCGAGGCTCGGGTGTATTCCCGGTCGCTCTGGTAGCTGTTTCCGCTGCCGGGACCGCCGACCACGTAGGGACGCCCGAAATTGGGATTGGCGGTGAGGTCCTGGAAATTGCGAAGCACATCGATCGTGAGCGTTGGGTTGCCGAGCAGAGCCTGCCCGCCGCGCTTGTATTTCTGGCGGTCGTAGTTCAGCTGGACGCCCACCCGGTCACCCCAGGCCGTCTGGGAGAGCTCGATGCTGTAGGTGTCCCACTTTTCAAATTCCGACTTGTTGGGGCCGTCGATCAGCTGATCGTAGTAGTTGAAGACCGAGGAATCGAGCAGCGACGATTGGCGGAACTGCCCGTACTGGGCGTTGGGCAGGCGTGCATTGGTGGCGTAGGTCGCGAGGTTGGTGAGACCGAAGAACTGGTCCGAGTAGCGCTGACCGACCAGTGCGTCACCAATGCCGCGGAGACTTCCATCGAGGTTGCGAGCGCCGGTGTTAACATAACCGCCGTAGATGCGGTAGAGCTGGTTGGTGGTGCCGTCCATGAACCAGAGCGGCTGTTGCTGGTTGGCGATGCTGGCGCTTAGCCAGGGATTGGTGGCAGCGGCGTTGGAGCCGACATCATAGCCGCTATTGATGGCAAGCTTGCCGACGCCACCATTGAGGCTGGCCGTATTGACCGGGCGGAACCAGGGGGTGATGCTGTCGGCGGGCGGCAGGATGCGGGGACGGTTTGCCTTGATGTCACCGTTCTCGTATTTGGCCCGGATGCTGGTGCGGAAATCGCTGCGATTAAAGAGCTGGGGATCGAAGCGAAGCGCCCCGTAGACGCGCTTGTCATCCTGGAAGGCCGGGTCCTGCTGGAATTTCTCCTTGCTCCAAAGACCGTCCACCCGGACGGCGAGCACTTTGGGAATGAGCACCTGATTGAAGTCCAAGGTTCCCCGGGCGCTGCCGTAGGAGCCGAAGCGCGCCTCGGCTCGGCCGGTGGTGCGGAACTCGGCATTGCGGGTGGATGCATTGACGATGCCGGCGGGACTGCCCAGGCCAAAGAGGATCGAGTTCGGTCCGCGCTGGATGTCGATGCGGTCGACATTGTAGTTGTCCCAAGGAATGTCGGTGACGAAAAAGTCACGGGTATTGTCCGCCGCGGCGAGTCCGCGCACGCGGTTGGCCCCGGCCGGGGCGCGGAGCGTGCCCGTTTCATCGACAGAAGTGCCATTGCCCAGTCCGGCGTAGGTGCCGCGAGTGCCGGCGACCTCCGCGTTTGTCGTGTATTGGAGCAAGGTTGCGGTGTCGGTCGCACCGATGTCCTGCATGAATTCCTTGGTGATGACGGAAATGGCTGAACCGACATCTTTCAAGTCCGTGCGGATACGGGTGCCCGCGAGCGTTTCCGTTGCCTGGTAGCCCCGGTCCTGGGTCGAGGTGACTTCAAAAGGCGAAAGAACAAGGGCCTCCTCCTCCACGCGGTTCACCACCGGAATGGATTTCTCGTCTTTGTCGGCAGTGGGAGCAGGTGCGGGCGGCACGGATTGTGCGACCAAGGGCCACGCGCTTGCCAGCAAAGCCAGCGCGGTCAGGGATTTTCTTGGGTATTTCATAGTCAGGGTTAGGGGAGGGGGACGCGAAATCCAAGTCTGTCTCCAGCGACAGGCATGGACAGAGGACAGGGCAAAGTGCGTGAGTGGACCATTGGGGGGCTAATCCGGGGGGTGGGCAACCGACACCGTGAAACCACAGAAGCATGAATGGAAAATCAATGGGTCGATCGGTCTAACATTAGCGCAGGAATAAAATTGGCGCCCGGACTGGGATTTGGCATGTGGGGTGGGTCACTAGATTGGGGGGAAGTCGAGGCTCGCTCATCCCAGTCTGGTTGGCACCCTCGTTCCGTCTTAAGTTCAGCTTTCCTTTGGCGTCACACCCCTCGCCTCGTTCGCTCCGCTTTCTCCCATGAATTTCCCCCGCTTTCTGGTTCTTTCCTGCCTCACCGGGTGTGCGCTCCTCGTTGGCGCCTGTGCGAAGCGTTCCAACGTGACGGGCCATCGGGGAGGGCCGGATCGGATCAAGCTGGGTTTCCTCGTCAAACAGCCGGAGGAGCCTTGGTTTCAGTACGAGTGGAAAGGGGCCGACAAGGCGGCGGCGCAGTACGGGTTTGAGATGATCAAGATCGGTGTACCCGACGGCGAGAAGACCCTGGCGGCGATTGACAGCCTGGCGGCCAACGGGGCGGCGGGGTTTGTGATCTGCACCCCGGATGTTCGCCTCGGTCCGGCCATCGTGGCCAAGGCCCGGGCGGCCGGTCTCAAGGTGATCACGGTCGACGATCGTTTTGTTGGCGCGGATGGAAAATTTCTGGAGGAGGTGCCCTACCTGGGCATGTCGGCAAGCAAGATCGGCCAGTTGTCGGGCGCGACCCTGGCGGCGGAAATGAAACACCGTGGTTGGGCGGCGGCGGATACCGCGGCGTGTATTGTGACGTTTGAGGAACTCGACACCGCGCGCGAGCGCACGGACGGGATTATTGCCGCCCTCAAGGCGTCGGGCTTCCCGTCGGAGCGCATTTTCAAGGCTCCGCAAAAGACCACCGATATTCCGGGCAGCTTCGACGCCGCCAATGCGCTGCTGGCGCAGAAGACCGGAGTGAAACGCTGGCTGGTCGCGGGCATGAACGACACCGCGACGCTCGGTGCCGTCCGCGCCACGGAGGGCAATGGATTCAAGGCGCAGGATGTCATCGGCGTCGGTATCAATGGCACCGATTGCATCGACGAACTCCGCAAGCCCGCCCCCACTGGCTTTTACGCCTCCATCTATGCGTCAGCTCCCACGGAGGGATTTCGCACGGCCGAAATGCTCTTCCTCTGGGTAAAGGAGAATCAGACGCCTCCACTCGATACCCGGGTCGATGGCCGGCCCATCACCCGGGAGAACTTTGAACAGGTGCTGAAGGGCGAGGGTATCCTCTAGCCCGGCGGAGCATGACACGCGCAGATCCCGCCCTTAGCTTTGAGGCGCTCACGATGGAGTTCCCGGGCGTTCGCGCGCTCGATCAGGTGTCTTTTGGGGTCCGCGGCGGCAGCATCCATGCCCTGATGGGCGAAAATGGGGCGGGAAAGTCCACGCTCCTCAAAATTCTGAGCGGGGCCTACCACCCGACCGCAGGCTCCCTGCGCCATGGCGGTGTGTCCAAGCGGTTCACGTCCACGGCGGAGGCTCTGCGCGCCGGAGTGGCGGTCATCTATCAGGAGTTGCATCTGGTTCCGGAAATGACCGTGGCCGAGAACCTCTTTCTTGGACGGTTTCCGCGGCACCTGGGATTTCTGGATCGTGGGACCCTGCGGAAAGAGGCAGAACTTCTGCTCCGGCGGGTCGGGCAGGATATCTCGCCCGACACCCGCGTGGGCCGTTTGTCGCTGGCCCAGCGTCAGATGGTGGAGATTGCGAAGGCCCTGGGGCGGGGAGCCCGGACCATGGCCTTCGATGAACCGACCAGCAGTCTGTCGGCGCGGGAAACCGGGCGTCTGTTTGAGATCATCCGGGAACTTCGCGATCAAGGAACGGCCATTCTCTATGTCACCCATCGCATGGAAGAGGTGTACGATCTCTGCGATGCAGCGACGGTGCTGCGGGATGGAAAACACGTCGTGACCCATGAGGTGCTGACGGGAGTGACGCGGGATGCTCTGGTGAAGAGCATGGTCGGCCGTGAGTTGACGAATGTTTATCACTACCGACCACGGCCCCACGCGCCAGGTGGATTGGAGGTCCGTGGACTCTTCGGCCCTGGTCTGAGGGTTCCTGTCACCTTTGCGGTCGCTCGAGGTGAAATTGTCGGCTTCTTCGGACTGGTGGGCGCGGGCCGCACGGAACTGCTGCGTCTGCTCTGCGGAGTCGTTCCTCCGGTGTCGGGGGAGGTGCGAATCCATGGAACGACCCTCGTTGTCGATTCGCCGCGAGCTGCCATCTGCGCCGGTCTCGTGTTCTGTCCGGAGGATCGAAAGAAGGAGGGCATCATTGGCGTTCGATCCGTGGCTGAGAACATCAACCTGAGCGCCCGGAGGGAACACCTGCGGGCTGGCGCCTTCATTGATTCAGGCTGGGAGACAAGGAATGCGGCCACCCAGATCGAGCGGCTCGGTGTGCGGACTGCTTCGGCGGATACACTGATCGGGCTGCTTTCGGGCGGAAATCAGCAGAAGGCGATTCTGGCTCGCTGGCTTTCGGAGCCGGTCCGGGTGCTGGTGCTCGACGAACCCACCCGAGGCATCGACGTTGGAGCGAAAAGCGAGATTTACGGACTGATCCATGATCTTGCCGCGGCGGGAACCTCCGTGGTGATGGTGTCGAGCGAACTCCCCGAGGTCCTGGGGATTGCCGACCGGGTGTATGTCATGCGCGAGGGACTTGTCTCAGCTGAGTTGTCCCGCCCGAAGGCCACTCCTGAAGCAGTGATGCGTGCGGCACTGCCCGCGGGTGCCGCAGTCTGAATTCTCCATGATTTTTCGTTCCGTTTCATCGTCCTCGCGGCTGGTCCGGATCTGGGATTCGGCGGGCATGCTGCTCGTGCTCGCGGGCCTGTTTCTCGTTTGTTCCCTGTTCGTGGACAACTTTCTCACGGTGACCAACCTTCGCGGACTCGCGCTCGCCGTGGCCACGATCGGCATGGTCGCCTGCACGATGATGTTCTGCCTGGCAGCGGGTGACTTTGACTTGTCGGTGGGCTCCATCGTCGCTTTTGGCGGGGTCCTGGGTGCGACCGTGATGAACGCCACCGGGAGTGTCACGTTGGGGGTGGCGGCCGCGCTCGTGAGCGGTGCGTTGATTGGATTCTTCAACGGGGTTGTCGTTGCGCGCCTCGGCGTCAATGCATTGATCACCACCCTCGCTTCCATGCAGGTGGTGCGCGGGCTTGGCTTCATTGTCTCGGACGGCCGCGCCGTGGGTGTGCGGACGGATGCCTTTTTCGCGTTGGGCAATACGGCCTGGCTCGGCGTTCCGGTGCCGGTGTGGCTGACGGCGGCCTGTTTCGTGATTTTCGGCGGATTGCTCAATCAGACCGTCTTTGGCCGCGACACGCTCGCCATCGGTGGCAACAAAGAGGCGGCGCACCTGGCGGGGGTGCCGGTGATTCGGGTCAAGATCACCCTCTTTACGCTCCAAGGTCTGGTGGCTGCGTTTGCCGGTCTGGTGCTCGCCGCCCGCATGACGAGCGGTCAGCCGAACACGTCGCAGGGACTTGAGCTCGAAGTCATTTCCGCCTGTGTACTGGGCGGGGTTTCGCTCAGTGGAGGCGTGGCCCGGATCGGTGCGGTCATCGCCGGGGTGCTCATCATGGGACTGGTCCAGAATGCCATGAACCTGATGAACATTGCGCCGTTCTATCAGTACGTTGCCCGCGGGTGCATCCTGCTGGGAGCGGTCCTGCTGGATCGGCTCAAGCAGCGAGGTTGACCCGGTTTCGGAAAAAGGAAGCCGGGCCGGGGAGGGCGGCAGATCCTACGGCGAGACCGGGCGGAGCGCGGGTGTGTCTTCTGTAAGGGAACCGGCGACGGGCAACGGAAGAGTGACCGCGCCAGTGGCAGCCCATTCGGTGCCGCGCTGGAGCGTGACCTGGAAGCCCAGTCCATTGACGGCATCGATGGCGTGACCGAGCGTGGTGTGGAACACGCGGCCTTTTCCATAGGGAATGACCATCAGCATCGGTTCGTGTTCATGGGTCCGGTCGGAAAAGGCGGAGGCCAGCACCAGGACGTTCTCGGCGGGACCGCGCAGCCCGTGGTACAACTCGTCCTTGGCGTTTTTCCAGCGCAGCGGGAGTCCCTTGACGATCGGATGGTCGGCCGCACGGGTTTCGACGACAAATTCATGCTGCGGACCATGCCCACCTCCGGGCCCGGCCGTCATGTCCCGTATCCAGCCGTTGGCCCGCAGTCGCAGGTAAGGGCCGGACTTTTCGTTGCGACCACCCCATCCGCCGAGTCCGATCATGGCGTTGTACTCGGGCCAGTTGGGAAACGCGTTGTTGGCGGCGTGGTAGGAGACGAAGCCGCCGCCGTTGCGCACGTAGTCGACCAGGGCGTTTCGCACCTCCTCGGGCCAGTCCTCGCCGTTGTAGTTGGACAGCACCACGTCGTAGCTGGCGAAACGGGGCCGCCACGCGGCCCAGAGTGCGGGGGCCTTGGCCGCGTGGTCAGCCTCCTCGGCCTGGAATCGAACCAGTGCCTGGGCGTGGGCGGCC
>JAEUGZ010000633.1 GCA_016794725.1 Opitutaceae bacterium | reverse complement strand
TGTGTGGTGTTCTGTTGTGTTCACTTAGGTTCGTGTCGGATTCGCGACGCGCAACCGGCGCCGACGGAGCGGCGCCCTCCATCGTTGCGGCCTGCGGCCACCCGGGCGGTTCCGGCGGAGCACCGCCGGGGTGTTTCGATCCGGCAGCGACCCCAGGGTCGCCCCCCTTGTCCTCACCCGTCGCGGGTACACTCCTGGAGGGCGCTGCTCCGTCGGCGCCGCGGGGACGCGCCCTGCATCACAACGCCGGGTGGTAGGCGGTCCGTTACGCGTGGGCACACCTTGGGGCCCGTCACGTTAGCGACGCGCAACCGGCGCCGTCGGAGCGGCGCCCTCCATCGGTGCGGCCTGCGGCCATCCGGGCGGGTCCGGCGGATCGCCGCCGGGGTGTTTCGATCCGGCGGTGACCCATTGGGACTCAGCCCCTGGGTCGCGATGGGAGGTGCCGGCGAAGGGCGGCGAGGAGGTCCGACGCGGCGTACGGCTTGCTCAACACCTCGGCGAAACCAAGGGCCGTGAGTTCCGCAGCCCGGCCGCGCTGGTCGTTGCCGGACATGCCGATAATGGGCAGGGTCGGGCGAAGCTGACGCAACCGCGGGGCGAGCGTGGGGCCATCCATGCCGGGCATGGCGAAATCCGTCACAACCACGTCCACCGGCTGGGCCGGGTCCCGCAGCAGGGCCAGCGCCTCCGCTCCTCCATTCGCGACCAGGACGCGGTAGCCCTCAAGCTCCAGGCGGCGGCGGGTCACCAGACGAACCGAGTCGTCGTCGTCCACCACCAGCACACAGAACTGGGTGGAAGCGTCCTTTGCCGGCGTTGCCGGGGTCACCCCGGCCTCGGGGTTGCGCGCGGGCGCGGGTCCCGACATCGCCGGCAGGTACACGGCGAACGTCGAGCCCTGGCCGGGACTGCTCTCCACCCGCACAAAGCCATCGTGGGCCTTGACGATGCCATGGACCGAAGCCAGTCCAAGTCCCGTCCCCTTGCCCGGACCTTTGGTCGTGAAAAACGGATCGAAAATGCGATCCCGGACCTCCGGCGCAATGCCGCAACCGGTATCCACCACCTTGAAGATGACATGCCGCCGGGACGGCATTCCGTGCTCGGTCGGATGACTCGAGGTCGACGCCTCGGCCACCTCCGCCACGAGCGTCAGCACGCCGCCGGTAGGCATCGCATCCCGGGCATTGACGCAGAGGTTCATCATCACCTGGTGCAACTGGGTGGGATCCGCCTCGATTCCCGGCAACCCTTCCGTCGCCACCACCTTGACCTCGATCGAAGGAGGCAGGCTGGACCGCATCCACTGCGCCGTCTCGCGCAGCACCTGCGCTGGGTCGAGCGCCACCCGATCGCGGGTCAGATTGCGGCTGAAATCGAGCAGCTGCTTCACGATCGCCGCCCCCCGCTTTCCGCCGCTGTCCAGCATAGCCATGAGCTCCCGGTCGCGCGGATCACTGAGCGACTCCCGCAGGATTCCTGTCGCCATGAGCATGGGAGTAAGGATGTTGTTCAGGTCGTGCGCCACGCCGCTGGCGAGCGTACCCACCGCTTCGAGACGCTGACTGTGCAGGAGCTGGGCCTCCAGTTCCTTCCGCTCGGTGATGTCGGCGTGCGTGCCGTACATGCGGAGCGGTTTCCCGTCCGCATCATACTCGATGATGCTTCCCATGGAGCGAATCCACTTCCACACGCCCGACTTCGTCTGTCGGCGGTACTCCATTGTCCGGGTGTCGCCCGCCGTCACGCACTCGCGGTAGGCCTTGATCAGTTTCTCCCGATCCTCCGGGTGAATGCCGGAGATCCAGCCCTCCAGCGTGGTTTGATAGGTGGCGGGATCGTGCCCGATCATGCGGACATACTCCGGACTGGATTCGCCCAGTCCCGTCTGCACGTTGATTTCAAACCAACCCTGCGCCGAGGCGACCAGGCAGAGGCGCAGGCGTTCCTCGCTCCGGCGCATCGCCTCCTCCGCCTGCTTTCGTTCGGTGATGTCGCGCACGGCCGCAATCACCCGCTGCGTCCCGCCGATCCGACCCACGCGCAGGGCGACCTCGGACCAGAAGGCCGTTCCGTCTACCTTCCGGCTCCGCCAGACAAACACCTGCGGTTGTCCCTGCATTGCCAGGCTGATCTTCTGGGTGGCCTCAAGCAGGGAATACGGGCTTTGACCGAGACTGAAGTCGGTGAAGGTTCCCTTCATCAGTTGGTCTCGGGTGGCGCCAAAGATAGTCTGCGCCCGTTCATTCACGTCGACCACCCCGCCCTTCTCATCATGGACAAACAAGGCGTCGCTCGTCGAATTGAAGGTCTCCCGGTAGTTTTGTTCGCTCGTCGTCAGCTGGGTCGCGATCTGCGAAATCCTCTGCTGCTCACGGTCATGACTGGACAGGATGACGGAGGCGATCACCGCCACCGCGGTGAATCCGCAGATGATTCCGATACCCAGATCGAGACGCCGGTCCGCCACGCTGGCAAAGGGCGTGACCCACTCGGGGCGGTAGGCCTCGACGACGAACAGTCCTATGACATTTGCCATCAGCGCAATCGTCGCCAGAATCTGGGTACGTCCCCGTTGCATCGCCACCACGTAGAGCAACACGGGAAAGTAGAAGAAGGTGATCGTCCCCTGCGATCCACCATTCCAAAACCAGACGGCATCGAGCATCAGCACGACCGCGAGCAGAAAGGCGGTGATGTAGTGCCGTCCGCGTCGCGACTGCCAGTAAACCAGTCCGCTGACGAGGCCGAGGAGCACATTGGCCACGTGCACCTTGATATCGAGGTTCTGCAGCAGGTTGGTCGGCATCACCAGCACCAGGCAAAGGAACGCCGTGGTGGCCGTGAGCAGTCGGAAAATCCGAATCCTGAGGGTCACTTCGGGGCCGGAACCAACGCCGAGGCTGAGTCGCTCGAAAAGGTGGCCGCCCATGAGACCCCAAGTGTGGCAGGACCCACTCCCTTCCCGCAAGCCCGGACGCCAACCTGACCCGTCAAACCTCGGCCCGACAGGGATTTGCATTCGCCCCGAACCGCGGCCCGGTCGCGGGATTCCCCGGAGGGCGAAATTCCTCAGGTTTACACTTGTCAAGTTATACCTTGACAAGTCTGGCCATGATTGCGACGAGGAGGACATGGGATTTCTGGGGCGCACGCGGGAACTGAAGCTGCTGGAGGAGGCATGGGACTCGGCCGGGTCGGCCTTCATCCCGGTCTATGGTCGGCGACGCGCCGGAAAAAGCCGGTTGATTGTGCGTTTCGCGCAGGGCAAGCCGGCCATCTACCACGTGGGCAAACAGGCGCCCGCCGGCCTCCAGCTGCGCGAGTTCATGTCCCTGGCGGCGGCCGCGCTGGGTGAACCCCTGCTGGCCCAGATCGTGCCGGAAAGCTGGTCCCAGGCGCTGACGCTGGTCGACGAACGCTGGAAGGGGCCGGGCAAGCTGCTGCTCGCGCTCGACGAATTCCAGTGGACGGCCGAATCGAGCCCGGAATTGCCCAGCATCCTGCAGGAGCTCTGGGATCGACGCTGGCAGGCCTCCGGGCGGATCATGCTCATTCTCTGCGGATCCTACCTGGGATTCATGGAGCGCGAGGTGCTGGGAAAGAAGAGTCCGCTCTTCGGCCGGCGCACGGCGCAACTGTTGCTGCGGCCCTTTGAGTTTCGCGAAGCGGCCGCCTTTCATCCCAAGTGGTCGCGTCCCGACCAGGCGCAGGTCCATTTTGTCTGCGGGGGCCTGCCCGCCTACCTGGAGTGCTTTCAGCCAACGAGGTCCTTCGAACAGAACCTGGCGTCGGTCTTTTTTCACGACGCCGGCGCCCTCGCCCGCGAACCGGAGTTTCTCCTGCGGGAGGAGCTGCGCGATGTCGCCAACTACCATGCCATCTTTCACGCCATGGCCGCCCAGGGCGAGACCACGAATGGCGGCATTGCCGCCGCCGCCGGCATCGGTGATCGGGCGCTGCACTACTACCTCACCACCCTGATGGAACTCGGCTACGTCCGTCGTCGACACCCGCTCCACGGACGGCCGCCCACCGCGCGCGAAACCCGCTATGCCGTCGCCGATCCGCTCCTGCGCTTTTGGTTCCGCTTCGTCTACCCCCACCTCAGCCGGATTCCGCTGCTCGGTCCGGAACGATCGGTGCGGGAGCTGGTGCGGCCGGGTTGGGACGCCTACTGCGGCGAGTGTTTTGAGCGCATGTGCCGCGAAGCGCTGCCGCGGATCTACGAGGCCGAATCGGTTGGAGCACCTTACGAAGTCGGGGAATTTTGGAGCAAGGAGGCGCAGATTGACGTCGTGGGGCTGCGGGAGGATGGGTGGACCGACCTTGGCGAATGCAAGTGGGGCACGGTGCGCTCCGCCTCCGCCCTGCGCGCCGAACTGCAGCGCAAGGTCCCTCTGTTTCCCAATGCGCGGGCCGCGACCGTGCAGTTGCGTTACTTTACCCGCGACGTCGTCAAGACCACCGGCACCGAGGGCGGCCCCCCCGAATGCTGGCACACCCTGGCATCGCTGTACGGAGATCGGGGATAACCGGAGCAATTCCTGGATTTCCGTTGGAGGTGGCCTCGGGGAGGCCGCGACGGGACCCACCGGTCCCGCCTCGGTGATCCGCATGATGATCGCGACGCCAATCCCCGCGGGGTCGGC